>NZ_JBSHNE010000013.1:0-80321 GCF_053646035.1 Streptomyces sp. NPDC055287 | reverse complement strand
CGGCCCCCCCCCCGCTTGGGGGGGCGCCGGGGGGGCTCCGGGCCCGTGGCCGCGGCCCCCCCCCCACCCCGGGGGGGGCCCCGGTCTAAACCCCCCGGGCCGCCCCTCCGTCGTACCGCGAGCCGAAACGCCCGTCGCACTGCGAGGCAACACACTCGTCGTACTGCGGAGCCAGTTCGCTGCGGGCGGTCTGCCGCTCAGCCGGCCAGCAGTTGCTTCACCGCGGCGGCCACGCGCCCGCCCTCGGCGCGGCCCGCCACCTTCGGGTTCACGATCTTCATGACGGCGCCCATCGCGCGCGGCCCCTCGGCGCCCGCGGCCTTCGCCTCTTCCACGGCCTGCCCGACGATGGCGTGCAGCTCGTCGTCGCTCAGCTGCTGGGGCAGGTACGCGTCGAGGATCGCGCCCTCCGCCTTCTCGCGCTCCGCCGACTCGGCCCGGCCGCCCTGGGTGAAGGCCTCGGCCGCCTCGCGGCGCTTCTTCGCCTCCTTGGCGATCACCTTCTGCACCTCGTCGTCGGAGAGCTCGCGCGCCGTCTTGCCGCCGACCTCCTCCTTGGTGATCGCGGTGAGGGTCAGCCGGAGCGTGGACGAGGTCAGCTCGTCACGCGCCCTGATGGCGGTGGTGAGGTCTTCCTGGAGCTTGGACTTGAGCGTGGTCATGGGCCAAGTGTGGCAGGTGCGCACCCGCTCACGCCCGCCGATTTCCTGCGCCGTCGCTGTCTGCGACGATGGGCGCATGCGCGCACGTTACGGGGTACCCCTGAAAGTCACCGCGGGAATCACGGCTGTTGGCGCGGCCGGCCTCGCTTATGCCGCCGGCTTCGAGGCCCGGTCCTTCCGGCTCCGGCGGGTGACCGTGCCCGTACTCCCACCCGGGGCCCGCCCGCTGCGCGTACTCCAGGTCTCGGACATCCACATGGTCGGCGGGCAGCGCAAGAAGCAGCGCTGGCTCCAGTCGCTGGCGGGCCTGCGCCCCGACTTCGTCGTCAACACGGGCGACAACCTCTCCGACCCGGACGGTGTCCCGGAGGTGCTGGACGCGCTCGGCCCGCTGATGGAGTTCCCGGGCGTCTACGTCTTCGGGTCGAACGACTACTACGGCCCCAAGCTCCGCAACCCCGCCCGCTACCTCCTGGAGAAGGCGCAGGGCAGGTACGGACTGAACGGCAACCCGCCGGCCGTCGGCGCCGTGCACAACCCGTGGGAGCTGCTGCGCGACGGCTTCGACGCGGCGGGCTGGGTCAACCTCACCAATACCCGGGGCCGGCTCAAGCTGGGCGGCCTCGACGGCATGGAGATCGCCTTCACCGGCGTCGACGACCCGCACATCAAGCGGGACAGGTACGCCGAGGTCGCGGGCGGTCCGGACCCGTCGGCGGACTTCTCCATCGGCGTGGTCCACGCCCCGTACCTGCGCTCGCTCGACGCCTTCACGAGCGACGGCTACCCGCTGATCCTGGCCGGGCACACGCACGGCGGCCAGCTGTGCGTGCCCTTCTACGGTGCGCTCGTCACCAACTGCGACCTCGACAAGGACCGGGCCAAGGGCCTGTCGGCGCACACCGCCGACGGCCGGCGCGCCTACCTCCACGTCTCGGCGGGCTGCGGCACCAACCGCTACACCCCGGTCCGCTTCGCGTGCCCGCCTGAGGCGACGCTGCTGACCCTGACCCCCCGCGACCGGTAGCCGCCGCGCGCCAGCTCCGCCGCGCCGACCTGCGGGCCCGCCGAAACCGGATTTCGCCTCCGGCCGCGAGTCCGCTAAAGTAATCGATGTCGCCGCGACGCGCGCGACAATCGGGGTGTAGCGCAGCTTGGCAGCGCGCTTCGTTCGGGACGAAGAGGTCGTGGGTTCAAATCCCGCCACCCCGACAGCTGAAACACCAGGTCAGGCCCGGTCTTCCGTTCAGGAAGACCGGGCCTGATTTGTATCTGCGATGCTCCTGGGAGAAATCTGGGAGAAGATCTTGGAATTTCTCTCCCAGCGGCCCCTACTGGCGTGCGGCCAGACGCTCCTGCAGCAGCGCGTTCAGCACGGTTACGGGGGACGTCGGGCACAGCGCCAGGCGGGCATCGAGCGCCGCTTCCCACTCCGCGGTCAGGTTCGCCATCAGCTCCATGCGCATCTGGCGGGTGATGTGCGTGTAGCGCGCCTGCACCGACCCGTCCAAGTGACCGAGCCGCTCGTCCATCAGCTTGGGCGGGGTACGAAAACCCTCCATCCGCGTCTTGTGCATGTGGCGCGCTCCGTGCGGCGTCAGGCCCTTCGCGATCGGCATCCAGCACGCATCCGCCCGCCCTGCGGCACCCCTTCCCCGCGCTGGCATACCGGGCCGGGGCTCGGCGAGCAACGGCACCGGGCGCGCTTCCTGCGGCGCCTTCTTCGGGTACCAACCCGAGGCGGCCGGGGTGAACAGCCAGGTGGCGAAACCGTTCCTTCGCCAGTGCGCGGCCTGGTCCACGGCGCCACCGCCGCGAGTGAAGCCGAGAGCGTCGATGGCTTCCCGCACTCGCTGCGTGGTCGGTTCAGCCACGGAGTCCGGACGGTTCAAGACGTTCGACACGGTGCCGGTGGAAACGCCGGCGCGGCGCGCTACGTCCACCACCTTCGCTCCGGTCTCCCCCGTGCGGGACACTCCCTGTCCGCGGAAGACGTGGATCTTTCCATGGCACGGGCACGGCGTCGGACTGGTACGAGCGACGTGAGCGGAGATCAGCCGTGCCAGCCACGACGGGATGTCTACGGTGCGGTAACTGTCGTCCTTGGGCGGGCACCGCTCGAACACACCTGAGTCGAGTTCGTAGAGCTGCCATTCGATGCGCAGAGCTGCGGGGCGCAGGAACTCGGTCTCCAGACCAACAAGTTCTCCCCAGCGCACGCCGGTGTACCCCTTGGTCACTACCCCCACAAACTCGTCATCGCGACCAGAGAGAAGCGATGCGCGTTCGGCGATGAGCAGGAGGCCGAGCGGGTCTGTGATCACCTTCTCTGGTCCTCGATTGCGCGAACGGCCGGCGCGCTTGCCCCTGCCGCGGCGCCTAGTGGCGGGGTTGGCGCTGAGGAGATCCTCGTCCACAGCGTCCTCAAAGAGAAGGTGGAGAGTGCCACGCCAGGTCTTCACGCTGGACGCGGCATAGAGGGCCCGTTCCTTCCTGTCCCACGCATCGACGTCCGTGCGTTGGATCGCTGCGAGTGGCAGGTCCGCGAACTCGGGCAGCAGGTGCTCTTCAATGTGGCGGCGGTAGTTCTGCATGGTGGATGCGGCCAGGTCTTGCACCGCGTACCAGCGAGAGGCATAGGCGCCAAAGGTGATCTGTCCGGCTGCTGGATCTTTCCATTCACCTGAGCGGATCTTCGACTCTTCGGCGTCTGCGGCCCTCTTTGCTTCCCGCTTCGTGCGGAAGCGAACGGTGTTGCCGCTCGCGTCGGTGAGTGTGCCGTATTTGCCTGTTGAGATCTTGTAGCGGGCGCGCCAGTACGTACCGCGGTTCTCTGCGAATCCCATGATCTCCCTCGTGGCAATGAGAAGGGTGGGAGCCGCGTTCGACTCCCACCCTTCCCTGGTCATTCGTTAGGCGGCGTTGCGTGCGCGCCGTGGGCGCTTCGCCCTGAGCTGCACCACCGGCCCTCCCGGGTGGCGGTCGCCGCGCTGCCTTGCAGATGCGGCGGCAGGCTTCGGCGCGGCCACCAACTCCGGCCGCTCTTCCAGGAGCTGGAAGATCTCTCGCACGTGCTCGCGGGTGAAGCGGTAGCCACTTCCACTCCGCATGAACGGGATTCGACGGCGTCGTGCCTGCTCCTTGACCCACCATTCGGAGCAGCCAAGGGACCGCGCGACTTGGGCGGCTGAGTAGCTTTCCGGGAGATCTACGTTGTTGAGGCCCACGTTCACAGCTCCTCGTTCAGGAAGTTGAGCACTCTGGGTCGCCCCCCTCTGGGGGATCCGCCACGTCCGCCACGCCGCCACATCGCAGGTCAGAGGCCTGCATTTGTGGCGGATGCCGGTGGTGTGGCGGATAGGTGTCGCCACACCGCGAGTGCGGCGGCACCCATGGGCAGGCTGATCAGCCGACGGCAGGGAACAGGGGTGTGGCGGTTTCCGCGGGCATGTGGCGTGTGCCAGAACCGCTATCCGCCACAGATTCACCCCCGCTGACCTGCGGTGTGGCGGCGTGGCGGACGTGGCGGACCTGGGAGGGGGGTAGGGGGCAGTACCGGGTCCAGGCGTCCGCGAGGTCTTCCGCGTAGTAGCCCTTCGGGAATCCTGATGGCGTGCGGATGCCGCGCGGCTTGATGGGCTTGTTGGTGGAGGTGACGTACTGGCCCAGGAGCTTGGCCAGGGTGCGGGAGTTCAGTGGTTTGTCGTCCAGGTCTGCCCACGGTCCCTCGTCCATGCGCAGCAGGCATTCGAGGATGACGGCGGTGGGCACCCGGTCCGCGCCGCAGAACACGGTGTCGCGTAGGTCAGTGAGGAGACGGACCCCCAGTGAGGCTTCGTCGTTCTCGGTCGCTGCGTGAATGAGTTCCAGGCAGGCCGCGCGAGCCCGCCCGGGCCATTCCCCGCCGGCCGCGTCCGCGACGGCGAGCAGCGGCTCCCACACGTCAGCCGGTCGGTCGCTGACACCCTCGAGCATGACCGGCCACGCCTCGGCCACCTGCTCTCGCACTGTGTGCGTCCAGGCGGCGAGTCGGTCGCGCAGGGCGTGGCCTTGATGCTCGTGGCTGCGACGCCGGTAGGGCTCGCACTTCTCATTGGGGGCACGCTTGCGCATACGGATGATCACCGAGCGGGTGAGGATCGTATCGGGCAGCGAGCCGAGGCCAGCCATGGCGACGGCGCAGAAGGACGAGAACCAGGCGGCAGTCTGGTTGTTGCCGTCCGAGACGCAGCGAAGGGACTTGCCGCCGCGGCGGTAGCCGGAGTTCAGGAACCCACGGACCAATTCGTCCCCTCCGGCTTTGGCGCCGAACACGGTGTCGATCTCATCGAAGAGGAGTGTGGGCGTTCCCTCGGGGGCTTCGACCAGGCGGAACAGTGCGTTGGCGGACGCGTTGACCGTGGTCGCGGCCCGCGGGGTGAGGGTCTCCACGATCTCCAGCGCCCGCGACTTGCCCGACCCCGGTTCCGGAGACAGGAAGGCGATGCGGGCTGTTCCGTCGAGAACGTCGATCAGGTGCGCGTGCGCGTCCCACAACGTCACAGCCACGTACGCAGCTTCCCGGGGGAAGACGTTGAAGCGACGGTGGAAGGCTTCCACGTCGTTGAGCAGGGCGGCGCCGTCGGTGGGTGGGGTGTGCTGACCGCTGGGTGTGGTCATGGTGTCTCCAGACGGTGAGGGGGCGAGGTCGGTGAAGCAGCCGCAGCCGCCCCAATCCGTGGCCAGCTCTTCTTGGTTGGCTTGGCCTTCGGTGATGCGCGTGCGTAGTTCGATCAGGGGCAGGGGGCGGGTGGTGCCGCCTGAGCGGTCGCGCAGGATGGCGACGTCCTGCCGAGATCAGCCCGGAGGGCTTGTTCCTGGCGCGCTTCCTGGTCGAAGCGTTGGGGGTTGGTCTTCAGAAGGCGGGCCCATTGGGCTTGGCCGCCGCGGACGCAGGCGCCGCCGCAGTTCGCGTGCGGGTAGCCCTGGGCGTACATCTGCGGGGGCTTGAGTCCGCAGGCTTCGGCCTCGCGGATCAGGTGGTCCTTGTCGCTGTAGGGCGGCTCGCACAGTGGGGCCAGCGCCGTCCACGGCAGGTATGCCTTCTGGATGGCAGGCAGACGGTGCGTTTCGCTCCAGTCGATGCCCACGTATACGGCGGCCTGCGTGGGGTCGGTGTTCTCCTCAAGCCAGGTTCGGCAGGGAATCTGCTTGAGGAACTGGCTGCATGGTGCGATCCGGGAGTTGCCGATGATGCGGCGATCCCGGAAGACCTCCCAGGGCGTGCGCCCATCGGCAACCGTGACCAGACGGGCCCCGAGCAGGTCCACGGCCTCATGCAGGAAACGGTAAACGTCCGGGTCTTCGACCTTCGTGTCCGCAAACAGAAGGACCGTCTCGTCTGGCCCATGGCGGTCAATGACCCGCTTCGCGGTGGCCCACGACCCGATCCCGCCGCTCATCATGACCACATGCCGGATAGGCCTGGTCATGCGGCGGTCCTCTCTTCCTGGGAAGCGGTGCGCAGGGGGCAGAGGTCTCGGTGGGCGGTGTGGTCTTCGACCAGGGCGATCACCTGTTTGCGTCCGACCGCGCTGCGGTTGCGTCCGCAGTCACAGACCGAGGTGGCCGTGGGGATCACGCCCTGCGGTGCGACGACGTGTAGCAACCCGCTCACGTACCTGCCGTCGCCGGTCTGCGGGGCAGGACGAACAGATGATGGGACGCCCTCGCGGGCGGCGACCTTCGGCGCACCACCGCCGTGCGTGGCCGGCGCCGGTACGGCGGGGCTGGAGCCGGTGGCGGCGGGGCTGGAGCCGGTGGCGGCGGGAGTGCTTTTCAGTGGCGCATCGGGTCGTGGGCTCATGCCGTCTCCCGGGGCCGGCATGTCCGGATGGACCAGTTCAAAGCGCTGCGCAGAGTCGAGCGGCACTGGGACGCCGGGAGTCCGGTCGACTCCGCCGCCGTCTGAAAAGCCTCTTCGACGACGTGTCGCGAGATCTCGCCCCACGCGACGAACCGGCCCATGGCGCGGGCGGCCCGGAACAGTTCAGCTTCCCGGCCGCCTTCCCGCGCTGCCGCTACGGCTGCCTTCTCGCGTTCCAGGACAACCTCGGCACGGCGATTACCAAGCTTCGGCGCCAGCACCGGAGACGGGGCGGAGCGCTCGGCGGGCTTGAGAGCATCGAGCAACCACCCGGGCAGCGCGGCGACCGGAGCGGCGTCCACAACCTCGTACCGGCTGCCGTCGACCACGCTTCCGGCGGCGACGACATACCCGCCCCATGCCCGGGTGTCGATCTTGGGCGCGAGCTTGCCTTTGCTGCTCGGCAGCCGGACACCTTCCGGGGCGGTGAAGTACAGGTGCTGTCCGCCGCTCGCAGTCCGCACCCGGTAGGTGGTGGGGACGGGCTGCCCGGCGCGCTCGCAGAGCGCTGCAAAGGAAGTGACGCCGTCAGGCGTTCCTTTCAGGTCTGTGGGCTTGAGCCTGTCGAGATCGACCACGAGCAACCCCGCCGGGCCTGTTGCCAGACCGATGTTGAACGGGCGCGTGGCCCACGCTTGCCGGATCTTGTCGGGGTCGGTGGTGGCGCGCTGCTCGGGCACCCGATGCCCCACGGTGCAGTCCCCGGTGCGGGGGCATCGAGCCTCACCGTGCAGGGCGGGCGGCTTACCGCCGGGGCGCAGCGGGAACACCGCCCGTCCTCGGGCGGCGGCGTCCAGTGCTGCGGATAGCAGCGCGGAACGTGCGTGATGGGTCATGCTGGAGGTCTCCAGTTCTCTTCTCGATTGCTGGGAGACCAGGGCGACCGCGCTTCTTTGGCGAGAGTGGGCGGTCGCCCTGGCGTCATTTCTTGGGGCGAGCGAGCTTGAACGTCAGGCCCAGCCCGATCGGTCCGGCCAGGCCGCCGACAAGCGCGGCTGTGCGGGCGGCGAACTCGAACAGGGCCAGCGCCGCGGCGACGGTGCCCAACAGCCCTATGGCTACAGCTAGGCCGAGAGCGAGCGGCAGCAGGTAGGTGCGCGCCGGCCGCCTGATGGGCGGGGTGGTGTGGACGACGATGATCGGTCGCCCCTCGCGCTGTGCTCGGTGGTAGGTCTCTGCGGGTATGTGCGGTGCGATTCCGGGCGGTTCGTAGGCGGGCATGACGTTCCCCTTCCGGGTGTGAAAGGGCTCTGCCGGACGTGTTCCGGCAGGGCCCTCGTGGTCGTGCATGGCCAGTGCTCTGTGGCGTCTCGCTTGTCGTCTGCCGCGTCGTGCGGCTTGTCGCTTGTCTTGTCTTGTCGCTTGTCGCCTCGCAGGTCACAAGCCACTTCCGCCCCTCACGGGGCATCCAGGGCCCTTCTCGCGAGTGGCGCGACAGCGACAGGCACTCACTTGTCGGTGGGGTTCTCGGGGGCGTGCTGGCGGTGGACGTACCGGGTCTTGGTACCGGCCCCAACGCGTACCGCGGTGCCGTCTTCGGTCCATGTCTTGAGCCATCCGACGACGGTCTGCCGGGTGGTGCCGTGCTCGTTTGCGAGCGCGCGGGCGATTGCGGATGCTCCGGTGCCCTCGGGCCCGGCGGCGAGCAGCAGCGCGAGCGCCGCCTCTTTGGCAGCGTTGTCCTCGCCGCGCAGGGCGGACAGGTTCAGCCCCGCCGGTGCGGGTGGTTGCTTTGGCTTTGCGTCACCCGGTTCGTGGGTGGTGGCGAACTGGGCGTCGATCTGCTCGCGGAACTTCCGCGCCAGTGCTTCCTCGTCCGCCTTCGGCGGCCCGGTGGTCGGCTGCTCGTCGCGGTGGGCGGACAGGTTCAGCCCGCTCGCCGCGTCCGTCTTCTGGGGCCCGCCGTCCACAGGCGTGTGGAGGGTGTCGCGCATCCATGCGGTGCGCTCGGGGTCCCACCGGTTCGTGTAGGCGTTGCCGGCTGCCTGGCGGGAGATCTCGTCCAGCGTGGGGTGCATGTCGGACGTGGCGGCGACGATCTCGCGGATCTGGTTGGGCAGGATGCGCCAGTTTTTGAACAGGGCGGCGGGTGATTCGGGGGTGCCCATGAACCCGGCGCCCTTGTAGGGGGCTTGGTCGACCTTGAGTCCACGGGATCCGGGGAAGACCTTGCTCAGGTCCATGCCCTCGACCTCTCCGCCGGTCAGGCAGACGCGGGCTTTGGCCTCCCGGCGGATCATCAGGTTCCCCAGGACCGATCCGGTGGCGCCGAGCGCGGTGAGGACGGTGCGGATGCCCATGGCCCGCAGCATCCGGATCACTTCGAGGATCTTCTTCGCGAGTTCCTTCATGTTCCGGTCGGTGCTGGTCAGGATCTCCGCGCCCTCGTCGATGACGAGCATGATCTGCGGAATCTTGGCGCTGATGGGGAGCTGGTCGGTGTTCGCCTTGGCCATGAGGTCCTGGTAGGCGACCTTGCGGTGATGGCCGATGGCGAGCGCGGCCTGAAGCATCAGCATGGCCTCGGTGTGCGTGGAGGCGAGCCAGTCCACACCCGGGACCATGCCGTCCACGAACCCGCCCTGCTCGTCGAGCGCGGGCCGTACCCACGGCAGGCCGGCCGATCCGGCGTTCAGGTCGATCACCCAGGTGAGGACGTCGGTGGTGCGGGCGAACCCGGCGAGGATGACGTGGACCATGTTCGTCTTGCCCGAACCGGTCGGGCCGACGACCAGCGCGCACTGCTCGCGCAGGTAGACGCAGATCTCTTCCGCGTTGGTGCGATATCCCCACGGGATACCGGTGTAGATCGACAGCGGCCCGTACTCCGACGGGTAGGGACGCTCCTCCACCAGCACGTTCACCGTGGTCACGTCGATCAGGACCCGGCCCTGGTGGACGCCTTGAGAGGCGACGGCGCTGCAGCCGTGCGGCAACCGGGCATCGGCGGAGAGCTGCCCGGAGTACTGCGCAACCCTGTCGTAGGTGGTGCCCCCGGCCGGGAGTTCGGCGTCGATGGTGAACCCGGTACCTGTGGGCCACATCTCGACCGCGAGCACGCGCAGGGTGATGTGACAGACCCGTTGGACGCGGTCGACCCATTCGGCGGCGATCGCCCGGCGTTCGGCTGACAGTTCGCGGGCGACCTGGCGTTCGTCGGCGGCGATCGCCTCCAGCTCCCGCGCCTCTTCGTAGAGGAGGGTGGAGCGGGCCGCCGCTCCCATGCCGACGCCGATGGTGGCGAGCGAGCCGAGGGCGGCCCAGGTGAGGGGGCCGGTGGTCATGGCCCACGTCGTCCATCCAGCGCCGATGAGCCAGGAAGCGGAGCGCATGGCGATGGTGCGGGCGGAGAGGCGTTCGCGGAGGCTGCTGATGGTGTGGCCGATCGCGCCGGCCGTCCCGACGGCGAGGGCCCAGCCGGGGGGCATGCCGGTGGCGGCTCCGGTGGTGGCGACGGCGAGGCATCCGGTGGTGGCGGACAAGGCGCCGGTCACGGGTCCGTGACCGGCAGCCCAGTCCCACACCGGCCCGGTGTTGGCCTGTGTGTTGGTGGTCATGATCAGACGTTCCATCCCTTCTCGGCGTCGGGCCCGTTGCGCGGGTCCTCGTGGCGGGCGATGTCCTGCTCGTGGGCCTGGCGGAACAGCGGGCCCATGTCCTCCGCGACGGCAACGGCGCTCATCACCGCGCCGAAGATGTCGCTGAAGCCGTCCGCGACTTCCTTCTCCAGCGGGAACTCGGAGTCGGCCCGCTCGGCGAGGATCTTCATGACGTTCGCCACGCTGGTCAGCGCGGCGGGGAGTCCTTCGACCATGGCGAGGATCTCCATGGCGTTGTCCGGCTCGTACTGCTGAGCCGCGGACTCCATCTCTGCTGCCTGCTCTTCAAAGTTGAACCCGGACACGCTCTCTCCCTCACTCGTGGTGGTGTGTATTGCTGGCGTCGGCCCATCCGGGCGCTCCGCCGTGTCGCTGATCTGCTCGCTGCCGTCGTCGGCCGCTTCTGCGTCTGCGGCGGTCTCTTCGTCCTTGAGGGCGGCGAGGATCGCGCCGTCCCGCGTCTCGCGCTGTTCCTCAGCGGTGCGCGTGAGCCGCTGGTAGAGGCGACGGCCGGGGTGCATCAGCCAGGCCCAGCCGAGCTTCCGGCCGAGCGGCGTGGTGAACATCCCGACGATGCCGAGCGCCCCGCCGAGCAGCGCCGCCAGTAGGCGGCGGCCCTGGAACCGAGCCGTAGACCGCCTCAGCGCCTTACGCGCCTTCTTGCGGGCCGGTGCCTTGCGCACCGCCGTCCGCTGCTGCCCGACCTGCCCGGCAGCCCGCTGGTCATGAGCCGCCCGCGCCCGGTCAACGGCACCGCTGCGAGCCTTGCTCGCCCTGCCCAACCCCTTGGCAGCCGCACGCCCTACCGACCCCTTGCGGGCCAGGGACGCCGTACGGGCCTGAGACTTGACCGCCTTGCGGGCGTCGGCGGCCGAACGGCGTGCACCCGTCGTCTCGGCGCGACGTGCGGCCCGCGACGGCGACGCCTGCCGCTGCGCCTCCCGCAGCGCCTTGACCTGCCCAGCCCGGCCACGGGTCTTGCCCACAACGGAAGTGGCGCCCATGGACGCGGTCCGGGCTCCCTTGCGGCTGCTAGCCGCAGGTTTGCCTGACGGCGCTGACCCAGTCGAGCCCCGGCTGGGCTTGCCCCGACCACTCAGCGCGCCGCCGGGCTTGCCGCCCGTGCGCTTGGCGGTGCTGGCCTTGCCGCGTGAGGTGGGACGTTGCTGCGGCACCCGGCCGGCCGCAGGGCGGCGGGCACTCTTCGCGGGGTTGGCCGCTTTGGTGGCTGCCTTGCCGTTGGTCTTCCGCCGCTGGTCCCGGCGGTTGCGCGTGGCAGCGGCCGTGCCGAGGACGACCGCGCCGGTTGCGGCGACGGCGAGTGCGACCGGTCCGCCGACCAGCGCGGCCGCAGCCAGCAGAGAGGTGGTGGCGTTTGTGCCGGTCACCGCGAGGGGGACGACCGGCCACCCTCCCGGCGTGTGGTCCACGCCGGCGGCCGGGGTGGGCTTGACCTGATCGGGCGGGGCCGGAGGCGGTGTGGTGTCCGGCGGGGCTTCGGGGCCCGCTACCGGGGTGATGGTGGTGTCGGTCATGCTGGGTGCACTCCTTGTCTGGAGTAGGGGCCCGGCCGGATCTGTGGAGGAGAGGGCCGGGCCCTGCGGACTTCAGGCAGCGCGCTGATCCTCGTGGTGGATGCAGGTGCCGCACATGCCGTGCGAGCGCGGGATGCGATACCCCACGTCGCGGCGGCAGTTCGGGCAGATCTGCTGCGCGGCGTTCGCCTTGGCCAGAGCCGCGCGGCGGCCAGGTGTCATCGGCCGCACTGGCAAGGCCAGGTCGATCCGGTACAGGTAGGCGGTCAGCGGGCCGCGCCGGCGGCGCGGACGCAGGAGTTGCGCGGCAACTGGCTGGCCACCGGGCCGCAGCCCGGCAGCACGGAGCTGCCGGTAGGTGGCGTAGCCGTCGGGCGCGAGCTTCCACAAGAACGTGGGGATGCCGTGCCTTTCGCCTTTGGGGTCGTACAGGTCGCGGCGGGCGGTCATCAGGTCAGCCGGTGGTACGCGGCCCGGCAGGACGCGGCGTGAGCGTTGGCCTTGTCGCGTGTGAACGCGATGCTGTCCAGCTCGGGGTACTCCGAGTGGGCACAGCAGCCGTGACAGTCCCAGCGGGAGTTACTGCCGTAGGTCTTGCCGGTGATGTCGAGGGCGGCGCCGACCATGTTGTGCAGACGGATCAGCAGGTCATCCGGCTCGGCCGGTGTGGTGTTCGGGGAGAGCTTCACGAGGTGACTCCTTCCAGAGCACGCGGACCGGACGGCGCGTTGTCGCGCAGTTCCTGGTAGCGGGTGGAAACCCAGCCGATCGACCAGCCGCACAGGTCAGCAGCAGCCCGCACCGGCAGTCCTTCACCGAACGCGGCGTGCACGACCCGGCGGGCGTGGTCCTCGGGCAGCTTCTCCGCCGCAGGGCCGTTCGCGAGCAGCGCCGCGCGTTCACGCTCCGCCCGCTCCTGACGCTCACGCTGTTCACGACGGGCTGCGGCTTCCCGCTCCCGGCGCTCGCTCTCGCGACGCTCGGCGGCCTCGCGTTCACGGCGTTCACGCTCGCGCTGCTGCTGTTCACGCTCGCGTTCACGGCGCTCACGAGCCTCCCGCTCCGCCCGCTCCTGGGCGTCGGTGCGCTCACGTTCCTCGCGCCGCGCCGCCTCTTCCCGCTCGGCGCGTTCACGGGCCAACGCCGCTTCGTGCTCACGCTGTTCACGCGCCAGCGTTGCAGTGTGCTCCCGCTCCTCACGGGCCCGCCGCTCGGCCGCCTCGCGCTGCTGTGACACTGCCTTCTCCCGCTCCAGCCGTTCCGCCTTCTGGCGTGTCTCGTGGGCGGTGAGGGCGGCGGTGATGGCGCGGCGATAGGCGAGCCCGGTCTCCGCTGTGACGATCAGCAGCAGCGGCGCGACCGCATGCACAGCCACTCCCACCAGGTCTTTCCTCAGGGCGGAGTCCGCAATGTTGAGCGCGAGGGTCATGCAGCCGGTCATCCACCGCAGCGCGATGGGCCACCGTCCGCCATCCCCGCCCAGGCGGGCGAGAACCGAATCCAGGCGCACCACGATCACCACTGCGGCGTCCACCACCAGCGGCAGGATCGGTGCCGTCCAGTCCCACTCTTCGGCGGTGTGCTTGGCCATGAGCGGGGTGACCGTGAGGATCGAGTACAGCATCGCCCCGCCGACGATCATCCAGGTGCCGACTGACAGGGCGCGCTCGGCTGAACGGATCTGAACACTGTTCATCCCGCCGCCTCCCGCACCCTCACGGAGGCGATGAGCCGCACCGGTGAGGCAGCGTCGTCGACCGTGTCACTGGTCTCGCTCCACTCCCACCCGGTGCCGCCCGTGAACATGTAGCCGAGTGCGTTCAGCGCCCGTGAACGCTCCGCCACGGTCGGCACCGCAGCACCCCGACCGAAGTCGTGCTCAGGCCACTGCGACACCGGTACGCCGAGCAACACCACGTACAGCCGCCAGCGCCCGGTCGTCTGGCTTACGGCCATTTGTGCCGTGAACGTGGCCGTCATCAGGCCACCTCCGGCGTGTCGGAAGCGGCCTGGTTGGACAGCGCCCGCCGGGCGCCAAGCACCTGCCGGCGCGCCCGTCGGATCCGCCGTGCGTCCAGCTGCGACGGCGTCCGGTCGAGCGTCGTGATCTGTGCGTCCAGCAGCTCAACTTCCGCCCGGATGAGCGGCATCTCCAGCTCGATCGCGTTCAGCTCCGCGTCCGACGGCTCACAGTCCAGCGACGCGGCCGTAATAAGGGCCTGAAGTGCAGCGATGGTCTTCATGGGTCGTTTTCTCCTCGCAGTGGAACGGCCCGACAGCGGCCCCGGTGTTCCAGCACCGGGGCCGCGTGCCGTTGGTGGGTGTGGCTCGTGCGTATGCGGATCTCCTCTTCGCACGACGCTGTTCGCTCCGGGGAGTTCCGAAATCCCGGAGGTCGTGACAGCGACAAGGTGTGCCGTGCGGTTCTTTTGAGTCGGTGGCGTGTCCCCCTACGGGGTGTGGGACCCGGTTGTGACGCGGGTCCGGTCTCGGCCGACTGGTCTCCACTCGCCCCCCGGTCGGTGCACTCACGGCCGTCTTACTGCGATGGATCACGCTTTGGAGTTGTGGAGCAACGCGCCCTTTCGGGCACGCAATGCACGGAGCTTGAGAGCTCCTGCACTCCTGCACTTATGTGCAGGAGTTGCGTTCATTAGAGTGCCCAACTCATGTACATGAGTCAACCCGCCGCGAGAAGATTCTTCGCGACGGGCCGTCTGGGCTGAGCTTCCGTCAGTCGCCTGCGGGAATGCGGTAGTCGAGAACGAACTGGTCAGCGGCCATGATGGTGTCGCATACCTCCACGACGCGGCCCGCCTCCGTCTCCGCACTGCGCGTGAGGTGGATGATCGGTGAGCCGGGGCTGAGGCTCAGGGCGACCGTCTCCTGTTTGGTTGCAAGCCTCGCGCGGACCGTCTCGGTGAACTCCGAAAACGTGTGCCCGTTATCCTCCAGCCGCGCGTAGATGCCGCCGCCGCCCGGATTCTCGGCGAACAGTTCCGGGATGTCCTTCGCGATGTCCCACGGCAGGTAGGACGTCGCCTCTTCCGTCGGTGTGCCGTTGCTGAAGTACAGACGCCGACGTGCAAGCACCTGTGTGCCGGCGGGCACGCCCAGCCGTTCCGCGATCTCGCTCGGTGCTTCGGTCGGGCCGATGTAGAGGACCGTTACGCCGGGTGTCTTGCCTGCCTGCTCCGTCTCCGCGATGTAGGCGGCCTTCCCCGCCCTGCGGTGCGACCGCCGGAACCGATCCGAGGACTTGCGGCGCACCGGGGGCTGGCTCTTTACGAATGAACCCTTGCCGTGGTGGGTGTCGATGAGGCCGGTCGGGCGCAGCTCTGCGACGGCCTTACGGGCCGTGCCCTGCGACACCGAGTAGCGAGCCATCAGCTCGGACTCGCTGGGTACCTTCTCTCCGGGCGGGAGCACTCCAGCCCTGATCTGCTGAGCGAGGTCTTCGGCGATCTGTAGGTACCGTGGCTTGCCAGAGTCCCTAGAGGCTGTGGTCCCCATGTCCTTCTGTTCCTCCTATGCTCATATACATGAGTAACGCTACCCAGGAAGGCGCGTCAATGTCGCTGCACTCGGTCTCCGTGGCGGGCATCGTGGTCCGCGAGGATGGGCGTGTTCTCGTGATCCGGCGGGCCGATAACGGTGCGTGGGAGGCACCGGGCGGCGTCCTGGAGCTTGACGAGCGGCCGGAGGACGGCGCTTGCCGGGAAGTCCTGGAAGAGACCGGCATCAAGGTCGACGCTGTGCGTCTGACCGGGGTCTACAAGAACATGGCGCGAGGCATCGTGGCCCTCGTGTTTCTTTGCCGGCCGGTTGGCGGGGAAGAGCGGACCTCTAGCGAATCAGTGGATGTGCAGTGGTTCACCCGCGAAGAGGTCAAGAGCCACATGCTTGAGGCCTACTCCGTGCGCGTCCTAGACGCCCTCGACAGCGAGGGGACGCAGGTGCGTGCGCATGATGGGCGCCGACTAATTGCCGGAGCCGGTTCGCCTGCTGTCTCCGCGGCTCCCTGATCCTCCTTGGCGCCCAGACACCGGACAGCTCCGTCTCCCTGTGGGCCCTCAGAGGCAGCGAATGCGTACAGCAACCCCGACGACCGTGGGTGACATCTCGGAACCGTCGACAGCGCGGCGGCCAGGCGAAACCTCAGCGACTACCCCGCCCGTAGTTCGCATTGAGGGGGTCGCGGCCCGCCGGCGCCGCCCATAGTGGCCAACCTCTGGCCAGGAAGACCGGCGTTGCAGGCGACGCGGCTCGTTTGTCGAGGTCAGTGCATTGTCGAGGCGGTAGGTGGACTGGTCTTGAGGACCGCCCACCTGAGCGCGGTGGAACTTTCTCTACTTCATCAAGGCACGCGCCGCGCACGGCGCGGCGCGTGCGGCCCGTCGTCCGGGCCGCCGCTCCTGTCTTCGCCCCGCTCCGGCCCGGCCGTCGGCCGCACGCCTGACGGCTCGGGTTGAGGGGTGGTGACCGCCTCTGTGGCCTGGGGCGGTCGGCTCCACGGCTTTACCCACCTCCCCGGGTCGGGGCCCGCGTCGAGCAAGACCAGGGGGCCACTCGATCACATTGCGGTCAGGCTCAAGAGCTGACCGAGTTGCCAACCAGCGTACGGCCCCCTGATCATGCTCGACCCCAACCCGGGCAGGACACAGACCAAAGCCGCTACGCCGACCTTTCGGCACGTGAGGGCTTTGAAGCCTCCCAGAGCCCCGGAGCGTTGCCGCCAATCGAATCGCGCGCGACTTCGATGAAAGCGATTCGCGGCAGGGCTAGCTGCGTGGCAGTGCCGACGCGCAGCGGCGGACAAGCGCGGACGCCTGCGGACCTGCGGGGGGCATGGACGGCAGCAGCGGACGGCAGTCGGCCTCAGCCAAGTGATGTTCATCCTGGCCACGATTTAGGAGTGACACCTCGATGACGACCCGTGACCGGCGCTCCCTCAACGGCGAGCAGATTGGCGCACCAGCGTCATACCTGTATTTTCCTCACACTCTCGTCTTGCCGGATGGCTCGGCGCGTCAACTGAGGGACCTTCCCCAAAGCCTGTTTAAATGCCGGTTCGCGTTCGCTCGCCTTCTCTGCAAACCAGTCGCCGAGAGTCTGCCAGGCGGCGGCATATCCGATGCATAGTTTCCGGACCGGCCACATCTCCAGGCGTGCAACGCCATCTGCTGCAGCCTCCCTGAGAACCCATTGACTCTCCTGACTGTTTGCGTGCGGAGTATCAGGAATGTAGTTAATGGGGGAAGTATCAGGCGGTGCCACATCGAGTTCCAGAGCCCTGAGGCGCTCCTGGATCCGTGCGAGCGTCAGGTCGTTCCGCGGGATTTCCTCGTTCAGTAGCATCGGAGGCGGGAAATTCGGGGTTGAATAGGAAACCGGGCGACAGTGAGCCTGTATGCGACTTATGAGATCAACCCGGTCTTGCCATTTCCATATTCGGCCTGCATCGGCGATTCTATGTATCGACTCCCAGATCTCACACTCAACCCGAAGCCATTCAATCGCGCAATGAATATCGACGATACCCTCGCGGCGCTGGCGCCACACCGACTGCATAACTCTGGCGGTCTCTTCAAGAAGTCGATAATCGTAGCCTCTCAGTTGCCCAGTAGGCATATTATGCATGGAGCCCCGCTCAGAGCCTTCTGTATTGGGATACGCGGTTTCAATGAAGCTTTTGAAGGACGGCCCGTAGTGCCGTGCCGGCTCGGACGCCCCGTATTTCCGTAGCGGCTCAAGGTCTGGATCTTCCTCCGTCATCCATGCCCGCTCCACCGTTGCGAAGATCCTCCTGGGGGCAAGTACCGCTTTCTCGAGATGCTCTATGGCGCGATTGCAGAGCTCATCGGATTCATCCTTTGCGCTCCGCGCATTCATTGCAATGGCATATATGCAGGCGGCATTGTACTCGTGAAGCCAGTTACCCCGGGGCGAAGGCCATCCCATCCGGGCCCAGAAGAGTCTACGATTCAGAGAACGGACATTCAGTTCGTTCCATGAAATCTTTGCCGTGCGACGCCAAGCGTATCGTCGCATCCACTCGCGTGCCGATTCGTTCGAATTACACTCCCAACTCACCCATGCCAAACGCAGCGGCGCCAACACCTTTCGGTTAATTCGGAAAGTGCGGCGACTTATGAGCTGCTGTGAGCCGTGAAAACTCTGAAGGTACGCTGAGGGCCAGACAGCGCGCATATAACTCCACAGCGAAGCAGGCCAGTAGAGCCCTGCCCGAGCCCATGCGTCATCAGCGGAAAGACGATTCATCTCCTGAGCGGAAGCCTTCTGAAAGACCAGTCGGATCTCATTCTGCTCTCTCCTTTTATAGGTGTAATCGTAAGCGGTTCTAGAGCTTTTCTGCAGAATTTTCCGCAAAGAATCCTTGGCCTCGCGTTCCTTCCTTTTCGAGATAACCCAACGCGTTCCTTTCGTTTTGACGAGAGTCGGCCAGTAGCGCTCCACGAGCGTCGAGATCAAATCATCGTGGGTCCGCTCGTCATTCGCTCCACTGCGCTCGTACCAACGCTCTGCGGTAATGCGCGTACCGAGAATTATTGAGTTCCTATACCGGATTCCAAGAAGTTCGTGGAATCGGCGAGAATGGCGGAGATAGCGCAGCCGGCGCCAGCAGGTCAAACTCCGGCGTCTTTGCCAGAGGCGATTCTGATACCGACGCGCCGTCTGTCCGTCCAGCGTGAGAGCCCTTTGGTAAGTATTGAGCGCGTCGATGGGCATTCCCAATTTCTCCTGCGTCTCCGCTAGATCGGCTCGAAGGTAAGGATTCTTCGGATCAAGTCGTATTGCTTTGAAGTACTTCTCCAATGCTTCATGATGGCGTCCTGCGCGGACCAACTCGGTCGCCTCCTGATACGCTTGATACAATTCGGGCTTCAGTTCCCGTCCCCACCACTGGCGCCAGGGCGGAAACCGCCCCATACGCGTCACAGGCAACAGTGTGCTTAGTGCCCAGATGCTAGCTTTGCGTATTACATCGTCCCAATCGCTGCCCCATACAGTAAAAGCACGTGAGCCGCCGAATAGAAACGCTGTCACGGTTACGGTCATACCGTACTGATCCGGCTCGGTGTCACGATATTGGAGCACCCCGCTTACGCGGTAGGCGAGTTTTGGGCGGAGGCGACTGAGTATTTTCGGGAGCGCCGTCCCGAGCTTATTAGGATCGATCTCGACGTCGCCGAGAAGTTCTAGGAAGCTCTCCGCTGGGGCCTGTGCGGGCAGAGTCGTCGGTGGATACATGCTGCTGTCGGACAATCTCTGCCGAAGTTTGGAAGTGAGGTCGACGTTAGATGGCTTGTTGGTGCCTGGTGGCGTGGCGTCTTCGAGTTGCTGCACGTCGACAGGGCCCGGCTTGTAAGCCAGCCAGGCTCGCGTCGCCCTCCAGAGGAAATAGAGAAGTAGCAGCACGGCCAGGAAAGGCGCCATTCGCGCCGGCCAGGCTGGACGGGCGTTCCATGCCCACCAGAGCACCCCAAGGGTTCCGACCGTGCCAGCGAAGCTCCATACCCCCCAGGCGATGAAGCGCGGAGCCGGCAGCGGTGCCGTCAGGCTGCTTTCGTTTTCGCTTCGGTAGTTGAACATGGTGGCTCCGGTATGCGCGGCGTGCGGCTACCGTTGCGACTTTGCGGACCTCATCGAGTGGGGCGGCGGTACGGTGATCGTCTCAACCGCCAGCGGGTAAGCGGTTTGGCCTACCCCTTTGGGCAGCCGCATGCTGCGTCTCTCACTCGGATAGCGAGGTTGCCGTCTTCAAAAACCACGTTACCTATGAGGGCGGTTGTAGACAGGGCAACAAACTCATACAACATGGACCAAATTACATGATGCGGAAAGTCGATTCAGTCGTGGAAGGCACTGGGTTCGAAGCCGTCATCGCCCACCAGCCAAAACGCCCCCGCAGCGCTGTTGGGGCGTTGATGGCAGTCGTTCAGCCCGACAGGTGTCGGCGCTGCAGAAGCCGGTCCATTAGTGCAGGTCCGTTCCTATGACTTGCGATCCAGTGCCCAAGAGGCCCTGTTCCGGGTGCAGATGCTCACGGATGACGACACTTGAGCCAGTCAGCCGATGCCTTACGCGCGCTGACATCAGGACGCTGCACAAGACGGATAGCAGAACGGAACTCAACGAGCGCAGAAGGCGAAGCCGCCTTGGGTGTAGCCATCTGGTCAGGGCGGCCAAGGATCATCTCTGAGCTGCCGGGCAACGCGACTTGACCGCAACAACGGCTTCCACGGCCGTCTCAAGGATCTGCGCGCCGAGACACGTGAGCGGGCAAGGGCACTGCCCCATCAGTGCATAGACCGTCGGGGCTAGATCACCAGGTGACATCAACAACGCTGGACGAGAGCGGACAGTAGCGGCTCCACTGGAGGACCAGGCTGCCACGAGGGGCCCCTATCCGGAAGGTGGCCCAACACGGCGATCGAACCTTTAGAGCGGGTGTCGAGCTAGCCAGCTTGCTTGTTCGGCCTCCCCCCACCGAGGGCTGTGGGCCATGTGTGGACCAGGACGAGGAGGTGAGCGGCTTGGCCAAGTATCGATGCAGGTCAGAGCTCTGCACAGGCTAGGGGTGCGACGCTCTTGAAAGCCGTTGCTGCTGGGCACGGTAGAGCCTTCCCTACGCCATCAAACCCTCTCGCCCTCCCGTCGTTCCGCGGGAGGGCGAGTGAGAGGAGTGGCACGAGAAGGACGACGGAGGCGTCAGCACCGTACCGCTCACTCGCTGCACGCGGGATGGGGCACGAGCTGGGACGAGGGTGACGCGGCCACGACGGTCTGAGAGCGCGCACCTTCCAGACGCTGCAACCAGATGGACCTGTTGACGGCACACTGCGGACTCGGCGCGAGCCTGATTCCACAAAAGATCGTCACCCCGCTTCAGACCACAGGGTCACGATCGCCCTCACCTTCACAACCGCGTCCGTCACATGCCGCTGTGCGCACTTCACGCCAGGCGCGCAGCAGGTCCGGCAGTTGCCGGAGGATGCCGATCAGCAGCATCAGCACCAGGCTGACGACCCCGAACGCAGCGAGCACGAGCAGCATGATCGAGTCCCAGTCCATTGGGTGAATCCCCTTCACAAGTCAGGTCAGTTGCTACGTATCGAGCCTGTAGCTCGCAAGCCATGGCAGTACGTGAGCTGACCCAATCGGACGAGAACTGACGTAACTTGACGGGTGTGTCAAAGAGTGTCAGGATCCACATCCTGGCAAAACTTGACACTGCGGGGGTGTGCCATGCCGGTACCAATGCCAGACGAATCCGCCTTGCCACCGGGGCCGCATCGCGACCTCCTGCTAGCGCTACACGAGCTGTATCGACATGCCGGCCGTCCCGGTGGACGACGCATCAGCGAGGAAGCAAGGAAGTCGGACGCTCTCAGCGACGTGGTCTCGCACGAGACGGTGAACGCGATCCTCAAGGGCCGTACACTTCCGCGGCTGGCAAAGCTGCAAGCCGTGGTGTGGTCACTGGCCTCGATTCGGTTCAAGGGCCCCGATGCAGATGCTGAGGTGAAACGCTTCGAAAGTCTGTGGGAAAGTGCAACTGCGGAGGACAGGCCCCCTCGGGGCGCACTGGGCGGCGCACCCCAGCGGGCGAGTCAGCGGGAAGAGGCACCGCTTGATGTCTCGCGCGAGGATGCATATTTCAGCGTCTACCTCAGGCATGTCAGCGAGCATGGAGGTTTCCCCAGCGCCCGCGAGTTCGCAAGGCACCTGAACGAGCAGTACGGCGTCGCTGATCAATCTGGCCAGCCACTCGCTGAGCGCATCCTGAGGCCCTACCTGCGAGAGGCCCAGCAGCGCTACATTTCTCTACTGGACGCATCCATTTCCAGCAGCCCCGAACCATCTGACCGGCCCGACCATGCCGCGGATACGGAGCCGGAGACAGGGAAGACCCGCTCACTTACGCCAGGGCCACCAACGGGATTGTCTGTGAGGCCTCGAGCAGTCACGCCCATGGTCAACAAGCAAATCTCGCCCGGCGACGTCCGCACTCGCGCCCAGTTGAGGGAGATCTTCGGCGGAGGACTGCAGGGCGGAATCATTCCCTCAAAGACGACCAACAGCATTCTGCTCTTCACTGATCACGATAGCGCTCAACACTACGGCTATCAGGATGGTTGGCTCGCCGAGGAAGACGAGACGGGCCCGGTGTTCGAGTACACGGGGGAGGGCAGCTCCGGGGACCAGACCCTGAAGCGTATGAACGGCTCTATCCTGAGACACGTCGAGCAAGGGCGCGCGCTGCACTTGTTCGTCGCTGCCGGCAGAGTGGCGGGATCAGGCACCAAGGTCCACCGATACGTAGGCGAGTTCATGATCGACGGAGACGATCCGTTCACCGTGCGGCGTGCACCCGACGCCAGAGGGGAGACGCGATGGGTCTACGTCTTTCGCCTTCGCCCCATGGTCGAGATTCAGCAGGCAGCCGAGGACTTCGTCCCTCTGCCCGGCGAGACAGTGATCAGGAACATTCCCCCCATGCCGATGACCGACCCTGCGTACGCACTACGGCAACCGAACGAAGACACAGCGAGCAAGAAGGTCAAGCCGGAAAACAACAGCGGGAAGAAGATCGCTCGAAGGCCGATAGGCTCCGTGGAACTTAAGCGCCGCGAGGCCGAGTTGAGCGGCCGATTTCTGAACTTCCTCGAGGCTCAAAATCATGATGTGGCACGCTTCGACATCCGCATCAAAGGACTTACATCTGTCCTACTCACGGACCTATATGACGCAACCGACAACGTGCTTTACGAGATCAAGGGTCAGAACGACCGTCGCGCTGTTCGCTCAGCGATCTCGCAGCTCATCGACTACCGCCGCCATATCCCTCCGCGGGATGCACGCCTTGCCGTGCTACTTCCGGAGCGCCCACACGAGGATCTGCGCCACCTTGTGGAATCCGTCGGTATGGCGCTCGTGTACGAGGACGGCGATGATTTCATCGGGTGGCCCCCGTCTGCCTAAGCATCGTGAGTCCGAGCCTTTCTGGAGTTCCGTCAGCGTTGACGTTCCCGGGGGCAATACACAGCAGGACAGGTGTCATCACGTAGAGCTTTGGCACACGCGGTGAGCGCCCGCAGGAACTCATGCTGGTGCAGGGAGCGCGCAGCCCCGCTGACCGCAACCGGAGACTGGCAGCACCGAAGCTCTGCCCTTGGGTGAAACTTGGGAGAAGATCTTCTCCTAAAGCCCTTCATCCGCCCGGCCAGAACAACGCATCCCAAGGCTCTGACCAGCATCTTTGTTGCATAGATGGGGCTACAGAGCCGTCCTGACCTTATTCGGGACGAAGAGGTCGTGGGTTCAAATCCCGCCACCCCGACAGCTGAAACACCAGGTCAGGCCCGGTCTTCCGTTCAGGAAGACCGGGCCTGACCTGTTTCTGCGCTGCTTGCGCGAGATCCTGGAGAAGATCTTGGATCTTCCCTCCCGGAGGACGACTGCCGCCGCTCGGCCGGACGCTCCTGCGCCAGCGGCGTCGAGTGGATCTTTCCGTCCGCCCCCGGCGGACTTCCGCCCCGTGAACCCGTTCCCGGTCAGTTGGCAAGTACTGAGTGAAGGCTGTCCCTTTCCTCTGACGACACGGACCCGCCCATGACTGATTCGTTGTGCCGCCCCTCCCAGGGGGCCGGCACGTCCGGCGCCGGCGCCGCTCGGGAGGATGCCGCGCTGATCGCGGTGTCGCTCGGCGAACCGGAGTGCTTCGCGGCACTCTTCGACCGCCATGCGCCCACCATCCACCAGTACGTCGCCCGACGACTCGGCCGTGACGCGGCCGACGACATCACCGCGGAGACGTTCCTGACGGCCTTCCGTATACGCGCCCGCTACGACAGCACCAGGGCCGGTGTCCGTCCCTGGCTGCACGGCATCGCGGCCAAGCTGATCAGCCGGCACCGCCGTGAGGAGATCAAGGCGCTGAAGATCCTCGCCCGTACCGGCCACGACCCGGTGGCCGCGACCTGGTCCGACTCCGCCGACGACCGCATCGCCGCGCAGGCCGCCTCCCGGCCCCTGGCCAGGGCGCTGGCCAAGCTCTCCGAAGGGGACCGGAACGCGCTGCTGCTTTTCGCCTGGGCCGACTTCACCTACCAGGAGATAGCCGAGGCCCTGGACATTCCCGTGGGCACCGTCCGGTCCCGGCTCAACCGGGCCCGCAGGAAGCTGCGCGCCGCGACGGGTGTGCACAGCCCCTTCAGCGAACCGTTCGAACCGCATGTACCGGAAGGTGACCTCGCATGAACGAGCTGTCCGAAGCACGTGCGCTGCGCGCCGACACCCCTCTGCCCGACAGCGACCGGCTCGCGGCTCAACGGGCCGGACTCACGGAGGCGTTGCGGCAGGAGGCCGACGGCCGCCGGCCCGCCGCGGTGCGCACCTCGCTCCCCCGCCGCAGGATCGTCCTGGTGACCGCCGCGGCGACGGCGGCCCTCGCCGTGACCGGCGGGGTCGTGGCCTCGCTGCCCAGCCACACCCCAGGCACCGTCCCCGCCGCCACCGGCCGTCAGCTGCTGTCCGCGCGGGCCTCGGCCGACACACTCGAACTGGCCGCGGCCACGGTCGAGAAGCTCGGCGCCGCCGAGCCCGGCCCCAAGCAGTGGGTCTACGAGAAGAGCACGTCTCTCGGCCAGGGCGAGCCCCAGACGTCGGAGGAGTGGACCCGTTGGGACGGCACGGGATCGGCACGCCTGCCCGGCATTCCTCCGGCCGGTGACATCTCGGGCTTCGACCCGGACAAGCTCCAGGTCTGGTACGGGCCCAACCAGGAAGAGAAGTGGAAGAAGGAGGGCTACGACGACCGCTCCCAACGCCAGTTCTACCGCTTCCTCGCCACGCTGCCGAGCGACCCCGACCGCATGATGCAGCGCATCCGCGAGGAGCACGCCATCGGCGACATCAAGGGCGAGACCGTGGCGGAGCGTGACTGGCGGGAGATCCACGTCCTCTACCGTTCCGTCCTGATCCCGCCGAACGTGCAGGCGGGCCTGTTCCGGTCGCTGGCGAAGATCCCCGGCACCCGGGTGGAGAAGGGCGTCAAGGACCCCGTCGGGCGCCCGGCCATCGGTGTGGCCGTCAACTACACCGAGCCCAGCGCCTCGGGCTACCTGGGCAAGCAGGAGCTCTTCTTCGACCCGAAGACGTACGCGTATCTGGGAGAGGTCGCGCGCCCCGCGCCGGTCGAATACCCCGAAGGCATGAGCCCACCACCGATGGAGTCCGAGGACCCGAACCCCGCCATGATCAGCGTCCGCAATGCCTGGGGCGTCGTCAACAAGCCGGGCGCACGCCCCTGACAGGTCCCCGGGCCGCTGGGCCACAGCGGAAGCCTCGTGTTCAGTAGCCCTCCACCAGGTGTGCGCGGCCGGCCGGGGGTTCGTACGGTTCGGGCCAGAAGTCGGTGATCGCCACGATGCGGCCGTCGGCGTCACCGGTGAAGAAGCTGACGGCGTACATCTCCTCCAGGCCTACGGCGAAATGCGTCGCCTCGGCGGCGGACCAGTACGTCTCAACTCTCTTGTGCAGCTCGGTCATACGGCGAGTCTCCACCCCGGCACTGACACTCCCCACGGGCTATGTCAGTGGGGCGGAGCAGAATGGGCGCATGACTGAGAGCACCGGGTCCGCACAGGCCATGTCCATGCCCGACTGGGAGAAGCGCTTCCGCGCGCCGCGCGTGTCGCTGCCCGACTGGGCCGAGCACGCGCCGGACCGCGCGTTGTTCGTCTCCAACGCTACGGGTACGTACGAGCTGTACGCGTGGGACCGGGCGACCGGCGCGCAGCGGCAGGCCACCGACCGGCCGAACGGCACCACGGACGGGGTACTGACACCCGACGGCGAGTCGATCTGGTGGTTCAGCGATACGGACGGGGACGAGTTCGGGGTCTGGATGCGGCAGCCGTTCGCGGGCGGCGCGGACGAGCCCGCGGCGCCGGGCCTGGCGTCGTCGTATCCCGCCGGGCTCGCGCTCGGGCGGGACGGGACGGCGGTCGTGGGGCGCTCGACCGACGAGGACGGGTCCACGGTGCATGTCGTGCGGCCGGGCGCCGGGCCCGTCGAGGTCTACCGCCACCGGGAGTCCGCCGGAGTCGGGGACCTGTCGCACGACGGAACGCTGATCGCGGTCGAGCACACCGAGCACGGTGACGCGATGCACTCCGCGCTGCGGGTGCTGCGGCTCGACGGCGCCGCGGTGGCCGACCTGGACGACACCCGGGGCGGCGAGGTCGAGCTGGGGCTGGAGGTGCTCGGCTTCGCGCCGGTCGACGGCGACAGCCGACTGCTCGTCCGGCACCAGCGGCGCGGGCGCTGGGAGCCGATGGTGTGGGACGTCTTGTCGGGCGCGGAAACCGAGCTCGGGATCGAGCTGCCGGGCGACGTGTCGGCCGAGTGGTACCCGGACGGGTCCGCACTGCTCGTCTCCCACAGCTTCGAGGCGCGCAGTGAGCTGTGGCGGTACGACCTGACCACACGGCAGCTGGTGGCGGTACCGACGCCGGCCGGGACGGTGTCGGCGGCGACGGCCCGGCCGGACGGCTCGGTGGAGTTCCTGTGGTCCTCGGCGGCCGAGCCGCCGGTGGTGCGGTCGACGTCGGGGCGCGTGGTGCTCGACCCGCCGGGGATGAAGGCACCGGCTTCCGTGCCGGTGGAGGACGCGTGGGTGGAGGGGCCCGGCGGGCGGATCCACGCGCTCGTGCAGAGGCCGGCCACGGGTGAGGGGCCGTTCCCGACGGTCTTCGAGATCCACGGCGGGCCGACCTGGCACGACAGTGACGCGTTCGCCGCCGGGCCGGCGGCGTGGGTGGACCACGGCTATGCGGTCGTGCGGGTCAACTACCGCGGTTCGACCGGGTACGGGCGCGAGTGGACGGACGCGCTGAAGCACCGGGTCGGGCTGATCGAGCTGGAGGACATCGCGGCGGTCCGGGAATGGGCGGTCTCCTCCGGGCTCGCGGATCCGGCGAAGCTGGTGCTGGCGGGCGGTTCGTGGGGCGGGTATCTGACGCTGCTCGGGCTCGGTACGCAGCCGGATGCGTGGGCGGTGGGGCTGGCGGCGGTGCCGGTCGCCGACTACGTGACGGCGTACCACGACGAGATGGAGGCGCTGAAGGCGATGGACCGGACGCTGCTCGGCGGCACGCCGGAGGAGGTGCCGGAGCGCTTCGCGGCCTCGTCGCCGCTGACGTACGTCGACGCGGTGCGGGCGCCGGTCTACATCTCGGCGGGCGTCAACGATCCGCGCTGTCCGATCCGTCAGGTCGAGAACTACGTGGACCGGCTGGCGGCGCGGGGGGCCGTGTACGAGGTGTACCGGTACGACGCGGGGCACGGGTCGCTGGTGGTGGAGGAGCGGATCAAGCAGGTCCGGCTGGAGATCGAATTCGCCGGGCGGTACGTCGGGTAGTCGGTGGGGGTGGTGGGTGCGCGGGGGCGGGCTTGTTTCCCCGCCCGCCCCAAGCCCCGAACCGGGGCGCCGGTCCCACAACCTGTGGGCGGGGCCCCGGGCTGTGGGTGGGCATGGGCGGGCCCGTACCTTGGTGGGGTGTACCGGTTCCTGCTGACGCCCCGCTGGTGGGGGCTCCACCTCTTCGTCGTGCTGGCCATCCCCTTCTGTGTCTTCATGGGGTCCTGGCAGCTCGGGCGGTTCGAAGACCGCGTCGAGACCCACCAGGCCACCGAGGAGAAGCCCGACCCCGGCACGCAGGCCGCCGTACCGCTCGACGAGCTGATGCCCGTCGACAAGGAGACCTCCGGGCGGCCGGCCACCGCGAGCGGGCGTTACGCCGAGCAGTTCGTCGTGCCCGAGCGGAAGATCGACGGCAGGCGCGGCTCGTACGTGCTGGCTCTGCTCCGTACGGACGGCGGCAAGGCACTTCCCGTCGTCCGCGGCTGGCTGCCCGCCGGGGCCGAGGTCCCTTCGGCGCCCTCGGGCGAAGTCACCGTCACCGGTGCGCTGCAAGCGTCCGAGAACTCGGGCACCGACGGTGTGCACGCCGGTGGCGGGCTGGCGGAGGGGCAGCTGGGGATGATCAGTGCCGCTTCGCTCGTCAATCTCGTTCCCTACGACGTGTACGACGCCTGGATCACGCTCACCGAGAGCGATTCGGGCATGCTGCCCGTCCCCGCGGTCGCGCCGCAGGGCAGCGGTCTCGATCTCAAGGCGTTCCAGAACCTCGGCTACACCGGCGAGTGGTTCGTCTTCGCCGCCTTCGTGCTCTTCATGTGGTTCCGGCTGATGCGCCGCGAGGCGGAGGCCGCCCGCGATCTCGCCCTCGGCATTGCGCCGGAGGGGCCGGGAGAGCCAGGTGGTCCTGTGGGTCCTGAGGGCGCCGAAGGGGCCCTGGGTGCGGGTGCGGCGTCCGATTCCGGCTCCGGTCGCGGCTGACGCGTACGGCAGCGGGGCGGGCGCCGTCTCCGGCTGCGCCCGCCCCGCTCCCTTTCCCTCTCCGCGTTACTGCGCGGCCAGCACGCCCGTGCGGTAGATCGTTCCGGCGCACGCGTTCGGAATCGTCGTCACTGCCGTCGGCGCGCCCGCCTCAGGCGTGTGGCTCACGGAGACGCTGCCGTCCGCCGTGCCGCCGTCCTCGGTGCCGAGCTGCGGCTCCGTGCCGGTCTGCTCCGCCTCGCCCTCGCCGCCGCCGGCCCCACCGCCGCCGCTGCCGTCCCCGGTTCCCGTGCCGCCGTCCGCCGTCCCGCCGCCCGGGTCTTCCGTGGGCGTGGGGTCGGGCGAGGTGCCGGTCGTCGGGCAGGTCGCCGTCGGAACCCAGGCGAACTTCACCTCGTACGCCATGTCCGGCTCCAGCAGCAGTCCGGTCGTCTCCAGGGACGGGTCCGGCAGGCCCGCCGCCGCGTCCCCCGAGGTGTGGTCGACGACGTTGATGCGGCCGGGGTCGGCCGCCCCCATCGGCTGGAAGCTCACCGAGCCGCTGCCTGCGACCGCACACGCCATCTCGGAGACGTTGGAGATCCGGAACGTCCCGTACACCTTGCCCTCGGCGTCGGGCGCGTTCGCACCCGCCAGGGCGACAGCGAGCTGGCTCGCACCGCACGTCGGGGTGGACGCGGGCACGCTGCCGGCGGTGTCGTCGCCGCCGCCACCGGTGCCGGCGCCCGTACCGGTGCCCGAAGAGCCCTTCCTGGGGCCCTTCTCCTTGTCCTTCTGCTTTTCCTTGTCGCTCTTGGAGGTCGACTCGTCGGAAGGCCTGTCCGCCTCCTTCTTGCCGCCCTCGGCGCCCTTCTGCCAGCCGGTGCCACCGTGCGTGTCCTGGCCGTGGCCCGCTATCGAGGGGCGGGCGTCGGCCGCGTCGCCGGAGTTCGCCACGTGGACGAAGGCGGGGACGGCCGTACCCACGAAGAGCGCGGCGGCCGCCATGCCCACGACGGCCTGGCGCCGCCTGGCGCGCCGCGCCGGGACCGCCTTGCGCAGGTGGTCCAGCGCGTCCCGCGAGGGCTCCAGCTCTTCCACGGCGCCGCGCAGCATGCGGCGCAGGGCCAGCTCGTCGGAGCCGAACCCGTCGTTGTCGATGCGGTCGTCGATGGCATTGTCTATGGCGTTGTCGAGGCCACCGTCCATGGAGCCGGACTCGACGGCCGACTCGGTGGCCCGCTCGTTGTCCGGCTCGACGGCCGGCCCGGTGGCCGGCTCGTTGCCCTCTTCGCGCTCGTTCGGCCCGTCGTTCACAGTCGCATTTCCAGTCAGGTCGTTCAACGGCCCGTCCGGCCCGTGCCGCTCTTGCTTGCTGCTCATGCCGAGGCCTCCATGGCGACGCGCAGCGCCGCGATGCCGCGTGAGCCGTACGCCTTCACCGAGCCCAGGGATATGCCCAGAGTCTCGGCACACTGGGCCTCGGTCATGTCCGCGAAGTACCGCAGGACCAGCACCTCGCGCTGACGTCGCTGGAGTCCGCGCATCGCCTTGATCAGCGCGTCGCGCTCCAGCTGGTCGTACGCCCCCTCCTCCGCACTCGCCATGTCCGGCATGGGCTTCGACAGCAGCTTCAGCCCGAGAATGCGGCGGCGCAGCGCGGAGCGCGAGAGGTTCACGACGGTCTGGCGCAGATAGGCCAGGGTCTTCTGCGGGTCACGTACGCGGTTGCGTGCCGAGTGGACGCGTATGAACGCCTCCTGGACCACGTCCTCGCAGGAGGCCGTGTCGTCGAGCAGCAGGGCCGCGAGCCCGAGCAGGGAGCGGTAGTGGGCTCGATAGGTCTCGGTCAGATGGTCAACTGTGGTGCCCGCGGTCATGCCGTCTTCAGCGCCGTCGCGCGGGGACGGTATACGGGCGGTACGTGTCGTCGGCATGGGGGCGATCACCGGCATGCCGCCGGGCGTGCGGGGCCGCCGGAGGGGACGCACTGCCGCGCCGCGAACCGGGACCACTGTGATGTCGAGAACCTCTGCCACGCCTGTTGGACACTCTTCCCCCCGACAGGGTTGTACGCACGAGGCACCGCTTTTGACGGTGTGACAAACGCCCACATGCGCACTCGCCCTCCTGAATGCCCCATTTGTCGCGACACTTCGCCGGGGCGACCGCAAAGACGCTCCCCTCCCGACTGCCGGTTGCAGTAAGGGGGGAGCGAATAATCGAACAGAACAACGCCCCAGTTCAAGTAGTCCAGACTTCGACTTACTCACAGAGCGTTCACAGATTCTACGCAGAGTTCCGGTTCACGCCGCCCCGATTTCGGCGGCCACCAACTCGGCGATCTGGGCGGTGTTCAGCGCCGCGCCCTTGCGGAGATTGTCCCCGCACACGAAGAGTTCGAGCGCGGTGGGGTCGTCCAGCGACCGCCGTACCCGCCCCACCCACGTCGGGTCCGTACCCACGACGTCGGCCGGCGTCGGGAACTCCCCCGCCGCCGGATTGTCGAACAGCACCACGCCCGGCGCGGTCGCCAGGATCTCGTGCGCCCGCTCGACCGAGACCTCGTCCTCGAACCGCGCGTGCACGGCCAGCGAGTGCGTCGTGAGCACCGGCACGCGGACGCAGGTGACCGACACCGGCAGACCGGGCCGGTCCAGGATCTTGCGCGACTCGGCGCGGACCTTCATCTCCTCGGACGACCAGCCGTCGTCCACGAGCCACCCGGCCCACGGCACCACGTTCAGCGCGATCGGAGCGGCGAAGGGCCCGGTGTCGTCGCCCACCGCCCGTCGTACGTCGCCCGGGTTCGTACCCAGCTCCGTACCGGCGACGAGTGAGAGCTGGCCGCGCAGCGTGTCGACGCCGGCCCGGCCCTCACCGCTGACCGCCTGGTACGAGGAGACGACGAGGCCGGCGAGGCCGAACTCGGCGTGCAGCGCGCCCACGGCCACGATCATCGACAGCGTGGTGCAGTTCGGGCTCGCCACGATGCCGCGCGGGCGGACCCGTGCGGCATGCGGATTGACCTCGGGAACGACCAGCGGAACGTCCGGGTCCATGCGGAAGGCCGCGGAGTTGTCCACCACCACCGCGCCCTTGGCGGCGGCGATCGGCGCCCAGTGCGCGGCCACGTCGTCGGGTACGTCGAACATGGCGACGTCGACGCCGTCGAGGGCGTCCTCCGACAGCGCCAGCACCTCGGTCTCCTCCCCGCGCACGACCAGCTTGCGGCCGGCCGAGCGCGGGGATGCGAGGAGCCGGATCTCGCCCCAGACATCGGCGTGCTGGGACAGGATCTGGAGCATGACGGCGCCGACGGCTCCGGTCGCTCCGACGACCGCGAGCGTCGGCTTGCCCGTCACTGGCGGGTCACCTTCCGGTGCCGCCGTAGACGACTGCCTCGTCGGAGTCGCTGTCGAGGCCGAAGGCGGAGTGCACCGCGCGCACGGCCTCGTTGACATCGTCGGCGCGGGTCACGACCGAGATGCGGATCTCCGAGGTCGAGATCAGCTCGATGTTCACGCCCGCGTCGGCCAGCGCCTCGAAGAAGCCCGCCGTCACGCCCGGGTTCGTCTTCATACCGGCGCCGACCAGGGAGATCTTGCCGATCTGGTCGTCGTAACGGAGCGAGTCGAACCCGATGGCGCTCTTCGTCTTCTCCAGGGCGTCGATGGCCTTGCGGCCCTCGGTCTTGGGAAGGGTGAAAGAGATGTCGGTCAGACCGGTCGACGCGGCCGAGACGTTCTGCACGACCATGTCGATGTTGATCTCGGCGTCCGCGATGGACCGGAAGATCGCCGCGGCCTCGCCCGGCTTGTCCGGCACACCGACGACGGTGACCTTGGCTTCGGAGACGTCATGGGCGACTCCGGAGATGATGGCGTGCTCCACCTGCTGGTCCCCTTGCGGCTCGTTGCTGACCCAGGTGCCGCGCAGTCCCGAGAAGGACGACCGCACGTGGATCGGGATGTTGTATCGGCGTGCGTACTCCACGCACCGGTGCAGCAGCACCTTGGAGCCGGAGGCTGCGAGCTCCAGCATGTCCTCGAAGGAGATCCAGTCGATCTTCTGGGCCTTCTTCACGACCCGGGGGTCGGCGGTGAAGACACCGTCCACATCGGTGTAGATCTCACAGACCTCGGCGTCGAGCGCCGCTGCGAGGGCGACCGCGGTCGTGTCCGACCCGCCCCGGCCGAGGGTGGTGATGTCCTTCTTGTCCTGGGACACACCCTGGAACCCGGCGACGATGGCGATGTTGCCCTCGTCGAGGGCGGTGCGGATCCGGCCCGGCGTGACATCGATGATGCGCGCTTTGTTGTGGACCGAGTCGGTGATGACACCTGCCTGGCTGCCCGTGAACGACTGGGCCTCGTGGCCCAGGTTTTTGATCGCCATGGCCAGCAGGGCCATGGAAATCCGCTCACCCGCGGTCAGCAGCATGTCGAATTCACGTCCGGCAGGGATCGGGGATACCTGCTCGGCGAGATCGATCAACTCGTCCGTCGTGTCGCCCATCGCCGAGACCACGACAACGACCTGGTGGCCGTTCTTCTTGGCATCGACGATTCGCTTGGCGACCCGCTTGATGCCTTCGGCATCGGCAACGGAGGAGCCTCCGTACTTCTGCACGACAAGGCCCACGTGCGCTCCTCGTTAGTCATTACTGCGGTCGGCTCAGTTTACCGAGCGGACCGGGCCCGCCCACGCCGTATCGGATCCTGAGATGTCCCGCTCATGATGCGATCCGGCCAAAACCCGGGGCGGCCCCCGGCCTGCTCGGTGGAGATGCCTGCCCCGGGTTCCACACGGTACGCAGAACGTGGGGTGGGTCACATGGTCGCACGCGGGCCGGGCGAGTTCCCGGGCCGACAGCTCTCACGGCGGCACGGCCCGCCCGAGGGGAGCCGCCCGGCCCCCGGCCCGGGAATCCAGTAAACGCAGGACCGGAAAACAATGTGTGTGGCGGGAACTGTTCGGGGCACACGATGTTCCGGAGGTTGATACATATGGTTCCCCTGCTACTCGTCCTGCTGCTCGCCCTCATCCTTTTCGGTGCGGGATTCGCACTGAAGGCTCTGTGGTGGATTGCCGTCATCATTCTGGTGGTGTGGATTCTCGGATTCGTCATCCGGCCCGCCGCAAGTGGAGGAAAGCGCGGCCGCTGGTACCGCTGGTAGAGCCACACCGCCGCACAACCTCCGGGCGGGGCTTGGGCCGAGGCGCGGCGCCCACCCACGGGCACGGACGCGTCCGGCCCCTTCGGCACCGCACAGGTGCCCGGTCAACACCCGGAAGAATTCCCGCTCCGGCCATACGGTGTGAAATCCGAGAACCGGGGCACGCAAATCGACAGGCGAACGAAACAGGCACCATAATTCGTGCCGCTCATTCCGGCCGCACGCCGATAAAAGGAGTCATTTCTCATGACTGACATCTGGGGCTACCAGCCGACGACCGGCCACACCGCAGGAAATACCCTCACCGGATACAAGGTCGAGGCGACCGACGGGAGCATCGGAAAGGTGGACAAGCACTCCGATGAGGTCGGATCGTCCTACCTGGTTGTCGACACCGGCGTCTGGATCTTCGGAAAGCACGTCCTGCTGCCGGCCGGCACGGTGGCCCGCGTGGACGCCGCCGAGGAGAAGATCTACATCGACCTGACCAAGGACCAGATCAAGGACGCGCCCGAGTTCGACCGGGACAAGCACGTCGGCGACGTGGGCTACCACGAGCAGGTAGGCGTCTACTACGGCCGCCACCGTCGCACCTGAGCAAGCACCCGAGTTCCACGGACTCGGGGTACGGACGCGGGGTGGGGGCGGCCAGGATTTCCTGGCCGCCCCCACCCCGTTCGCGCTGCCGGCCGGTCGGCGCAGGTCACGCTGCCGGCCGGTCGGCTCAGGTCACCGTACGCAGACCCAGCGGGCCCGCCAGCTCCTCGGCCATGACCTTGCCCGCCTCCTTCTCGAGGTCCTCCTCGCCCAGGTCCTCGTCCGTGTCGAGGCCGTCCAGCTCCTGGAGCGGCTGGTCAAGGCGGACGTGCGCCACCAGGGACTGGAGGGCGCGCAGGCAGGCGGAGGCCGTGGAGCCCCAGTTGGAGAAGTAGGAGAACTGCCACCACCACAGCGCCTCGGTGGTGCGGCCCGCCCGGTAGTGGGCCAGGCCGTGGCGCAGATCGGTGATGACGTCGGCCAGGTCGTCGGAGATGCGGCAGGGCACGGGTGCCTTGCGCGGCTCGTACGGGTCGAAGACCTCGGAGTACACGTCGATCGGATCGAGCATGACGGCGAAACGTTGCCGCAGGTCGTCCGGGTCGGGCTCCGCGCCGAGGTCCGGCTCGTACCGCTCGTCGGGAATGATGTCCTCGTGCGCGCCGAGCCTGCCCCCCGCCAGGAGGAGCTGGGAGACCTCGAGCAGCAGGAACGGGACAGCACTGTCCGGCTCGTCGCCCTTGGCCACTTCCGTGACGGCGACGATGAAGCTCTCGATCTGGTCGGCGATCTGGACGGCGAAATCGTCCGGGTCCTGCGCGACCGCGTGCAGCAGCTTTGCGTTGGCGTCAGACATCGAGCAATCGTCTCCCCTCGAAGGCACGGCCCAGCGTGACCTCGTCGGCGTACTCAAGATCTCCCCCGACGGGGAGTCCACTGGCCAGGCGTGTCACCCGCAGACCCATCGGCTTGATCATCCGGGCGAGGTAGGTGGCCGTGGCCTCGCCCTCCAGGTTGGGATCGGTGGCGAGGATCAGCTCGGTGACGGCACCGTCCGCGAGGCGCGCCAGCAGCTCGCGGATCCGCAGGTCGTCGGGGCCGACGCCCTCGATGGGGCTGATCGCCCCGCCGAGCACGTGGTAACGGCCACGGAACTCCCGCGTCCGCTCGACCGCGACGACATCCTTGGGCTCTTCGACGACGCAGATGACCGCCGGGTCGCGGCGGGGATCACGGCAGATCCCGCACTGCTCCTCCTGCGCGACATTGCCGCACACCGCGCAGAAACGGACCTTGTCCTTGACCTCGAGGAGGGCATGGGCGAGGCGGCGTACATCGGTCGGCTCGGCCTGGAGGATGTGGAAGGCGATCCGCTGCGCGCTCTTGGGACCGACGCCGGGCAGCCTGCCCAATTCGTCGATGAGGTCCTGGACCACGCCTTCGTACAACGGATTGCCTTCCTTGCCCTGCCGGTCTTGCCTGGTACGTACGGTAGTTGGTGCGGGGCCGCCTTAGAAGGGCAGTCCCGGCATTCCGCCCAGCCCCTGGGCCAGCGGGCCGAGCTTCTCCTGCTGGAGCTGCTGCGCGTTCTCGTTCGCGGCCTGGACGGCGGCGACGATCAGGTCCGCGAGGGTCTCGGTGTCCTCGGGGTCGACCGCCTTGGGGTCGATCACCAGGCCACGGAGCTCTCCCGAGCCGTTGACGGTCGCCTTGACCAGACCACCGCCGGCCTGTCCGTCGACATCGGTCCTCGCCAGCTCCTCCTGGGCCTTGGCAAGGTCCTGCTGCATCTTCTGGGCCTGCTGAAGCAGCTGCTGCATGTTGGGCTGGCCACCACCGGGAATCACGGTCACTCCTGGCACTTCGACGACGATTGTTTCGGTAAGGCGAGCCTACGTGTTCGCCGGACGCCGCGCGCCATGCCGTACCAACCGCCTCTTTCGAGTGAGACTTGCGGGCTCCTATACCTGACCACGGCGTGGTTCCGGCTGGAAATGCCGGTGTATCGGCCCCACGGCCCACCATTCGGCGGTAGGAAGGGCATGCGTATGCGTGGTGCGACTTGCGTATCGGTCCGCACGCGCGCATCGCAGGTCACACCACGTCACATCACGTCGCACAGCGTCGCGATGCGTCGCACGACGTCGCACCACTACTCGCAAGGTCACGGACAGAGCGCAAGCGCAGAGGAGTGCCCGGTGAGCCAGCCGGAGATGCAGCCCGAGGGGCCCGCCCGGAAGGAGGGCGGGGGTGCCACCGAGCAGTCGCACGACGAGGACGATCTGACCGGGCGGCCGTTTCCGCTCGGCGACTGGGGCGAGCCGGCGGAGCGTCTCGACGAGCTCTACCGGTGGGTGGAGGCGGGCGCGCTGCACACCGCCGACTGGTACCTCGCCGACCGGGCGCGCAAGCGCCGCGCGGCGCGCGCCCTGCGCGTAGGAACGGCCGCCGGTGTGACCGTCGGGGCCGCGCTGCCGCTCGTCGACCTCGCCGGGGCGGTGGACGGCGCGGCCGGGTGGGGCTACCTGCCGCTGCTGCTGGGAGCGGCGTGCCTGGCCTGCGACCGGTACTTCGGGCTCACGTCGGGGTGGATGCGGGACGTGGCGGCGGCGCAGGCGGTGCAGCGGCGGTTGCAGGCCCTCCAGTTCGACTGGGCGTCGGAGAGCGTACGGGAGATGCTCGGGCCCGCCGAGGGGACGGCCAGCGAGGCTGCCGAACGCTGCCTCGGCGTGCTGCGGCGGTTCTCGGAGGACATCTCGGAGCTGGTGCGGTCGGAGACGGCGGACTGGATGGTCGAGTTCCGGGCGGGACCCGCGCCGATGGTGATGCAGTCGGCGGGCGGGCCGGGCGCCGCCCGGCCGGACGGCGGCGCCTCGGCCGGGCGGTACACACTGCCCCCGGGTACGCGGCCGAACATGCCTCGGCAGCGGCCCCCGGAATCGCCCCGGTGACGTGAGCGGGGCGGGTGCGGTGTTTTCGTGGATCCGGTATCGGTCGCGCTGATCGCAGGGCCGGCGGCCGCTAGCTGAAGATGATCATTGAGCCTTGGCCGAGGCTACGGGTCGCCGCCGCGTGCAGGCCGAGCCACACGTGACGTTCGCGGGCGAAGGGGCTCTCGTCGTACGGAAGAGCGTCGGCCGGCTCCTCCAGCGTGGTCGGGCGCTCCGGCGGCCGGGGCGCCGACGGCGGGTTCGCCGGGTCGATGCCGATCGAAGGGGCGACGAATTCCAGCTCCCGCAGGAGACCCTGCGTGGAGCCCAGCGGCCCGCCGCCCGCGAGGAGTTCCTCGTTCGACAGGGGAGCGGCGTAGTCCACGGGGACGTACGCGCCCGCGTGGTCGTAGTGCCAGACCAGGTGGGACTGCTGGGCCGTCGACTCGAACATCTCCAGGAGCTGCTCGTAGTCGCCGCCCAGGGCGTCCACCGGCGTCACTTCGAGGCCGCAGAGCTGGAGCAGGTAGGCGCGCCGCAGGAAGTGCAGGGCGTCGTAGTCGAAGCCCGCGACCGGGGCTACGTCGCCCGAGAGGCCCGGCATGTAGGCGAATACGGGAACGGTCGGCAGGCCCGCGTCGGTGAGGGCCTTGTCGTACGACGCGATCTCTTCGGCGAAGGGATTGTCGGGGCTGTGGCACAGCACATCGACGAGGGGGACCAGCCACAGGTCACAGGCCACGTACGGCTCGCTCTCCACTGGGTTCGTGCGACAGTCGGGACAGCGTAGTGCTAGCAAGTCGCCGCGCACAGTTGGCGGGTAGGGCCCAGTCCCGTCACCGGACGGCGCCCACGTCCCAGATCCAGGCCCCGCCCACCGGCTTCCCCGGCTCGCCGAGCAGCTGTGACACCGCGTTCCGCAGCGCCGCTGCGTTGTCCTGCGGCGCGAGTACGACCACTCCCGCCCGCCAGAAATCCAGGTCGGCGCGCGCCTGCGCCCGCCAGTTGTCGCCGATCACCGGGATCGCGCCGCCGTAGCGGATGTCGCGCAGGAGGTTCGAGGTGTGGCGGGGGGACGCGCCGTAGATACCGATGCGGTCCGGGCCCCACGGGCCGTTGAAGTACCCGCCGGGTACGGCGAAATCGGGCACCGTCGCGGACTGCCAGTGCAGCGCCTCCGCGTTGCCGGCGTCCGGGAGCGGGACGGGGACCACCGATTCGCCCTCGGCGACGTACTTCTTCCACATCCCCTCGGTGATGAACGCCGGGACGTCGGGGCGTTCGCGCACCGGCATCGGCGTCGGCACGATCGGCAGGAGCGCGAGAGCGATCGCCGTGATCCCGAGGGTGCGCGACAGACGGTCGGGAGCGGTACGCATACGGTCGGCCGCCAGCGCCACCAGGATGCCCAGCGCCGGCGCGCAGATCATCGCAACCCGCGACTCGATGACGGACTCGAAGAGCGGCTGATGGGCGAGCGCCCGCCACGGCCCCGGCAGAATCACCTCGGTGTACGGGATGCGGAACTTCGGGCCCAGCGACAGCAGCGCCGCCGCGAGGCCGGTGAAAGTGAGCGCCCTGACCAGCGGCAGCCGCCACAGGGCCAGCGCGACGGCGAAGGCCAGTCCCGCCAGTGGCCAGCCGTAGAAGGCGTTCTGCTCGGTGCGGTTCATGGCGAGCGGGTCGGCCCGCGCCTCGTCGCCGAGCAGCGCGCGCCCGGAGAACTCCAGGAAGGCGAGCGGGCTGTTGCCGGCTTTGTCGCCGTGCAGAACGCTGTGGTAGCTCTGCGGGCCGAAGAACTGCCAGTACAGCGGGAAGGCGACCAGCGGGAGGCACACGGCGGCCGCCACCCCGAGCCCCTTGAGCAGCGGACGCCACGCCGCACGCGCCGCCTCGCGGTGCGCGAGCGCGTAGAACAGCGCGAAGAGGAGCATGCCCATGGCGGCGAGGAGGAGCGGCTCCTCGCCGAGGAAGATCTGGTACGTCGCGAACAGCCCCAGCAGGACGCCGTCCCGCACGACCCGCTCCCCCTCGCACAGCCGCAGCGCCCGGTCGACGATCACCGGGATCATGAAGAGCACGGCGAAGTTGGGGTGCGCGTTGGCGTGCGAGATCATCGGCGGCGCGAAGGCGCACAGCGCGGCTCCGGCGGCCGCCGCCCAGCGTCCGCGTACGAGCCGCTTCGCGATCAGCCAGTACCAGGCGACGGCGGTCGCGGCCAGGCCGCCGGTCAGGACGAGCGCCCAGGTCACGGTCGGCCCGAAGACCAGCGTCACGGGGATGAACGGCACGGACAGGCCCAGCATGACGGTGTTCGCCATGAGGTTGACGCCGTCGGGATGGTTCTGCGCCGTCGTGAAGAGCGGATTGCGCAACGCGGTCACGTTGTCGGCGGTGACCGAGAAGAACCACTCCCACTGGTTCTGGTCCTGCCCGGAGTCGGCGAGATAGTGGTGGTCGAGGTCCGCCCAGAGGCCCTTGTAGAGCAGCACGGAGGCGAGGAGGAAGAGGGCGGTGACGGCGAGGTCGACGCGCCGCACGCGCCGGGCCTTCAGCCGTACGAGCTCCAGGAGCACCTTGCCGTAGTCGGCCGGCCTGACCTTGGAGCCCTCCTGGTGGGCCCAGCGGACCGGGACTTCGGCGACCTGCCAGCCCGCCCGCCGGAAGAACTGGAGGATCTCGACGTCTATCCCCCACCCGTCGAGACGGGCGTCCGCGAAGGCGGCCCGCGCCTTGTCGCCGTCGAAGAGTTTGAAGCCGCACTGGGTGTCCCGTATGCCGGGCACGGCGACGGCCCGTATGAGCCGGTTTCCCATCCGTCCGAGCCACTCGCGCAGGCGCCGCTGGTGTACGTCGATGGACGACTCGGGGTGGGCGCGCGACCCTATGGCGGCGGCGTGCCCCTCGTCGTCCTGGGACAGCTCCTTGTCGAGGCGGTCGAGTTCCTCGACGGGGGTGGCGAGGTCCGCGTCCGTGACGAGCACCCGGGCGCCGCGCGAGGCGATGACGCCGCGCCGCAGGGCGTGCCCCTTGCCCCGGTTGCCGGTCTCGTCGGCCTCCACCAGCAGGATGCGGGGCTCCCGGGCGGCGGCCGCCCGTACCGCGTCGGCCGTACCGTCCGTGGAGCCGTCGTCGACGACGATCAGTTCCCAGGTGTTCCAGCGGCCGGGGTTCGCGTTCAGGTGGGCGCAGATCGCGTCCAGGGTGGGACCCAGGCGCCGTTCCTCGTTGTAGGCGGGGACGACGACCGTCAGATCGGCTCTCACTGGTGCGGACGCTCCAGCCGCTCGCCGCTCCCGAGGCTCTCCGCCCACGCCAGCATCTGCGCGTGGTACTCCGCGATGACCGCCCGTACCGCCTCGGCGTCCCCTCGGGTCACCTCCTCCACGACCACCGAGTGGTCCTTCCACATCCGGTCCCTGAGACCGGGTTCCGCCCGCAGGTGGGGCACGGAGAAGACCCAGCAGCGCAGCCGCAGCTGGTGCAGGAAGCCGGAGATGTGCGGGTTGTCGATGAGGGCGCCGAGTTCGCGCCAGAAGCGCAGGTCGTACCCGATGAAGATGTCCAGGTCCCCCGCGCGCGCCGCACGCGCCGCCTCGTCGGCCCGGCGCCCGATGGCCACGAGCACCTCGGCGCGCGCACCGCTCCAGCCGCCTTCGGCGAGTTTGCGGAAGACGCCGTCGGTGATCAGGGACCGGGCTTCGACCATGCCGCGGAAGTCGGCCACGGAGATCTCGCAGACGCGGAAGCCGCGGTGCTGGTCGGAGTCGAGCAGGCTCTGCGCCGCCAGGTCGACGAGCGCTTCCCGCACGGGCGTCGCGGAGACCCCGTACTGGTCGGCGATCTGCTTGACGGTGAATTCCTGACCCGGCCGCAAACGCCCCGCGAGCACTTCGTCACGCAGCGCGTCGGCTATCTGCTGCCGCAGGGTGTTGCGGGTCACAGGTCCGCTCGCGGGCATGGCGTCTTTCCCCTTCGGATGGCTCCGGACACCATAGGCGGTGCGGCCCGGAGCCTGCCGGAGAGTCCCGCGCGGGCGGGGACGGGGAGGTCGTCCGCGCCCGCGCGGTCACTGCCGCTGTCAGGCGGAAGTGGTGTGCTCGTCGGCGGCGGAGAGGGCGATGTCGAGGGCGGCCAGGCCCTCCTTCGCCTCGGCCTCGGTGACGTTGCAGGGCGGGACGACGTGCGTGCGGTTCATGTTGATGAAGGGCCACAGGCCGTTCTTCTTGCAGGCGGCGCCGAAGGCCGCCATGGGGGCGTTGGCCTCGCCCGTCGCGTTGTACGGGACGAGCGGCTCGCGGGTCTCGCGGTCCTTGACCAGGTCGAGGGCCCAGAACATGCCCGTACCGCGGATCTCGCCGATGCTCGGGTGGCGCTCAGCCAGCTCGCGCAGGCCGGGGGCGACGACCGTCTCGCCGACGTGCGCGGCGTTCTCGACGACGCGCTCCTCCTCCATGACCTGAATGGTGGCGACGGCGGCGGCGCACGCCAGCGGGTGGCCGGAATACGTGAGCCCGCCCGGGTAGGGGCGCTTCTCGAAGGTCTCGGCGATCGCGCCGGAGATGGCCACGCCGCCCAGCGGAACGTAACCGGAGTTCACGCCCTTCGCGAAGGTCATCAGGTCCGGTACGACGTCGAAGTGCTCGGAGGCGAACCACTTGCCGGTACGGCCGAAGCCCGCCATGACCTCGTCGAGGACGAAGACGATGCCGTACCGGTCGCAGATCTCGCGTACGCCGGCCAGGTAGCCGGGCGGCGGCGTCATGATGCCCGCCGTGCCCGGGATCGTCTCCAGCACGATCGCGGCGATCGCGGCCGGACCCTCGAAGGCGATGGTGTCCTCGAGGTGCTGGAGCGCGCGGGCGCACTCCTCGGCCTCGGTCTCGGCGTAGAAGGCCGAGCGGTACAGGAAGGGCGCCCAGAAGTGGACGGTGCCCGACGTGCCGTTGTCGGAGGCCCAGCGGCGCGGGTCGCCGGTCAGGTTGATCGCGGTCGTGGTGCCGCCGTGGTACGAGCGGTACGCGGCCAGGACCTTGTGGCGGCCCGTGTGCAGACGGGCCATGCGGACGGCGTTCTCGATGGCCTCGGCGCCGCCGTTGGTGAAGAAGATCTTGTCGAGGTCGCCGGGGGTGCGCTCGGCTATGAGGCGTGCGGCCTCGGAGCGCGGCTCGACGGCGAAGGCGGGCGCGAAGGTGGAGAGCTTCGCGGCCTGTTCCTGGATCGCCGCGACGACCTTCGGGTGCTGGTAGCCGATGTTGGTGAAGACGAGGCCGCTGGTGAAGTCGAGGTAGCGGTTGCCTTCGTAGTCCCAGAAGTACGAACCCTCGGCGCCGGCGACGGCGAGCGGATCGATCAGGCCCTGGGCGGACCAGGAGTGGAACACGTGCGCGCGGTCTGCGGCCTTCACGGCCGCGCCGGCCTGGGGGTCGACATGAGGGGTCATGGGCCCAGGGTAGAGACGCGCTGGTGGGGCCCGACATGGCCACCTTGTATGGCCTGCGCCACTTTGGTGGGCAGGGTGTCGATGGATCGGCACTCCACCCCCAATCATTGACAACAAACTGTCATTACGACAGCATATTGTCATCAAGCTTCGAGCAGCAGAGTTCCGGAGCTTCGGCCCGAGGAGACGTCATGGCAGGCAAGACCGTGCACCTCGCTGTTTACGACACCTTCGCCGACTGGGAGACGGGCCACACCACCGCCCACCTCACCCAGAACGGCTACACCGTGAAGACCGTCGCCGCGACCGGCGACCCCGTGACGACCATGGGCGGCGTACGCATCCAGCCGGACCTCACGCTCGACGACCTCGGCCCCGAGGACAGCGCGCTGCTGATCCTCACCGGCGCGAGCCTGTGGGACACGTCCGACGACCTCGCGCCCTTCGCCCGCAAGGCGCGCGCGTTCCTCGACGCGGGTGTGCCGGTGGCCGCGATCTGCGGCGCCACGGCCGGTCTGGCACGCGAGGGCGTGCTCGACGACCGCGCGCACACCAGCGCCGTCTCCTTCTACCTGGCCGCCACCGGCTACAAAGGCGGCGACCACTACCGCGACGAGGACGCGGTGACGGACGACGACGGTCTCCTGATCACCGCCGGCCCGACCGAGCCCGTCGCGTTCGCCCGCGAGGTCTTCGCCCGGCTCGGCGTGTACGAGGGCGAGAAGCTCGACGCGTGGTACCGCCTGTTCCACGACTCGGACGCGTCCGCCTTCGAGGTGCTGGAGTCGTGAGCGGCACCCGGGAGCAGGAGCGGCTGAGCCGCACGGCGCTCGGCACCTTCCGCCTCAACGGCCAGTTCCTCGCGATCTCCGAGGAACTGGCCCGCCCGGCCGGTCTGACCGCCGCCTGGTGGCAGGTCATCGGCGCCGTACTGCGCGATCCGCTGCCCGTCGCCGGCATCGCCCGCACCATGGGCATCACCCGCCAGAGCGTGCAGCGCATCGCGGACCTGCTCGTGGCGAAGGGGCTCGCGGAGTACGCCCCCAACCCCGCCCACCGCAGGGCCAAGCTGCTGCGCCCGACGGAGGCGGGCCGGGAGGCCGTACGGAAGATCGCACCAGGCCACGCGGCGCTGGCCGCGCGGCTCGGGGCCGAACTGGGCGAGGAGGGGTTCGCCGAGACGGTACGCGTGCTGGAACGGCTCTCCAAGGCGCTGGAGGCAGTGGGGGAACCGATCCCGGAACCATAGGGCGCTCGGGGCCCGTCGTTGACGTACCGGCGCACTATCCTCGGGCCACTGGGGGACGTCCCGGGGGAGGGGTGGCGCTGCCATGGAGAAACTGGGACCGAACGACCCGCAACAGATCGGTGCCTACCGGCTGCTGGCGCGACTCGGCGCGGGCGGGATGGGGCAGGTCTACCTGGCCCGCTCGGGCCGTGGCCGTACGGTCGCCGTCAAGCTGGTACGCCAGGAGCTCGCCGAACAGGAGGAGTTCCGCGCCCGCTTCCGTCAGGAGGTGGCGGCGGCCAGACGCGTCGGGGGGCAGTGGACCGCTCCGGTTCTCGACGCCGACACGGAAGCGGTGGTCCCGTGGGTGGCCACGGGGTACGTCGCGGGCCCCGACCTCCACACCGTCGTCTCCGGGGGCAGCCACGGCCCGCTGCCGGAGCGCTCCGTCCACATCCTGGCGACGGGTCTGGCCCACGCACTGCGGGACATCCACGCGGCGGGCCTCATCCACCGCGACCTGAAGCCGTCCAACATCCTGATCACCATCGACGGCCCGCGCGTCATCGACTTCGGCATCGCGCGCGCCCTGGAGACGGTCACGGAGGCGGCCGGCCTGACCAGAACGGGCGCCCTGGTCGGCTCCCCCGGCTTCATGGCCCCCGAACAGGTCCGCGGCGAGCGGATCGGCCCGGCGTGCGACATCTTCTGCCTCGGCTCGGTCCTGGCGTACGCCGCGACGGGCCGCCTCCCGTTCGGCACGGCCGACAGCGGGGTCCACGCGATGATGTACCGCATAGCGACCGAGCCCCCGACGCTGGACGGAATCCCGGAGGGCCTCCAGGACCTGATCCGTTCCTGTCTGCACAAGGACCCCGGGGCGCGCCCCTCCCTCGACCGGGTACTGGAGCAGACGCGCGGCGGCGACGGCGGCGACCCCTGGCTCCCGGCGGCCCTGGTGGCCCAGCTGGGCCGGCACGCGATAGAGCTCCTGGACACCGAGGACCCGGCCGATTCCGGGCCGTCCGCGGCACCGGGCACCCCCGGCCACGCTGCCGGGAGGGGCGGCGCTCCGGCGCTTCCCGCGGGGCGCGGAACGCAGCCACCCCGAGCCGATCACCCTGCCGGAGGTTCGGCGCCCGAGGAGACGCCCCGGCGCGGCACCGCCCCCGCGGGCCCGGCCCCCGGCGCCGCCCTGCACGCGACGCCGACGGTCGTCGCGCCGCAAGGGCACGTCCCCCGGCAGCCGCCGCCCCCCGGTACGCTCCCCCCGCTGCCCGCCGGCTACACGCTGCCGCAGCAGCACACCCCGCCGGGCCAGTACGGCTACCCGTCACCCCAGTACGTCTACCAGCCGCCGCCGGCCGAGCCGCCGCCCCGCAGTGCGCGTTCGACCGCCGCGCTGATCGCGGTGGCGCTGGTCGTGGCGCTGGGTGCGGGCGGCTCCGTGTACGCCTTCATGAACGCGGGCGACAAGTCCCACTCGGACACGGCCCGCACGGGCGACGACTCCCCCGCGCAGCACACCCCGGACCAGCAGCAGCCCCCCGCCTCCACCACGGCCCCCACCAAGCCCACCCCGAAGAGCTCGGCGATACCCGCCGAGTACGTGGGCACCTGGACCGGCGGCCTGGACAGCGCGGCGGGCCACAGCACCAGGCGCCTGGTCATCCAGCAGGGTCGGGTCGGCGACACCGTCCTGTCCCTGACCGCGGACGGCCCGTCGCAGGGCGGCGGCACGTACCACTGCGTCTTCCAGGCAGAGTTGTCCGCCGTCCCGGACGGCACGGGCTCCCCCCTCCGCATCGGCCCGTCCCGGGTCACCGTGGGCGAGCCGATGAGCTCCTGCTCCCCCGGCGCCGCGACCGAGGTGACCCTGCTCCCCGACGGCCGCCTGCGCAGGGTGAACCCCGCGAACGGCGAGTCCCTCACGTACGAAAGAGCGAACTGACGCCACGCACGCCCCGGAACACGCCAAGGGGCCCCGGCGAAAGGAAAACCCGCCGGGGCCCCGAGCCGTACCGCGTTCCGCGGCCCGCATGCCTAGATGAACGAGTTGATCTCGATCGTCTCGGTGCGGCCGGGACCGACACCGATCGCCGAGATCGGCGCGCCCGACATCTCCTCCAGAGCCTTCACGTACGCCTTGGCGTTCTTGGGAAGGTCGTCGAAGGTCTTGGCCTTGCTGATGTCCTCGGACCAGCCGGGGAGGTTCTCGTACACCGGCTTCGCGTGGTGGAAGTCGGTCTGGCTGTACGGGAGCTCCTCGACGCGCTTTCCGTCGATCTCGTACGCCACGCACACCGGGATCTGCTCCCAGCCGGTCAGCACGTCCAGCTTCGTGAGGAAGAAGTCCGTCAGACCGTTGACCCGCGTCGCGTACCGCGCGATCGGAGCGTCGAACCAGCCGCAGCGCCGGTCGCGGCCGGTGGTGACGCCGCGCTCGCCGCCGATGCGGCGCAGCGCCTCGCCGTCCTCGTCGAACAGCTCGGTCGGGAACGGACCAGCGCCGACGCGGGTGGTGTACGCCTTGAGGATGCCGATGACTCGGCTGATCTTCGTCGGGCCCACGCCGGTACCCGTGCAGGCACCGCCGGCGGTCGGGTTCGACGAGGTCACGAAGGGGTACGTGCCGTGATCGACGTCGAGCAGCGTGCCCTGGCCGCCCTCGAACAGGACGACCTTGTCCTCGTCGAGCGCGTTGTTCAGGATCAGCGTCGTGTCGGCGACGTACTGCTTGATGTTCTCGCCGTGCGTCAGCAGCTCTTCGACGATCTGGCCGGCCTCGATCGCGCGGCGGTTGTACAGCTTCGTGAGCAGCTGGTTCTTGATCTCCAGAGCCGCCTCGACCTTTTGGGTCAGGATCGACTCGTCGTAGAGGTCCTGCACGCGGATGCCGGTGCGGTTGATCTTGTCCGCGTACGTCGGGCCGATACCGCGGCCCGTGGTGCCGATCTTGCGCTTGCCGAGGAAGCGTTCCGTCACCTTGTCGACCGTGACGTTGTACGTCGTGATGACGTGGGCGTTGCCGCTGATCAGGAGCTTGGACGTGTCGACGCCTCGCTCGTTCAGACCGCTCAGCTCGGAGAGCAGGACCGACGGGTCGATGACGACGCCGTTACCGATGACCGGCGTGCACTCTGGCGTGAGGATTCCGGAAGGGAGAAGATGCAGCGCGTACTTCTGGTCGCCGACGACAACCGTGTGGCCGGCGTTGTTGCCGCCCTGATAACGCACTACATAGTCAACGGATCCACCGAGCAGGTCGGTGGCCTTTCCCTTGCCTTCGTCACCCCACTGAGCACCGAGCAGCACAAGTGCGGGCACAGGCGTACACCCCTTCCGGGCGGGGCATGTCCAAGGTCAGGGGGCGTACGCACGGCGTACACCCGATACTGAGCCGTCGGACCGGTTGCCCCGGAATAGACGAAGCCCCTGGCGCAATAGCGCAAGGGGCTCTTGCACAAAGATGCTACCCGAGGAAGGACCGAGGTGTCGGCTCCAGAGCCCGCCGCGAACACCGCGCATCCGCTGCTGGTGGTCATCGACCCGGTCGCCCGGCGTACGGACGGCGAGTCCGTACGTATCGCCAAGGACGTCCTGTGCGCCGGCGCCAACGTCAGAATCTGCCTCCCCGAGGGGCCGGAAGAGTTCGCGCGGGCCCTGGCCCGCCGGGGCAGTCGCCGCCCCGTGGTCGTCGGCGACGACCGGGCGCTGCTGCGCGCGGTGGCCCTGCTGCACCGGGAGAGGGAGCTCGGCGCGGGGGCGCTCTCGCTGATCCCGGTAGGTGCCTCCGTGGACATCGCGCAGGCTCTCGGCGTGCCGATAGGGGCGGTGGCCGCGGCCCGCGCGGTCCTGGACGGCGCCGTGCGGCGGCTGGACCTGCTGGTGGACGACAGCGACGGGGTGGTGCTGGGCGACCTGCGGATTCCGGCCGCCCCGTCGCCCGCGGCCGCCGCCGCGTCCGTCTGGGGGACGTGCCGTTCGCTGGTGCGCACGCTGGTGCGGCCCGCGCCGCAGTCCGCGCCGCCGTCACCGGTGCGCACGTACAAGCTGCGCGTCGAGGCGGACGGAGTCCTGCTCAACGACCTCGACCGGCCGGTGGAGGACGTGTCGGTGTGCTCGCGCGCCGGACGCGCCGAGGTGGTGATCCGCCCGCAGGGCGGTGAGCAGGTACGGGTGGAGGCGCTCGCCGTGACGGTGTCGGGACCGGACTTCCGGTACCGGGCGGACACGCTGGTGGCGGGACCGGTCCGCCGGCGTACGTGGACGGTGCGCCCGGGAGCGTGGTCGCTGACGCTGCCGGCGTGAGGCCGGCCGGGGGCCCCTGGCGCCGGACCGGCCGGGGTGCTGCCTCGAGGAGTGGGGCTGGGCCGGTCAGAACTCCACGCGGAGTTCGCGCAGTCCCCGGATCACATACCCCGGCTTCCACTCGGGGGCGTCCACCAGCCGCATCTCCGGTCCCCGGAGCAGCAACTCGCCGAAAGACGCCGCCAGTTCCAGGCGGGCCAGCGGTGCTCCCAGGCAGTAGTGGATGCCCGCCCCCAGCGAGACGTGCGGGTTGTCGGACCGGGTCAGGTCCAGCTCCTCGGGGCGGTCGAAAGCCGCCGGGTCCCGGTTCGCCGAACCGAACAGCAGCGCCACCTCCGATCCGCGCCGGATCACCGTCCCGCCGACCTCGATGTCGTCCAGCACCCACCGCTCGAAGAGCTGCAGCGGGGTGTCGTAGCGCAGCAACTCCTCGACGGCGGAAGGGACAAGCCCATGGTCCGCGCGCAACGCAGCCAGCTGCTCCGGGTGGCGCAGCAGCGTCCACCAGCCGTTGGCCGTCGTGTTCACCGTCGCCTCGTGCCCCGCGTTCAGCAGCAGCACGCAGGTGGAGATCATCTCCTGCTCACTCAGCCGGTCGCCGCCCTCGTCGTGCGCGGCGATCAGGCCCGAGATCAGGTCCTGGCCGGGACTCTCGCGACGTACGGCGATCAACTCCCGCAGGTACGCCGAGAATTCGGCCGACGCCCGGACCGCGCGCCGCGCCGTCTCCTCCGGCGGGTTCAGCTCGTACATCCCGCAGATGTCCGCCGACCAGGGGCGCAGCAGCCCGCGGTCCGCTGCCGGGATGCCGAGCATCTCCGCGATGACGGCGACCGGCAGCGGCTCCGCGACCGCCGACAGCAGGTCCCCGCCGCCGGCGTCGACGAACGCCCCGACCAGTTCCGCCGCCAGCCGCCGCACGGTGGGCGCGAGCTGTTCGACCGTACGGGGCGTGAACGCCCTGGAGACCAGCCGCCGGATGCGGGTGTGGTCCGGGGCCTCGAGGTCCAGCATGCCGCTGTCGTTGAGGACGTGGAACGGCTCGTGGCCGGGAGGCGGCGGTGTACGGCCGAACTCCTCGTGCGTGAAGCGATGAAGGTACGTACGGCCGAGGCGGCGGTCGCGCAGCAGCGCGGAGACGTCGGCATGGTGAGGGATCAGCCACTGCCGCGTCGGCTCGTACCAATGGGCGCGGCCACGGGCGCGCAGCTCGGCGTAGGCGGGGTACGGGTCGGCGACGAAGGTGGGCGACCAGGGATCGAACGTCTCTGCCATGGTCAGACGCTAGCGGACGTGCCTCTCTACCCCGGAGTCACCAGCCGCGCCTCGTAGGCGAAGACCGCCGCCTGTGTCCGGTCCCGCAGGCCCAGCTTCACCAGGACCCGGCTCACGTGCGTCTTGATCGTGGACTCGGCCACCACCAGGTGCGCGGCGATCTCCGCGTTCGACAGCCCCTGGGCGATCAGCACCAGCACCTCCGTCTCGCGCTCCGTCAGGTCGCCGACCTGGGCCAGCGCGGGCGGGCGCGGGGCCTCCGAGAGCTTCGAGAACTCCGAGATCAGGCGTTTGGTGACCGCCGGGGCCAGCAGCGCCTCGCCGGCCGCCACCACCCGTACCCCGTCGGCCAGTTGCCGCGCCGAGGCGTCCTTGAGGAGGAAGCCCGACGCGCCGGCCCGCAGCGCCTGATAGACGTACTCGTCCAGGTCGAACGTCGTCAGGACCAGCACCTTCGCGTCCGCGTCGGCGGCGACGATCTCGCGGGTCGCGTCGATTCCGTTCAGCTCCGGCATGCGGATGTCCATCAGTACGACGTCCGGCCGCAGCGCCGCGACCTGCGCGATCGCCTCGCGCCCGTTCACCGCCTCGCCGACGACCTCGATGTCCGGCATCGCGTTCAGGAGGACCGAGAAGCCCTCTCTGACCATGATCTGGTCGTCGACGATCAGTACGCGGATGGTCATGAGGCCGACTCCGGCGTCGCCACGGGCGCGGCCGGTGCCACCGGGATGAACGCCGCCACCTCGTAGCCGCCGCCCTCCACCGCCTCCGCCGTCATCTCTCCGTTCAGCATCGACACCCGCTCCCGCATCCCCGTGATTCCGTGCCCGGCCCCGGGCGACGGCTTGACCAGGCCCTGTGGCGCGGTGTTCACGATCCGCAGGCCGAGGCCCCCGAGCACGTACGAGACCTCCACTTTCGCCGTCGAACCCGGCGCGTGGCGCAGTGTGTTGCTCAGTGCCTCCTGGATGATCCGGTACGCCGAGAGCTCCACGCCCTGGGGGAGTTCGCGTACGGAGCCGGTCACCGTGCTGTCCACCGTCAGGCCCGCGTCCCTGACGTTCGCGATCAGCCCGTCCAGGTCCGCCAGGGTCGGCTGCGGGGCGTCCGGTGCCGCGTAGTCCTCCGCCCGTACGACGCCCAGGACGCGCCGCAGCTCGGTCAGCGCCGCCACCGCGTTCTCGCGGATCGTCACGAAGGCCTGCTCCAGCTCGGGCGGCGGGTTCTCGACCCGGTACGGGGCCGCCTCCGCCTGGATCGCGACCACCGACATGTGGTGCGCGACGACGTCGTGCAGCTCGCGGGCGATCGTCGTCCGCTCCTCCAGCAACGTGCGCCGGTCGCGCTCGACGGCGGTGACCGTCCGCTGGACGGTGACCTCGCGCTGCGCCTCGCGGCGGACGCTCACCAGCGCGGTGGTGAGCAGCGCGAACGCGGAGAAGAAGAGCATCTGCGGGCTGTCCGTGCCGTAGCCGCGCCCCAGGAAGGTCTCGGCGAAGACGCAGTACGCCGCCGTGCACGCCCACATCCAGGCGGCGGTGCGCGGCCGGGTCCGGGCCGCGACGACCACCATCACGCCGATGTGCGCCACGAAGGAGGAAGGCGTCCACGGCCAGCCGTCCCAGGAGTGACCGAGGACGCCCACAACGGGTGTGGACAGCAGCGAGACCCACCAGGCCCCGGCCGGCCTGACCAGCGTCATCACCAGGGCCGCGGCCGGTATGAAGCCGGCCAGGGCGGCGCTGAGGCTGCCCCCGCCGCTGTCGGCGACGACGGCGGAGAGCATCATCACGAACATGGCCAGCCCCACGACCACGGTGTGCGGGGTCCAGGCGGCGTACTTCCGCAGCCGCTCCGGCAGCCGCCGGGTGAGCGCCCCGTCCGTGCGCATCGGCGGCAGCGGCCGGTACGCGAAGGCGTCGTGGAAGAGGTCCTGGCGCAGGCCGCTGAGCGCGCCCATGGCCAGGTGGAACTCGGGACTGCGGGTCTTCTCGGTCACGTACAAGAAGGTAGGCGAGGGGACGGCCGCGGTCGTCAGCCACGATGGGGATCCTCCCGCGTCCGTCCCAGGTACTACGCGCCCCTCCTCAGGCCCGCGCCCGGAACGCGTCCGCGTGCTCCGCCGCCCACGCGGCGAAGGTGCGCGCCGGGCTGCCCGTGACCCGCTCCACGGTGTCCACCACGGTCCGGCCCACCTCCGGGGTGTTCCCGTACACGTCCAGCAGGAAGCCGATGGTCCCCTGGTCCATCCCCGACCGCTGCCACCGCTCGGTCGCCTGCGCCGCGGTCAGCTCGGTCAGGCCGATCTCGCGGCCGCGCGCCGCCGCGAGGATCCGCACCTTGTCGCGGACGGTCAGCGCCTCGGGGCCGGTGAGCGTGTACGTACGGCCCGCATGCCCGTCCTCGGTGAGCGCGACCGCCGCGACCGCGCCGATGTCCGCCTCGTGGACCATCGCGCTGAGACGGTCGACGAACGGCTCCGCCACCGTGTCCCCGGTACGGACCCCGTCCGCCCACTCCAGCGCGTTCGCCATGAACTCGACCGGCATCACCAGCGTCCAGTCGACGCCCCCCGCCTCCACCGCGTCCTGGACGCCGCTCGGGCCGCCCCCGTTGAGGACCGTGATGCGCCGCACGCCGGCCTTCGCCGCCAGTGCGACGATCTCGGGACCGGTGGTCAGCGGCGCGAAGTACTCGCCCCCGAATGTGATCAGGTGCAGGCCGGTGACGCCTTCGAGCGCGGGGATCAGCGTCGTCGGGTCGGTCAGGTCACCGCGTACGGTCTCGACACCGGCCGGGAGGCCCGCCTTCGCCGGGTCCCGGGTCAGCGCCCTCACCCGCTCGCCCCTGCGGACCAGCTCGGCCACCACCCGGCGGCCCACGGTCCCTGTCGCTCCGGTCACGAGAATCGTCATTACGGGCTCCTCCGGTCGGCTTGTTCCACCACCGTAGGAACCCTTGCGGACAGGTTCTGTCCGCGACGGAGACTCAGTACGCGAGCTGCTCGATCTCCTCCGCGACGACCGCGCAGGCGTCCGCCGCCGGGTCGATCAGCGGGAAGTGCCCGACGTCTTCCAGCAGCGTCAGCCAGACCGGCTCGCCCGCCTTCGCCGCCGCTTCGGTGTAGGCCTCCGCGACCGCTTGCGGTACGACGATGTCGGTGCGGCCCTGCACGACGACGGTGGCGATACCGGTCGGCAGCAGCGCCGACGGATCGGCGTACGGTCGGCGCTCGTCGAAGTGCTCCTTGCCGCCGAGCAGCTGGGCGGTCGCGCCGTCGCACACCCCCAGTTCCTCCGCGACGGCGAACTCCGCGATCGGTGCCAGCGCGACGACACCGCGCAGCGCGGGCGCCTTCGGCAGGTGCCACGGCGCATCGGGGGTCAGTACGTGGCGGGCGGCCGCCCACAGCGCGAGGTGGCCGCCGGCGGAGTGGCCCGTGAGGACGATGCGCCGCACGTCGGCGCAGGGCAGGGCCTCCCGTACGAGACCGGGCAGGAGGTCCATCGCCGCGGCCACGTCGTCGAACGTCTCCGGCCAGCGCCCCGCGACCGGCTCCGCTCCGCGCTGCCGGGGGAGTTCGCCGCCCCGGCGGTACTCGACGCTGGCGACGGCGAAGCCACGGCGGGCCAGGAAGTCCGCGAACGGCGAGATGTGCTGCCGGTCGTACCGGGCCCGCCAGGCGCCGCCGTGCAGCACGACGACCAGCGGGGCCCGGTCCCGGCCGTCGCGCGGCGCGTAGAAGTCGATCACCTGGTCGGGGTGTTCGCCGTACGCCGCGGTGGCGTCGGGGGCGACGGCCGGGTGAGAGAAGGCCGACTCCGCCTCGACAGCGTCCCGTTCGGCTGAGGGGTCCGGCATACGGGGACCAACCCTTCGGTACGTACCGCCATTTGATCTAGCTGTCGGGACGCTACCAGCCCCCGGGCACGCGACTCCGCCAGGTCCCGCGCCGGGGACCTGGCGGAGGGCCCGCTCAGGTCCCGGTGGGTACCGGTCGGGTCCCGGCCAGGACTTCACCCAGCACACGCGCCGCCCGCTCCGCGTCCGCGAAGCCGACGTACAGCGGGGTGAAGCCGAAACGCAGCACGTCGGGGCGGCGGAAGTCGCCCACCACACCGCGTGCGATCAGCTCCCGCATGACGTCGCCCGCTCCGCCGTCCTCGCACCGCAGCGAGACCTGGCTGCCGCGTTCCCCGTGCGCGGCCGGAGTCACTGAGGTGACCCGCCCCGGGGGCACGTACGCGTCCACACATTCCAGGAAGAAGTCCGTCAGGGCGAGCGACTTCTCGCGTACGTCCTCGACGGCGACGCCCTCCCACACGTCGAGCGCGGCCTCCAGCGCCAGCATCGACAGGATGTCGGGGGTGCCGACCCTGCCGCGCACCGCGCCGTCCGCCGGGGCGTAGCCGGGCGTCATCCCGAACGGGTCGGTGTGCGAGTTCCAGCCCGGCAGCGGGGAGTCGAAGGCGGCCTGGTGGCGCTCGGCGACGTACAGGTAGGCGGGCGAACCGGGTCCGCCGTTCAGGTACTTGTACGTACAGCCGACGGCGAAGTCCACGCCGTGCGTGTCGAGCCCGACCGGCAGCGCGCCCGCGCTGTGGCACAGGTCCCAGACGGCCAGAGCACCGGCCTCGTGCGCGGCGGCGGTGAGTCCGGGCAGGTCGTGGAGGCGCCCGGTGCGGTAGTCGACGTGGTTGACGAGGACCGCGGCGGTGCGCGGCCCGAGGGCGGCCGGCAGGTCGGCCGGGGCGAGGGGGACGATGCGGCGGCCCGTCATGCGGGCCGCGGACTCGGCGATGTAACCGTCCGTGGGGAAGGTCGAGGCATCGACGAGGATCTCGTCCCGGGACTCCGGCGCCAGCCGCGCGGCGCCCACCACTGCCTTGAACACGTTGACACTGGTCGAGTCGCCCACCACGACCTGACCGGCGGCCGCGCCGACGAGCGGCGCGATCCGGTCACCGATCCGCTCGGGGGCGGTCCACCAGCCGCTCTCGTCCCAGGAGCGGATGCGCAGCTCGCCCCACTGGCGGGTGATGACGTCGGCCATCCGCTCCGGGACGTGGCGGGGCAGTGCGCCGAGCGAGTTGCCGTCCAGGTAGACGGTGTACGTGCCGCTGCCGGCGTCGTCGAGCGCGAACAGCTCGCGGCGCTTGGCGAGCGGGTCCGCGGAGTCGAGGACGGCGGCCCGCCGCTGAAGATCGTTCAGGGCATCAGACATGGCTGCGCGCCGTCCACAGCTCGGGGAAGACGTTCTTGCCGGCCCGCTTCTCCAGCCAGGCCACACCGGCGGAGCCGCCGGTGCCGACCTTGGAGCCCATGGCGCGCCGGGTGGCGACGAGGTGGTCGTTGCGCCAGCGCCACACCAGCTCGCCGACGTCGGTCAGCAGCTCACCGAGGCGCACCAGGTCGGAGTTCTGGTCGCCCTGGTACAGCTCCGTCCAGACCGCCTCGACCTCGGCGGAGGGCTCGTACTTCTGCGACAGGTCACGGTCCAGTACGGAGGCGGGCACCGGCAGGCCGCGCCGTGCGAGCAGCCGCAGCGTCTCGTCGTACAGGCTCGGCTCGTGCAGTGCCTTCTCCAGCTCGGCGTGCACGCGCGGGGCGCCGCGGTGCGGGACGAGCATCGAGGCGGACTTGTCGCCGAGCAGGAACTCCATCCGCCGGTACATCGCGGACTGGAATCCGGAGCCCTCGCCGAGTGCGCTGCGGTACGAGTTGAACTGGGCGGGGGTGAGGTGGGCGAGCGGTCGCCAGGAGGCGTTGAGGGCCTCCAGCTCGCGCAGGGAGCGCTTGAGCGCGTCCGTGGCGACCGGCAGGTTGTCCTCGCCGAGCGCCTTCGCCGCGGTTTCCCACTCGTGGACGATGACGGTGAACCACAGCTCCATGACCTGGGTCGTCACCAGGAAGACCATCTCTCCGGGATCGTCGGAGAGGGTGTGCTGGAGATGGGTGAGCACGTCCGCCTGGACGTAGTCCTCGTAGGGAGTGGTGCCCGCGAAATCCAGGTTCGGGGTGTCCGAACCTGTACCCGGGGCATCGGGGTATTGCGACATTTCTGTCTCCTCGACACGAACTTCCAGGTAGCGGTCCGCCCCTTCCTTGTGGCTACGGAGCCCCGGTCCCTTCCCGGCATCATAAGAGGTGGCCGCGGAACGCGGGAGGCCCGTGCCTCCCGGCACGGGCCTCCGCTGCTGCCGCCCCGCTCAGCCGAGGGTGTCGGCCGCCGCCGGGGACGAGTCCCGCAGGAAGGTCGAGCAGCGCTCGTACTCCTCCTGCTCACCGATCGACTGCGCGGCGCGGGCGAGCGCGTGCAGCGCGCGCAGGAAGCCGCGGTTCGGCTCGTGCTCCCACGGCACGGGGCCGTGGCCCTTCCAGCCGGCGCGGCGCAGCGCGTCGAGACCCCGGTGGTAGCCGGTGCGGGCGTACGCGTAGGACTCGATCACCCGGCCGTTCTCGAACGCCTCGTCGGCGAGCTGGGCCCAGGCGAGCGAGGAAACGGGGTACTTCGCGGCGACGTCGGTCGGCGCCGCGCCGTTCGCGAGCAGCTCGCGCGGCTCCGGGTCGTCGGGCAGGTGGGTCGGGGGCGGTCCCCCGAGCAGGTCTTTGTGAATGGCCATGAGCCCAGTCTGCCCCCTCTCGCGGCCGGGGCGTCACCGATGGGTACGGCGGGCGGGCCGCCGCGCGGGATGTCCCCCCGGTCCTAGCCCGTCGAACGCTCCAGCGGCGGCGCCGTCACCCCGCAGTGCACCTTGCACTCCGGCACCCCGCACTCCGGCCCCGGCGTCCGCACCGTCAGCCAGGCGATGAAAGCCCCGAGCACCAGCAGGCCCGCGCACATCGGCATCGCCCTCCGGAACGTCTCCCCGAACTCCGCCGCCGACCGGTACGCCTCCGGCCCCATCCCGGCCAGCAGCGGCAGCGCCGCCACCGCGATCAGGCCGGCCGCCCGCGCCGCCGCGTTGTTGATACCGCTGGCCAGCCCCGCCCTCTCGGTGGCCACGGACGCCAGCACCGTCGCGGTGAGCGGCGCGACCAGGGTCACCATGCCCGAGCCCATCACCAGCATCGCGGGCAGCACGTCGGCCGCGTACGACGATCCCTCACCCACCCGCAGCATCAGCAGCGTCCCGCCCGCACAGAGCAGCGGGCCGACGGTGAGCGGGATGCGCGGGCCGATGTGCTGGGCCAGTTCGCCGGACTTCGAGGACAGGAAGAGCATCAGGACGGTGGTGGGGAGCAGCGCCGTACCGGCCTGGAGGGCGGAGTAACCGACTACGACCTGGAGCTGGAGGGCGGTGAGGAAGAAGAAGCCGCTGAACGCGGCGTACACGCACAGCGTCACGGCGTTGACCGCCGTGAACTGCCGGGAGGCGAAGAGCGTGAGCGGCATCATCGGATCGGGCCGCCGCTTCTCGACGTACAGGAAGACCGCCCCGAGCACGAGTCCGGCGACCATGGAACCAGCCACCACGGCCGAGGCGCCCTGGTCGGGCGCCGCGATCAGGGCGTACGTCACGAGCCCCAGGGCCAGCGCGGCGAGCAGCGCGCCGAGCACATCGAAGCGGCCGTGCGCCTGCGGGTCCCGCGACTCCGGTACGTGCTTGAGCGCGACCGGGACGCAGAGCGCGGCCAGCGGCACATTCAGCAGGAACACCCAGCGCCAGCCCGGACCGTCCACCAGCCAGCCGCCCAGGAAGGGTCCGACGGCCGCCCCCACCCCGCCGAGCCCGGACCACACGCCCACCGCCCGTGCCCGGTCGTCGGGGTGGAAGGAGGCCTGGATGAGCGCGAGGGAGCCGGGCGTGAGAAGAGCCCCGCCGACGCCCTGGAGGGCGCGTGCGGCGATGAGGATCCCCGCGTTGGGCGCCAGGCCGCACAGCAGCGAGGCCACCGCGAACCACACCACGCCGGTCACGAAGACCTTCCGCCGCCCGAACCGGTCCCCGAGCGCGCCGCCGAGCAGGATCAGCCCGGCGAGCGTGAGCATGTAGGCGTTCACGGTCCACTGGAGGGCCGCCAGATCGGCGTCCAGGTCCTCGCCGATGCGGGGCAGAGCGACGTTGACGACGGTGGAGTCCACCATCGCCATGGCGGACCCGAGCACGGTGGTGAGCACCACCCACCGGCCCCGGGCCGAGGACAGCCGGATGTCCGGCGGCCGAATGTCCATGCGGGAATCCTCCCGGCTCGCGCCCCGGCGGGCTAGTCGAGCGCTCCCGCGGCTGGTCGAGCGGCCCCCGGGGGGGCGGGTCCGGCCGGCCCGGGGGCAGGCCGGCCGGCCGGGCCCGGGGGAGGCCCGACGTGGCCGGCAGATTGGCGAGCTGGGCCGCGAGTGGGACTGGCCGGCCAAGGTCTTCGCGGAGAAGGTCACCCTCGCCGCGGCCCGGCGACGAGCGGTCCACCGACCGCTCCGGACATGAGTGGGGCCCGGTATCGCATCCGGTACCGGGCCCATCCGCTCGCTGACGCGTCTGCTCAAGCCCGCGCCCGCTGGAGCCGGGTGCTACTTGATCTTGGTGCCCGTCGAGCGCAGGTTCGCGCACGCCTCGGTGACGCGCTTGGCCATCGACGCCTCGGCCAGCTTGCCCCAGGTGCGCGGGTCGTACGTCTTCTTCGAGCCGACCTCGCCGTCGACCTTCAGCACACCGTCGTAGTTGCGGAACATGTGGTCCGCGACCGGGCGGGTGAAGGCGTACTGGGTGTCGGTGTCGAGGTTCATCTTCACGACACCGTTCTCCAGCGCGGTGGCGATCTCCTCGGCCGTGGAGCCCGAGCCGCCGTGGAAGACGAAGTCGAACGGGGACACCTTGCCGTACTTCTCGGCGACACCCGCCTGGAGGTCCTTGAGCAGTTCGGGGCGCAGCACGACGTTGCCCGGCTTGTAGACGCCGTGCACGTTGCCGAAGGAGGCGGCCAGCAGGTAGCGGCCCTTCTCGCCCAGGCCGAGCGCCTCGGCGGTGCGCAGCGCGTCGTCGACGGTGGTGTAGAGCTCGTCGTTGATCTCGTGCGTGACGCCGTCCTCCTCACCGCCGGTCGGGGTGATCTCGACCTCGAGGATGATCTTCGCGGCGGCGGCCTTGGCCAGCAGCTCCTGGGCGATGGTCAGGTTGTCGGCGAGGGTCTCGGCGGAGCCGTCCCACATGTGCGACTGGAAGAGCGGGTTGAGACCCTTTGCGACGCGCTCGGCGGATACGTCGATCAGCGGACGTACGTACGTGTCCAGCTTGTCCTTGGGGCAGTGGTCCGTGTGCAGAGCGACGGTCACCGGGTACTTCTCGGCGACGATGTGCGCGAACTCGGCCAGCGCGACGGCGCCGGTCACCATGTCCTTGGAGTACTGGCCACCGAGGAACTCGGCGCCGCCGGTGGAGATCTGGATGATGCCGTCGCTCTCGGCCTCCGCGAAACCGCGCAGCGCCGCGTGCAAGGTCTGGGTCGAGGTCACGTTGATGGCCGGGTAGGCGAACTTGCCTGCCTTCGCCCGGTCGAGCATCTCGTTGTAGACCTCGGGGGTTGCGATGGGCATCTGTCCGCTCCTTATGACGTGCGGGTGTGTGGTGCTGGGCCCTGACCTGGGGGCGACGTCATCGTCGCCCCTATCTTTCCAGACTCTCGCCGCGGCTCCACCCTGCGCACTGCCCCGACATGTGCGAAGGGCGGACTGTTTCACGTGAAACAGTCCGCCCTTGACGAGAAGCGCAGGTCAACCGGCCTACTCCTGCGACTACGCGAGCCCGAGCTCACCCAGCGAGTAGGCATTGATGTACGGAAGACCGGCCTCCGCGATCTTCGGAGCCGCCCCGCGCTCCACGATCACCGCGACACCGACGACCTCGCCGCCCGCCTCGCGGACCGCCTCGACGGCGGTCAGCGGCGAACCGCCGGTGGTCGAGACGTCCTCGACGACCAGGCAGCGGCGGCCCTTGACGTCGGTGCCCTCGATGCGGCGCTGCATGCCGTGCGCCTTGCCCGCCTTGCGTACGACGAACGCGTCGAGCCGCTGCCCGCGCGCGGCGGAGGCGTGCAGCATCGAGGTGGCCACCGGGTCGGCGCCCAGCGTCAGACCGCCCACGCAGTCGTAGTCCAGCTCGGTGGTGGCGTCGAGCATCACCTGGCCGACCATCGGCGCGGCCTCGCCGTCCAGCGTGATCCGGCGCAGGTCGATGTACCAGTCGGCCTCGATCCCCGAAGACAGGGTCACCTTGCCGTGCACCACGGCCTTGTCCTTGATCTGCTGGAGCAGCTCACCACGTACGTCAGTCATGCCATGAGCTTAAAGCCGCCGCCAGGTCCAGATGGTCTCGATCTCCAGCGGTTCGATGGGCGTCACGAACCGGGGCATCGTGTTGAGCCCGTTCGGCGGCCCCGACTGCGGCTCCACACACACCGCTTCGGCCTGCTCGTCGTACACGACGACCCATTCGGCGCGGCTGGCCACCTTCAGCTCCAGCTGCCCCGGCCAGGTGAGCGTGACGTCCACACCGTCCGGCATCCCGAAGCAGTCGTCCCAGGGGGCGGGGCGGGGAGCGATCCGCCGCCCGGTGGGGAGCTTGTCGTCACCGCGCTCCTCCTGCCAGGCCGGGCCGAAGTCGATCCGCACGTCCTCCCCGCCACCGAGGTTGCGGAGGAACCAGGGATGCCAGCCGGCCTGCGCCGGGAAGGAGTCGCCGTACGTCTCGATCCCCATCGTCAGGGTGAGGGAGTCCTCGGTCAGCCCGAACGCCTGGGTGACTCTGCCCTCGTACGGCCACGGGTCGGCCAGGTCGTACGTGAACGCGGCCTCGCTCTTCTCAGCCCGCGCCCTGTGCCAGGCCGCGTCGCGGCCCGTGCCGTGGATCGCGTGCGGCGGGGAGTTGAGCGGCAGCTGGTGCATGGTCGCGCCGTTGAGGAACCTGCCGTGGTTCAGGCGGCCGCACCACGGCACCATCGGAAAGCAGCCGTACCTCTCCCCCTGGCGCAGCAGTTCGGTGCCGGCGATGCGGAGGCCGGTGATGCGGCAGCCGTTGTCCTGGGCGATGGTCAGCTCGGCGTCGCCCGCCGCCAGAAGCGTCTCTTGGGTGCTCACACTCCGAGCCTATGGTCTGCCGGCCGGTAAACGGGGCTCAGCGCCTGCGTCGCAGTACGCGGCTCACCACAACCGCCGACGCCAGCGCGAGCGCCGCCGCCGGGGCGATCCAGCGCAATGTGTCGGTGGTCGACGTCGACTGCGGAGCCGGGACCGGCGCGTAACGCCCGCGCGGCGGCGCGTGGTCGACCTCCTCCGCGCTGCGGCCGATCATCGTGCGCCGCGCGTGGGCCGCCTCGGCCGGCGGCTCCGCAGGCGAGGGCACCCCGGGTACGTCCTCCAGGTCGGGCACATCGGGTACGTCGGGAACGTCGGGCACCTCGGCCATCGGGTCCAGCGACGGCGGCGACACCTCGGTCTCGAAGACCGACGGCCGCGATTCACCGGCGTCACCGGCCTCGTCGGCCTCTTCCTCCGCCGTGTCCGCCAACCGGGTGGTGAAGCGGTCCAGCAACCGATGGCACGCGGCCAGCGTCGCCGACGCGTCGAGTTCCGCGATGCGGCCCTCGCCGCTCGCCGTCCCGGTGTACGTCGCCGTCGTGCCGCCGTCGGCCTCCGTCAGGCGAACCGTGAGCGCCAGCTCGACCGAGCCCGTGCCGCGCGCCTCCGTACCCTCGCCCTCGACGGCGAAGGCGCCACCCGGCTGCCCTGTGACGCGCAGGGTCCCCCGGTACGTGATCGTGTGCCCGTCGATGCGGACCTTCAGCCGCCCCGCGAGCGGGCCGGACGCCTCGTCGGCGTCCTGCTGGAGCCCTGGGACGCAGCGCGCCACCCGGGCGGGGTCCCCCAGCGCCTGTCGGAGGATCTCTGCCGGAACCGGAACGAACACCTCATGCTCCATGGAGCCGAGCCTACTCACGCACACCTGCCGCGCACCCGACTCTGCGTGGAATCCGCACACGCGATCCGCGGGTGGCCCTCAGGTGTGCCGCCGATGTGCCCCGGGCGGGCAGCGGCCTGCCCGGTCCGCGCTCAAGGCGCACTCCGGTCCGCGCTCATCACGTATAGCGCGGATGCACCAGCGTCGAAGGCCGGACCCCCCGCACCCGCGCCCCCTCCGCCGACCGCTCCCCGGTCCGCAGGGCCGTCGGTGAGAGCGACCGCAGCCGGGGCGCGTCGGCGGCCAGGCCGAGGCCGGGGCGCGTGCTCCGCGCGGCGAGCACGAAGCCCCAGTCGTGCGGGGCCTCCGCCGTGCCCGACACCCGGTCGGGGCCCGCCGTGAACCCGGAGAGGCGGCCGGTCGCACGGTACGGACGCGTCCGCAGCCCCGCCGCCCGCAGCGTCGCGTCGACGGTCCAGTAGACCCGCGGCCGGGTCGCCAGGGGCCCCGCGTGGACTACCAGGCGCCCGCCGCCGGCGAGGACGCGCGACACCAGCCCGTAGAACTCCTGCGAGTACAGCTTCGTGCTCGGGGTGATGCCTGGATCGGGCAGATCCGAGATCACCACGTCGTACGGACGCCGGCTCCGCCCCTCCTCCCGCAGCCAGCTGAACGCGTCGGCCGTTTCGACCCGCACCCTGGGGTCCCGGTGCGCGCCGCCGTTCAGCGCCGACAGGGCGGAGTCCGTACGGGCCAGCTCGACGACGGCCGGGTCCAGCTCGACCACCGTGACCGACTCCACCCCCGGGTAGCGCAGCACCTCGCGCGCCGCGAGCCCGTCCCCGCCGCCGAGGATCGCCACGCGCGCGTGGCGCCCGTGCATCGCGGGGTGCACCAGCGCTTCGTGGTACCGGTGCTCGTCGCGGCCGCTCACCCGCAGCCGCCCGTCGAGGAACAGGTCGAGCCCGCCGGAGCCACCCGTGACGACGATCTCCTGGAGGTCCGTCTGTACGGCGACCCGCACCCGCTCCCCGTACACCGCCCGCCGGGCCGCCCGCTCGAAGTCGCCCACGAGGGCGGTCGCGGTGGCGAGCAGCGCCAGCACCACCGTGTTCGCCACCACCAGCAGCCAGCGCTCACGCCGCGTCAGCTCGTGCCGGAACAGCCACAGCACCAGTGCCCCGCCCGCCACCGCGTTGACGGCGCCGGTGAGTAGCGCACCGGTCAACTGTCCGAGCAGCGGCAGCAGAAGAAAGGGGAAGGCGAGACCGCCGACCAGCGCACCCACGTAGTCCGCGGCGAACAGGTCCGCCACGTCGCCGCTCGTGTCACGGCGCTCCCCGCGCCGGGACACGCGCTGGATCAGCGTCATCAGCAGCGGAATCTCGGCGCCGATGAGCACGCCGATCACCAGCGAGAAGCCGACCAGCGCATACCGCGCCCCGCCCACCCAGGCGAACGTCGCGTACAGCACCAGCGCCGAACTGCCGCCGCACAGCGCCAGCGCGGCCTCCAGCAGGCCGAAGCCCACGGCCGCGCGGCACCGCAGCCGCTTGGCGAGCAGCGATCCGATGCCCATGGCGAAGACCATCACCGAGAGCACGACGGACGCCTGAGTGACCGAGTCGCCGATCAAGTACGAAGCGAGAGCGACCAGTTCCAGCTCGTACACGAGTCCGCACGCGGCGCAGACGAACACCACACCGAGCACCAGGAACCGGCCGGTCCGCGGCCGCACAGGCAGGGCGGCCGGAGCTTCCGGCACCGACAGCGACACAGGCGAATCGATCACCATGCGAACGCTACGTCACAGGGGACTCACCACCCGTCACCCACACGGGTGCAACTAGAGCGCGGCAGGCATACGCACGCCTACACGTGACCTTGTCACCACCAGCTGTCCCTCCTGGGGGTAGGCGTGCCAGGTGCGCCACCGCACCTGCCCCTCGTGCCGCTGAGCCAGCATCGCCGTGAACGCGTGCGGACTGCCGGGAAACGTTCCCGCGAGGCCGTTGGGGTGGTCGGCGACCAGTGCGAGGAGCTCCTGCGCGCGCCCCGCGAACTGGCCCTGGGTCAGCGTCTCGACGCGTGCGGCGAACTCGTACTCCCATTCCCCGAGCCGCTTGGCGACGCCCAGCGGGAGCGGTGTACTGCTGCCCGGCATACAGGCGACCGTTTCGGAGCAGGAACCTTCGCCCTCCTCCAGGAGCACTTGATGGGAGGCCCCGAGGAGCCTCAACTGGAGTACGGCGCAGTCGAGTTGGAGGTCGAGCACGGCCAGGGCCGGCAGCGGCTCGCGTCCCAGCGCCCAGGCGAGATCGGCGGCGCGCGTGTCGGTGTAGGCAGTCTTGAGAGTCGTGAGCATGAGTGGGCTCCGCAGACAGGCGTTTGGAATGGCGGACCGGGGTCACCCGGAAGATGAGGTACGAGGAGGTTCGGGGACCGCCTGCTCGGGTCCACATGAGGTCCGAGGGCTGAGGTTCTCGACTGCGAGGGAATCACGAAGTGCGCTGCGCTCACAGCGTTTTTACCCAACTTGGAGTGGTTTCCATCCCCTGGGGGGCTGCACGTTCAACTGTTCAACAATGAAGCGCCCGGCGGGAGTTAACCCGGCGGGCGCAACGAGCCTGACGCTCGGAACGGTGCTGGTGGTACGCGGACCACGGCGGTCTGCGGCCGCGTCGCCGCCGGTCCGACTGCCCCGTGTCAGTCGGACCGGCGGCCCGGCCGTGCCCCGTGTCGGTCCGACCCCAGGACCGGCCGTGCCCCCGTCAGTCGCCTCCGCCACCGCCACCGCAGCCGCCGCCACCCCCACAGGAACCGCCGCCGCACGTCGAGCCGCCGCCGTGGCTGCCCTCCCACCAGCTGCCCCCGCTCTTGCGGGGCCGCCGGCCGCCGCGCCGGCCCGCCGACACCGTCAGGCCCACGATCACCAGCACCACGATCACCAGCAGGCCGAATCCCATGATCCCCACGGCCCTCACCGCCTTTCGTTCCCCCGAAGCGAGGTGCGCGCTTCTTGCGTGACTGGGGGATGCCCCCGGCCGTCAAAAGCCAAAGCAGACTTGAGCAACTCCAGAGGTTCGGCCCAGGATGGCCGCCATGACGACGCCGACAGAGCACGACGCACGCGGCCAGGACGACAGCGCCCGCCCCCGCCCCCTCCTCAACCGCAGGCTGGCCGAGTTCGGAACGACGATCTTCGCGGAGATGTCGGCGCTCGCCCTGAGCACCGGCTCGATCAACCTCGGCCAGGGCTTCCCCGACACCGACGGCCCCGAGGAGGTCAGGGAGGCGGCGGTCCGCGCCCTGCGAGACGGCCGCGGCAACCAGTACCCGCCGGGCCCCGGCGTTCCCGAACTGCGGACCGCCATCGCCGAGCACCAGGACCACCGCTACGGCCTGGCCTACGACCCCGACACCGAGGTCCTGGTCACCGCCGGCGCCACCGAGGCGATCGCCGCGTCCCTGCTGGCGCTGGTGGAGCCCGGCGACGAGGTGATCGCGCTGGAGCCGTACTACGACTCGTACGCCGCCTGCATCGCGATGGCGGGCGGCACGCGCGTCCCGGTGACGCTCCGGCCCCACCAGGGCCGGTACGTGCTCGACCTCGACGAACTCCGCGCCGCCGTCACCCCGCGCACCCGCCTCATCCTGCTCAACACCCCGCACAACCCCACCGGCACCGTCCTGACCCGCGAGGAGCTGGCGGCGATCGCCGCACTGGCGGTCGAGCGCGACCTCCTCGTCGTCACCGACGAGGTGTACGAGCACCTGGTCTTCGACGGCGAACACATCCCGCTCGCGTCCTTCCCCGGGATGCGGGAACGCACGGTCACCATCTCGTCGGCGGGCAAGACGTTCTCCTTCACCGGCTGGAAGGTCGGCTGGATCACGGCCTCCCCCGCCCTGGTGACCGCCGTGCGCAGCGCGAAGCAGTTCCTGACGTACGTGTCGGCGGGCCCCTTCCAGTACGCCGTCGCCGAGGCGCTGCGCCTGCCCGCCGCGTACTTCACCGCCCTGCGCGAGGACCTGCGCGCCAAGCGCGACCTGCTGTCCGCCGGGCTCGCCGACGCGGGCTTCGAGGTCTACCGCCCGGCCGGAACCTACTTCGTCACCACGGACATCCGCCCGCTGGGCGAGACCGACGGCTTCGCCTTCTGCCGGGCGCTGCCGGAGCGGTGCGGGGTGGTCGCCATCCCGAACGCGGTCTTCTACGACCACCGCGACCAGGGCGCGCCGTTCGTCCGGTTCGCCTTCTGCAAGCGGACAGAGGTGCTCCAGGACGCCGTGGCCCGCCTCAAGGCGCTGGCCGTCGCGTAGGGGCCGCGGGCGAAGCCCCGCACGCGGCTGAGCCGCCAAGTGCCGTACCCCGCGAGCGCGCCCCCCCTAGGCCGGTCGGCCGACCAGCGGTCGCGGGGGTGCGGCGCTGCGCTCATCGTCGGGATGACCGACTCGCGCCCGCGGAGGTACTCACCCGTGTCCGTCGACACCGCAGACCGGGCCGCCGTCCGGCCCACCCGCACGCCCGTGCCCGGAGCGGTACGCGCGCTGCGCCGGGCGGCCCCCGCGCTCGCGCTGTTCGCCGCCGTCCGGCTGGCCGGCGTGCTCGCGGTGGTCGTGTGCTCCTGGTACGTCGGCAGGAACCCGCTCGCGCGCCTCGGCGACACCTGGGACTCCCAGTGGTACACGGGCATCGCCGCCCACGGCTACGGACAGCGCACCCTCACCTTCCCCGACGGCGTGGTCCAGAGCGACCTGGCGTTCTTCCCGCTCTACCCCGCACTCATCAAGGCGGTCACGACCGTCGTCCCCGTCCCCCTCTCCGGCGGGGCGGCCGGCCTGATCATCTCCTGGACCGCCGCCGCGGCCGCCGCCTGCGGCATCTACCTGGTCGCCGACCGGCTGTACGGCCGCCCCACGGCGAGCGCGCTCGTCGTGCTGTGGGGCCTGATGCCGCACTCCGTCGTGCTGACCATGGCGTACACCGAGGCGGTGCTCACCGCCTTCGCCGCCTGGTCGCTGTACGCCCTCCTCACCGGCCGCTGGCTCTGGGCCGGCACCCTGGCCGCGCTCGCCGGGCTGGCCAGGCCCAACGGCATCGCGGTGGCCGCGGCGGTGGGCGCGGCGGCGGCGTACGAGCTGTGGCGCCGCCGCGGCCGGGTGTCCTGGCGGATCTGGGCGGGGGCCGGCCTCGCGCCGCTCGGCTGGGCCGGCTTCGTGCTGTGGGTGGGGGCCGGGCGGGGCGATCCGCTGGGCGGGTACTTCGCCGTGCAGGACGGCTGGACCTCGCGCTTCGACTTCGGCGCCGGCGCCCTGCGCTTCACGAAGCACCTGCTCCTCGAAGCCGAGCTCCTGTCGTTCCCGATGGTGCTGGTGATCGTCGCGGCGGCGCTGGTGCTCTTCGCCCTGATGCTCGTGAGCGACCGCCCGCCGCTGCCGCTGCTCGTCTACACGGCCGTACTGGTGCTCATCACGGTCGGCGGATCCGGCTTCTTCGAGTCCAAGGCGCGTTTCCTGCTCCCCGCCTTCCCCCTTCTCCTGCCCCTCGCGCACGCCATGACGAAAGCCCGGCCGAGGGCCGCGGTCGTGGTGACCGCCGCTCTGGCCGGGCTTTCGCTGAGCTACGGGACGTTTCTGGTGACGATCGCCCCGGTCCCGCTGTGAAGGGCGCCGCTCAGGCCTCGTCGCCGCCGTCGCCGTCGGCGGAGTCGACGTCCTTCTCCAGGCCGAGCTGCTCGACGAGCCACTTGTCGAACTCGATCGAGGCGCGCACCCAGCCGACCGTCGACGACACGAAGTGCTCGAGGCTGACGCCGGTGCCGATGAGCATCTGCGCCTCACCGATGAGACGGACGGTGCCGTCGTCGTGGGTGTGGCTGTAGACCTTGGGCCACAGCGTGCGGCGGTTCCAGTCGTCGATCAGCTCGAGGAGCTGGACCTTCTCCTCGATCTGGTGCGGCCGGTCGTAGAAGGTCCGTACCGAGAAGACCTGCTGGTCGTCCTCGCCACGGAACATGAAGTACGTACGGAATTCCTCCCACGGCGCGGCGAGGTCGCCCTCGTCGTCGACGACGTACTTCAGCTCCATCTGCTCCAGCAGCTGCTTGACGAGGTCCTGGTCCGGGACGACCGGGCCGGCGGGGCCTTCGGGCTGCGGTTCGGGCTGGCCCCCGAAGTTCGGGATCGAGGACGGGTCGATAGACATGTTCAATACTCCTGGGGTCTCGCGTGTGCGGTCTTCGCGTGGCTGCCTGACATCGACCCTAGTCGCGAAAGCGGGCGGCGGTCCTTCGCCCTGCGCTGAAACCGCCGCCATGCCGCTTACCGCGCCGCGCCCACCGTCAGACCGTCCTCGTGACGGTCCACCCGGACCGTGTCCCCGTCGGTGACCTCGCCCGCGAGGATCTCCTTCGCGAGCCGGTCGCCGATCGCCGTCTGGATGAGGCGGCGCAGCGGCCGGGCCCCGTAGGCCGGGTCCTGGCCCTTGTCCGCCAGCCAGGCCAGGGCCTCGGGCGTGATGTCGAGAGTCAGGCGCCGGTCGGCGAGGCGCTGGGCCAGCCGGCCGATCTGGAGCTCGGCGATGTGCGCCAGCTCGTCCCTGGACAGGGCCGAGAAGACGACCAGGTCGTCGAGCCGGTTGAGGAACTCCGGCTTGAAGGAGGCCCGTACGATCTCCAGGACCTGCTCCTTCTTCTCCTCCTCGCCGGTCAGCGGGTCGACCAGGTACTGGCTGCCGAGGTTCGACGTCAGGACGAGGATCGTGTTGCGGAAGTCGACCGTCCGTCCCTGGCCGTCGGTCAGCCGGCCGTCGTCGAGGACCTGGAGCAGGACGTCGAAGACCTCGGGGTGGGCCTTCTCGACCTCGTCGAGGAGTACGACGCTGTACGGGCGGCGGCGGACCGCCTCCGTGAGCTGGCCGCCCTCCTCGTAGCCGACGTAGCCGGGGGGAGCGCCGACCAGCCGGGCGACGCTGTGCTTCTCGCCGTACTCGCTCATGTCGATGCGGACCATGGCCCGCTCGTCGTCGAAGAGGAAGTCCGCGAGCGCCTTGGCCAGCTCGGTCTTTCCGACACCGGTCGGGCCGAGGAAGAGGAAGGAGCCGGTCGGGCGGTCGGGGTCGGCGATGCCGGCGCGGGTGCGGCGTACCGCGTCCGAGACCGCGCGCACCGCCTCGTGCTGGCCGATCAGCCGCTTGCCGAGCCCGTCCTCCATGCGCAGCAGCTTCTGCGTCTCGCCCTCCAGCAGGCGTCCGGCGGGGATACCGGTCCAGGAACCGACCACATCGGCGATGTCGTCGGGGCCGACCTCCTCCTTGACCATGGTGTCCGTACGGACCTCGGCCTCGGCCGCCGCGGCCTCCTCCAGCTCGCGCTCCAGGCCGGGGATCTCGCCGTACAGCAGCTTGGAGGCGGTGTCGAAGTCGCCGTCGCGCTGGGCGCGTTCGGCCTGGCCGCGCAGGTCGTCGAGCCTCTCCTTCAGCTCACCGACGCGGTTGAGGCCCTGCTTCTCCTTCTCCCAGCGGGCGTTGAGGCCGCGCAGCTCCTCCTCCTTGTCGGCGAGGTCGCGGCGGAGCTTGTCCAGCCGCTGCTTGCTCGCCGGGTCGGACTCGTTCTTGAGCGCGAGCTCCTCCATCTTCAGCCGGTCGACGGCGCGCTGGAGCTCGTCGATCTCCAGCGGCGAGGAGTCGATCTCCATGCGCAGCCGCGAGGCGGCCTCGTCGACGAGGTCGATGGCCTTGTCGGGCAGGAACCGGGACGTGATGTACCGGTCGGAGAGGGCCGCGGCCGCCACCAGCGCGGAGTCCGCGATCTGCACCTTGTGGTGGGCCTCGTACCGCCCCTTGAGCCCGCGCAGGATCGCGATGGTGTCCTCGACGCTCGGCTCGGCGACCAGCACCTGCTGGAAGCGGCGCTCCAGGGCGGGGTCCTTCTCGATCCGCTCCCGGTACTCGTCGAGGGTCGTCGCGCCGACCATGCGCAGCTCGCCGCGGGCCAGCATCGGCTTGAGCATGTTGCCCGCGTCCATGGCGGAGTCGCCGCCCGCGCCGGCGCCGACGACGGTGTGCAGCTCGTCGATGAAGGTGATGATCTGGCCGTCGCTCTCCTTGATCTCGGAGAGGACGGTCTTCAGCCGCTCCTCGAACTCGCCGCGGTACTTCGCACCGGCGACCATCGCGCCGAGGTCGAGCGCGACCAGCCGCTTGTTCTTGAGCGACTCCGGCACGTCGCCCTTGACGATGCGCTGGGCGAGCCCTTCGACGACGGCCGTCTTGCCGACGCCCGGCTCACCGATCAGCACCGGGTTGTTCTTCGTACGCCGCGACAGGACCTGCACGACGCGGCGGATCTCCTGGTCCCGGCCGATGACCGGGTCGAGCTTGCCCTCGCGCGCGGCGGCCGTGAAATCGGTGCCGAACTTCTCCAGGGCCTTGTACTGGCCCTCCGGGTCGGCGGTGGTCACCCGGCGCCCTCCCCTGATCTTCTCGAACGTGTCCAGCAGCTTCTCGGCGGTGGCGCCTTCCTGGGACAGTACGTCCCCCGCCTTGCCGCCCTTGGCCGCGAGGGCGATGAGCAGGTGCTCGGTGGACAGGTAGTCGTCGCCCAGCTCCTTCGCCCGCTGCGAGGCGTCGGCGATGACCGCGAGCAGCTCCCGGTTGGGCTGCGGCGGGGCGACCGTGGCTCCGGTCACGCTGGGCAGCGCGGCGAGCACGCGCTCGGTTGCGGCCCGTACGGCCGCCTGGTCCGCCTCGACGGCTGCCAGCAGGTCGGTGATGTTGGCGTTGTCCTCGCCCGCGAGCAGGGCCAGCAGGAGATGCGCGGGGGTGAGGTCCGCGTGCCCGTCCTGCACAGCGCGATGGCTCGCCGCCTGGATCGCGTCCCGGCTCTTGTTGGTCAGCTCTGCGTCCACGTGCCCTCTCTCCTCCCGAAGCAAGCTCTGACTTAGTCAGCATACGCAAAGTTGAGCCTATTCCACTCAAGGCGGTCGGAGGGCGTTCGAGGGCGGCGGACTACCCTCCCCTTCATGGCCAACGACGTACGCAACCCCAGCCCGGAGTACCTAGCCTTCTGGCGCGAGTACCACCTGTGCACGCTGACAACCCTGCGACCCGACGGTTCACCGCACGTCGTACCGGTGGGTGCCACGTACGACCCCGAGGCAGGGCTCGCCCGCGTCATCACCAACAAGGGCAGCACGAAGGTGGCGAACGTGCTGGCCGCCGGCCCGGAGGGCGCGCGGGTCGCCGTCTGCCAGGTGAAGGGCGGCCACTGGGCGACGCTCGAGGGGCGCGCGGTCGTCCGTACGGAACCGGAGCTGATCGCGGAGGCGGTACGCCGCTACGCCGAGCGCTACGAGCGCACGCCGGCGCCGAACCCGGACCGCGTACTGATCGAGATCACCCTGGACCGCGCGATGGGCCGGGCCCCGAGCGCCACCTGAAACGCGTCCGGGCAGCACAACGGCGCCATCGTGTTCAGGTCCACGATGGCGCCGCTGTGTGGGGGAGCGCCTGGGCGATTGTCAACGACGGGGGAATCGCGTCAGGCGCTGCGGGGGGTGGCGGTGCTGGTTTCTGGCTCGATCAGCTGGTGGTCACGCTGGTCGAGATTGACGAAGACCATGCCGTACCGCACGGCACAGCGAACGGGTTGCGGGGCGCCCCGGGGCTTGCGAAGGCACCGGTAGGCACGGACGTCCTCATCCTCTTCACGCGCGACCAGGATCGGCTCGCCGAACAGGGTGACCATCAGCGAGTCGCCACGGTGGGGAATGGCCGTGACCAGGTCGATGAAGTGCCAGCCCGAGCGGTACGCCGTGGCCATCTCGCGTCTGAAGGTCCGGTCGTCCGGTGGCACGGTCATACGTCTACGTTTGCCGGTGTGCCGGTGCCCCAGCCCACGTCTCCTACTCCAGCCTGAACCGTATGACCAGCACTGCCCCAGCCAACGTCGCCGTTAGCAGTCGTACCGATCATCAGCGCGGCAGCAGCAAAGGCGGCGACAAGCACTGAGCGAAGCATTTTCTTGTACATAGTCGGCTTCGTCCTCACTTGATGATTTCCTCTCCCCCGCGTCACAAGACGATGGCTCATTCAGGCACGTCAACGCCACAGGAACGATGCATCATGTTCCTGTACGTTCAGGACCCTGGGGGGTGGAGATTTGCGTACAGTCGACTCAAAAGCGGCACATCCGCACCTCGTCACCGAACTCTGCGACGAGGGGGCGCGACTTTACGCCAGCGCACTGAGCACCGGGCGCATCGCCAGGTCCGAGGTCGGCTCGGCTCCCTGCCTCCTGGAATTCGCCCTGCTGCATCCGGATCCCGACGACGAGAACTGGCTGCATCCCGTCGCGCCGTCGGCCGCGCTGGCGCAGCGGCTCCATCCCATAGAGCGTGAGATCCAGGACCGCAGGCGGCTCGCCGTCGACCTGTCCGACACGTTCGAGCCGTTCCTGGCGATCAGCGCCCAGAGACCCCCCACCACCCATGCGATCACCGTGCTCGAGGGCCTCGGCCGGATCAACGCGGCCCTGGACGTCGCCATCGCCGAGAGCAGGACCGAAGTACTCACCGTGCAGCCCGGGGGCGGCCGCAGCGAGCACATCCTGAGCGAGGCGCTGGAGCGCAGCAAGCCGTTGATCGAGCGAGGCATCAGCGTCCGTACGCTCTACCAGCACACGGTCCGCCACAGCCAGAGCACCTTCGCCTACGCGGAACGCATGGCCGGCGCCAAGGTCGAGATCCGCACGCTCGAAGAGCTCATCGAGCGGCTCATCATCTGCGACCGGACCGTCGCCTTCATTCCCGCTCGCAACGACGACCAGGTGGCTCTGGAACTGCGCCATCCCGGTCTGGTCGACTACCTCACCAAGGTGTTCGAACAGCTCTGGCAGCGCGCGGTCCCGCTGCTGGACGAGGTCCCGTACGACCCGACGCCCCACGGCATCAGCGGTGTCCAGCGGTCCATCGCCCAACTTCTCGTCGAGGGCCACGTCGACGACTCGATCGCCCGCCGCCTCGGCATGAACGTGCGCACCTGCCGGGCCCACATCGCAAAACTGAACACTGCGCTGGGCAGCGGCAGCCGGGCACAACTCGGCTACCTCATCGCACGGTCGGGCATCCTGGACCAGGGCCACGCTCCTTCCGAGTTCTGAGATTCGTGTCGCCGTACAGTCCGGGACCGTCGCCGCGACGGGGTCGTGCACAGCCTCAACTTGGCCTGAAGAACCAGTAGTTCCGCACCATGGCCACCTGTACAGTCGTCCTTCCCCCCACGTCTGTGACTTCTCTTCCTCAACAGAAAGAGCTGCCCAGCCGTGTACGTGGACTCCAGAGCCGCCCTCCGCGCCGCCGCCGCTGCCACCGCCCTGGCCATGAGCACCGGGACCGTGTACGCACTCGGCGTCACCCCCGCCTCCGCCGCCGCCTGCGCCTTCCCGCAATGGCAGGCGCAGTTCTTCCCGAACACGACCTTCGCCGGCACCCCCGCCGCGACCGTCTGCGACGCCGCCATCAGCGAGAACTACGGGACCGGCGACCCGGCCGGCGTCACCCTCCCCAACGACCACTTCGGTGTCCGCTGGTCCCTCACCCGCGACTTCGGCTCCGGCGGGCCGTTCTCGCTCACCGCCGAGGCGCTCGACGGCATCCGGGTGTACGTCGACGGGGTGCGCCGGATCGACCTGTGGCAGGACGCCACCACCGTCCAGAAGAAGACGGTCAACATCGCCATCCCCCAGGGCGTCCACACCCTGCGCGTCGACTACGCCGCCTTCACCGGCTCCGCGAGCGTCAACTTCGCCTACACGCCCCGCGCTTCGCCGGACGTCGACACCACGCCGCCCCTCGCCCCCGCGGGCGCGAGGACGACGTACGACACGGCCACCCGCAGGGCCACCGTGACCTGGTCGCCGAACGCCGAGATGGACCTGGCCGGATACCGCGTCTTCCGCCGCCTCAAGGGCACCAGTACGTATATCAACGTCACGGGCGCCACCCACATCACCGGCACCACGTATGTCGGCGTCCCGCCGGTGACCGGCGAGGTCTGGTACTACGAGGTCCGCGCCGTCGACAAGGCGGGCCGCGAGGGCCCCGGCAGCGTCGACATGCCCGTCACCACCGTGGACGCGACACCGCCCGCCGCGCCCACCGGCCTCGCGGGGACGTCCGGGGGCTCCGCCAACTCCCTCACCTGGCAGGCGGTCACGGACGCGGCGAAGTACGAGGTGTACCGCGCGGCCGGGGACTCCCGCGACTACGCGAAGATCGCGACGGTGGAGACCGCGTCGTACGCCGACACCGCCCTCGACCCGGCGGTGACGTCGTACAAGTACACGGTCAAGGCGGTCGACGCGGCGGGGAACGCGTCGCCGTACGCCACCCACGTCGCCGTCGCGGACACCACCCCGCCCGCGCCGCCCACCGCGCCCGCCGTCACCGCCGAGGACGACACGGGCGTCACCCTGGCCTGGCAGAGCGGGGCCGCGGCCGGCACCAAGGCGTACACCGTCTACCGCGCCCCCGAGGACCTCGACGTCGAGACCGAGGTCGGCACCACCGAGGCGCTGACGTTCCAGGACACGACCGGCCAGGCGGGACAGCGGTTCCGCTACCGCGTCGCCGCCGTCGACGCGGCGGGCAACGAGTCGGCGAGGACCGACTGGGTGTCCGGCACGCGCGCGGTCGGCCCCGGGGCCGTACCCACCGCACCCCGGGAGCTCACCGGCACGCTCACCGGCGGCCGGCTGGAGCTGACGTGGGCGGCGGGCCCGTACGTCCCGGTCTCCGAGTACCGCGTCTACAAGAGCGCGACGAGCCCCGTCCCCACCGACGCCGGCACCGAGCCCTTCCGCGTCACGCAGACCCCCGCCCTGACCGTGGACGACATCCCGGCCGGCGAGCGCGACCACTTCTACGCGGTTGTCGCCGTGACGCAGTACGGCGTCGCCTCGCCCGCCTCCGGTTCCTTCAAGCCGGTCTACCAGGCGCACCGGCCGCCGGACGCGACCCGCATCTACGACGTGTCCGGCCACGACGGGATGGTGTGGTTCGTCTGGGACCACGTGGAGGCCGACGAGGGCGCGCCCGCGATCACCGGCTACCGCGTGTACCGCGCGACGCAGCCCGGCGTCACGAAGGAGAACGCGACCGCGCTGCCCCTGACCACGGACAACGAGTTCAGGGACACGGACGTGACCAACGGGACGACGTACTACTACGCCGTCGCGGCCGTGGACGCGGAAGGCGGCGAGGCGGCGCTTTCGGCGGAGGTCTCCGCGACACCGAGGGCCGACGCGGTCCCGTAGCGGGGTCCGTTGCCGGGTCGCCGGGCACCGTGCGACGATCACGCCCGGCGTGCCCCCCACACTCCTGGTGCCTCAGACCGGACCGAGAGCGCTCCCCGACTTCATGCCTCAGCGTCTTCGCCGACGGCACGCAGTCCGTTCCGGCGCTCGTGGAAGCGCCCGTGAGGCCCACGGACTAGGGCGCACACACAGCGGAAGGCCCGTCACCCCGAGTCGTGGGTGACGGGCCTTCCTCGCGTACGCGCGTACGGAGCCGGACTACTCCGACGACCGCTTGGGACGCCAGACCACCAGCGCACTCGCCTGCTGCACGTCCTCGTACCGGACGAGGTCCCGCCGGTACGACGCGTGCACCTGCGCCTCGCGCTGCTGGAGCGCGGCCGCCGCGCCGTCCACCGCCGCCGAGAGTTCGGCCACGCGCTGCTGGAGCGCGGTCACCTGGTTCTCCAGCTCGATGATGCGCTTGATGCCGGCCAGGTTGATGCCCTCGTCCTGCGACAACTGCTGCACCTGACGGAGCAGCTGGATGTCGCGGGCCGAGTAGCGCCGGCCGCGCCCGGCCGTGCGGTCCGGGGAGACCAGGCCGAGGCGGTCGTACTGCCGCAGGGTCTGCGGGTGCAGACCGGAGAGCTGGGCCGCGACGGAGATGACGTACACCGGTGACTCGTCGGTCAGCTGGTACGGGTTACGACGCATGCGCGGGTCCATCTCATGCTCCCTTCGCGGCCTGGAACAGCTCCGCCCGCGGGTCCTCCCCGGCGGTCGCCTCACGGTAGGACTCCAGCGCCTCACGGGCCTTGTCGTCAAGGTCCTTGGGCACTTCGACCTCCACGGTGACCAACAGGTCGCCGCGCGTGCCGTCCTTGCGGACCGCGCCCTTGCCGCGGGCGCGCATCGTGCGGCCGTTGGGCGTGCCGGCCGGCAGCTTGAGGGTGACCGGCGGGCCACCCAGCGTCGGGACCTTCACCTCGCCGCCGAGCGCCGCCTCCACGAAGGTGACGGGCACCGTGACGGTGAGGTTGTCGCCCTTGCGGCCGAACACCGGGTGCGTGTCCACATGGACCACGACGTACAAGTCACCCGCCGGACCGCCCCGTTCACCGGGACTGCCCTTGCCGCGCAGCCGGATCCGCTGGCCGTCGGAGACGCCCGCCGGGATCCGGACCTGCATGGTGCGCGACGACTTGGCGCGCCCGCTGCCCTTGCAGACCTCGCAGGGGTCCTGGGCGATGAGCCCGCGGCCCCGGCAGTCCACGCACGGGTCGGTGAGCGAGAAGCCGCCACCGCCGCCGCGCGACACCTGGCCCGTACCGACGCAGGTCGGGCACACACGCGGTGTGCCGTTCTTGTCGCCCGTACCCGAACAGGCCTTGCAGGGCGCCTGGCTGGACATCCGCAGAGGGACCGTGGCCCCGTCGACCGCCTCGGTGAAGCTGAGCGTCACCTCGGATTCGATGTCCTGGCCGCGGCGCGGCTGCGTACCCGTACGCGTACCCGGCCCGCCCCGGTTGAACAGGCCCCCGAACACGTCCCCGAGGCCGCCGCCGAACCCGCCGGCACCGCCGGTCTGGGCCCCGCCCTGGGCGCCTCCGAAGAGGTCGCCCAGGTCGAAGTTGAAGGAGCCGCCGCCGGCGCCCGGGCCCGGCCTGAAGCCGCCGTTCCCGAACAGAGCACGCGCTTCGTCGTACTCCTTGCGCCGCTTGGGGTCGCCGAGGATGTCGTTCGCCTCGGAGATCTCCTTGAAGCGGTCCTCCGCCTTGGCGTCGCCCTTGTTGGCGTCCGGGTGGAACTCGCGGGCGAGCTTCCGGTACGCCTTCTTGATCTCGGCCTCGGTGGCGTCCTTCGGGACGCCGAGAACCTTGTAGTAGTCCTTCTCGACGAAGTCCTTCGTGCTCATCCCCGACGTCCCTCCTTCCTGCTGCCGCTACCACACCTGATACCGCTACTGGTCACGTCAGCCCTCGTCCGGGCCACCGTTCTCCTCGTCCGGAGCCTTGGCCACGGCCTCGTCCGCCTTGGCGGGCGTGGCCCCCGGCTGGGGCTCGGCCACCGCTACGCGCGCCGGGCGGATGGTCCGCTCGCCGATCCGGTAGCCCGGCTGCAGGATCGCGACGCACGTGGTCTCGTCGACATCCGGTGCGTACGAGTGCATCAGAGCCTCGTGGATCGTCGGGTCGAAGGGCTCGCCCTCCTTGCCGAACTGATGCAGGCCCATCTTGGCGGCGACCGTCTCCAGCGATTCGGCGACCGACTTGAACCCGCCCACCAGCTCGCCGTGCTCACGCGCGCGGCCGATGTCGTCGAGGGTCGGGAGGAGCTCGCTCAGGAGGTTCGCGACAGCGATCTCCTTGACCGTGACCCGGTCCCGCTCCACGCGGCGACGGTAGTTCTGGTACTCCGCCTGCAGCCGCTGGAGGTCCGCGGTGCGCTCACCGAGCGCCATGCGTACCTGGTCCAGCTGTGCGGTCAGAGATACGTCCTGTACGTCCCCGGCCGGGGCTGCCGGGCCCGACTCCTCGACGGAGTCGGTCCCTGCCGTTTCGGGCGCGGCAGCCTGCGGTTCGGCGTCTTCGGGAGTGGCGCCGGAAGGGACGTCGGGCTTCTCCTCGAAGCCCGGAGTCTCCTCCGTCATGCGGCGCCTCCCTGACGGCCGGCGTCCTTCTCGTCGTCGACGATCTCGGCGTCCACGACGTCGTCGTCCGCCTTGGCCTGCTCGGCGCCGGGAGCGTCGCCGCCCGCGGCCTGAGCGCCCTCGGCGTTGGCGTACATGGCCTGGCCCAGCTTCTGGGAGACGGCCGCGACCTTCTCCGTCGCCGTGCGGATCTCGGCCGTGTCCTCACCCGCGAGCTTTTCCTTCAGCTCGGTGATGGACGTCTCGACCTCGGTCTTCACGTCACCCGGGACCTTGTCCTCGTTGTCCTTGAGGAACTTCTCCGTCTGGTAGACGAGCTGCTCGGCCTGGTTGCGGGTCTCGGCGGCCTCGCGGCGCTTGTGGTCCTCGTCCGCGTACTTCTCGGCCTCTTCGCGCATCCGGTTGACCTCGTCCTTCGGCAGCGAGGAGCCACCGGTGACGGTCATCTTCTGCTCCTTGCCGGTGCCGAGGTCCTTCGCGGCGACGTGCATGATGCCGTTGGCGTCGATGTCGAAGGCGACCTCGATCTGCGGGACGCCGCGCGGGGCCGGCGGCAGACCGGTCAGCTCGAACATGCCGAGCTTCTTGTTGTACGCCGCGATCTCGCGCTCGCCCTGGTAGACCTGGATCTGCACGGACGGCTGGTTGTCCTCGGCCGTCGTGAAGATCTCGGAACGCTTGGTCGGGATCGTGGTGTTGCGCTCGATGAGCTTCGTCATGATGCCGCCCTTGGTCTCGATACCGAGAGACAGGGGCGTGACGTCGAGGAGCAGGACGTCCTTGACCTCACCCTTGAGGACACCGGCCTGGAGCGAGGCGCCGATGGCGACGACCTCGTCGGGGTTCACACCCTTGTTGGCGTCCTGACCGCCCGTGAGCTCCTTGACGAGCTCGGCGACGGCCGGCATACGGGTCGAGCCACCGACGAGAACGACGTGGTCGATCTCGGAGAGCTGGATGCCCGCGTCCTTGATGACGTTGTGGAACGGCGTCTTGCAGCGGTCCAGCAGGTCGGCGGTCAGCTGCTGGAACTGCGAGCGCGTGAGCTTCTCGTCCAGGTGCAGCGGGCCCTCGGCCGACGCCGTGATGTACGGCAGGTTGATCGAGGTCTCGGTGGAGGAGGACAGCTCGATCTTGGCCTTCTCGGCCGCCTCGCGCAGGCGCTGGAGCGCCATCTTGTCCTTGGAGAGGTCCACGCCGTGACCGGAGTGGAACTGCTTCACGAGGTAGTCGACGACGCGCTGGTCCCAGTCGTCGCCACCGAGGTGGTTGTCACCGTTGGTGGCCTTCACCTCGACGACGCCGTCGCCGATCTCCAGCAGCGAGACGTCGAAGGTGCCGCCACCGAGGTCGAAGACGAGGATCGTCTGGTCGTCCTTGTCGAGGCCGTACGCCAGGGCGGCGGCCGTCGGCTCGTTGACGATACGCAGGACGTTCAGGCCCGCGATCTCGCCGGCCTCCTTCGTCGCCTGACGCTCGGAGTCGTTGAAGTACGCCGGGACGGTGATGACCGCGTCGGCCACCTTCTCGCCCAGGTACGCCTCGGCGTCGCGCTTCAGCTTCTGCAGGATGAAGGCGCTCATCTGCTGCGGGTTGAACTTCTTGCCGTCGAGCTCGATGTTCCAGTCGGTGCCCATGTGGCGCTTGACCGACCGGATCGTCCTGTCGACGTTGGTGACTGCCTGGCGCTTGGCAACCTCGCCTACCAGCACTTCACCGTTCTTCGCGAAAGCGACGACGGACGGCGTGGTCCTGGCGCCTTCGGCGTTGGTGATGACGGTGGGCTCGCCGCCCTCCAGAACGCTGACGACGGAGTTAGTGGTGCCCAGGTCGATGCCGACCGCACGTGCCATTTCGATTCCTCCAGCTGACTTGAGTGGAACAGACTCAAGGATGCATGACGGAACCTTTCGCGTCAACAGACCTGAGTGGGGGCGACTCAACTCTTATGCGGCCCTTATCGGCATGAGCACGGCACGCCCACATCCGACCGAGCGCCATATCATGACGAAAGGCGTGAAATGGTACACCCATGCACGCGAAGCGGATCTTCGACCTGGCGGTCACCTCCGCCCTGCTGCCCCTCGCCCTCCCCCTACTGCTCCTCACCGCCATGACCTCGTCCGTAACCTCGCCGGGCCCTTTGCTCGTACGGAAGACCCGCGCGGGCCTGCACGGCCGCCCCTTCGGGATGCTGACGCTCCGCACCGATCCCCGCACCGCGGCCGGCCGCCTGCTGCGCCGGTCGCGTCTGGACGTGCTGCCCCGGCTCCTTCACGTACTGCGCGGTGAGATGTCCCTGGTCGGGCCGTGCCCACTGCCGCCGGACCACCCTTCGGCGACATGGGTGAGGCTGGTGGTTCGGCCGGGTATCACCGGGCTGTGGCAGGTCGGCGGGCGTTCCGAGCTGCCGTGGGAGGAGATGGACGTACTGGATCTGCACTACATCGAGCAGCACTGGCTCGGCCTCGACCTGGCCATCCTCGCCCGTACGGTTCCCGCGGCCCTCGCCGCCAGGTGCTGAGGGAAGCCTTACGCGACACAGATCACCGCCGGCCCAACTACAGTGCGGCGGCATAAATGGGTACGCTCAGCACGGGCTGAATAAGTTACCGCTTAGTAATCCCTCAGATGCTCAGCCGTCCCCCGAATTTCTCACCCTCGCAGGCCCGAGGAGCCCCCAAATGCAACTCGCCGCGATCATCGTGTCGCTGGTCCTGACCGTGGTCGGCGTTGCGCTCATCGCACGAGCCGTCGCGCAGATCTACCGGTTCGTCAAGCTGGGCCAGCCCGTTCCCGCGGGCAGCCGCACCGGCAACCCGAAGCAGCGCACGATCACCCTGGCCAAGGAGTTCCTCGGCCACAGCCGGATGAACCGGTGGGGCATCGTCGGCGTCGCGCACTGGTTCGTCGCGATCGGCTTCCTGACGCTGCCGCCGACCCTCGCCCAGGCATACGGCCAGCTGTTCCAGGCCGACTGGGTGCTGCCGGTCATCGGCGGCTTCCTGCCGTTCGAGATGTACATCGAGTTCATCGGTCTGATGACGGTGCTGGGCATCGTCGTCCTGATGGCGATCCGACTGCTCAACCTGCCCTCGCGGGCCGGCCGCAAGTCGCGCTTCGCGGGCTCGAAGGCCTGGCAGGCGTACTTCGTCGAATACATCATCCTGACGATCGGCCTGGCGATCCTGGTGCTGCGCGGCCTCGAAGGCGCGATCCACCACGTCGACGGCTACGACGCCGCGTACTTCGTGTCGTACCCGCTGGTCCTCGCCTTCGACGGGCTGAGCGTCTCCTCGCTCCAGACGCTGATCTACTTCACCGCCATGATCAAGATCGGCACCTCGCTGATCTGGATGATCACGGTCTCGCTCAACACCAACATGGGTGTGGCGTGGCACCGTTTCCTGGGCTTCCCGAACATCTGGTTCAAGCGTGAGGCGGACGGCGGTACGGCGCTGGGTGC
>NZ_JBSHNE010000012.1:0-241382 GCF_053646035.1 Streptomyces sp. NPDC055287 | reverse complement strand
TGCCCTCACCCGCACCAGCCACTTCGCAGCGCTGTGCCCCGCCGAGCTGACGCTCGGCGGGGCACAGCAAGGGCCGAATTAACCAACAGCGTCCGTAGTAAGGACCGACCCTCCCTGGCATTGCCCCTTACACCTCCCGGACCTCGAAGGCGTCGAGGACGAACTCCGCCGTGCCGTCGTCACCCGTCTTGCGCAGGCCGACCCACGTCTCGCCCCTGGCGGGCGCCGTGAACTCGTAGCTCAGCAGGGTCGGTTCCGTGGCGACGGGCAGCGCCCTGCGGTCGAGTTCCCTGGTGGCAGGTTCGTCGACACCGGTGACCCACGCGTACTGCCCGGCCTTCTCGTTCTCGTAGCGGAAGGAGACGCGGTACCGCCTGCCCGGCTCGAAACGGACGGTGTGCTGGACGGTCCGGTGGACGAGGCCGTCGTTCTCGCCCCGCGACTTGAGCGATTCGGAACCGTCGATGACGTCGTCGATCGCCTTGCCGTTCCAGCCGCGCTGGGTGAAGGGGGCGTGCCGCTGCGCGATGTGGGTGCGTGGGTCGGTGGAGCCGCCCGCGTCGCCCTTGACGAAAACACCCCATCCTTGCGGCACGTTCTCGAAGTCCTCGTAGGCGACCGTTCCCGGCTTCGTGCTTCGCTTCGCGGGAACGATCCGTACGTTGTCGAAGCGCACGCGTGCGTCGCCCGCCTCGGCCCGCAGGGTGAGGTCCACCCTGCCGCCGCCGTCCGGCACGGTGAAGTACGTGAACATCCGCTGGAAGCGGGTGTCGTGCTTGCGGTCGGCGGCGACGAGGTTGACGGCTGTGGAGGAGTCCGTCCAGTTCTCGGCCGTGGCCCCGTCGGCGGTGCGTACGGTGAGCGCCGCGCGCCGCCGCTCCCCCGCCTGCGCTCCGATTTCGACCTGCACGGACGCGGCGTACGTCCCCGGTGCGAGGCGCGCGAGGCGCTGGCCCACGGCGGCGGCCCCGCCCGCGCCGACGACCAGCTCGTAGTCGCCGGTCGCGCTCAGCTCGACGGAGGCCGGCCCGCTGACGGTCCACCCGCCCAGGGAACCGGAGTTGAAGCCCGGGTCGTGAACCGGTGTGGCCTCGCCCCAGTGCGGGTCGGCGGCCGCCGGGACCCGGGTGCGGTGGACGACGTACGGCTGCTTCGCCTCGGCGTCGACGGTGACCCTTCCGGAGCGGACGGGCACCTCTCGGACGTACTCCCGCCCCTGGTCGGTGAGCTTGTAGAGCACCACCGTCGACGCGCCCGCCCAGCCGCGCGGGAGCCGCCAGCCGCTGCTGCCGCCCGCCGGGTTGTAGTGGTACAGCTTGTCGGGGTCGGTGGCCTCGCGCGGCTCCCAGGGCAGCAGGTAGCGCCCCGCGTCGTACACGGTCCGTCCGTCGGTCGTGATGCGGCGGGTACCGTCCGCGTCGCTCACCGACGTCCTGGTGGGGCCGAAGAAGGTGATCTCGTGCGCGCCCCAGGTCTTGACCGGGTACGCCTGGAGATACTTGGCGGGCAGGCTGTCGGTCCAGATCTGCTGGTAGAAGGTGTTCCAGTCGGTCTTGTTGACCCAGCCCTCGAAGTTCCCGGTGCGCGGGATGCCGAGGAGGGTCGGCCACTTGTCGGCGAAGACGTCCTTCTGGTGGTTGCGGATGAAGCGGATCAGCTGGGAGTTGATGCCGCGCGAGGTGTCGCCGCCGTAGTCGGTCTCCGTGGCCCAGTGCGACCACAGGGCAGAGCGTTCCAGGCCGTGTCCCCATTCGGTGGTGACCTGCCAGCCCTGTTCGCGCAGGGCGCGCTGCAGCCGGTCCGAGGTCCAGCCGGATTCCCTGAAGACGTCGATGTAGAGCATGTTCAGGGCGGGGTCCGTCTCGTCCCGCAGGTCCTGGAAACGCTTGATGATGTCGCCGGACACGAGGTCGCGCCGCTGGTCGATGCGGTAGCTCTGGTCCAGCCAGTCCCACTGTTCGTTGCTCTTGTCGACGAGCGTTTCGGAGAACGCCTTCGCGACGGGGTACGACTCCGTGGCGTTCACGTGAACGCCGAAATCGCTTCCCCAGAAGCGTCCTTCGCGCACCAGGGTGTTGAGGTCGCCCAGGCCGCCCGCGCGCTTGTTGTGGTTGCCGGCGTAGTCGGGGTGGGCGGAGTCGTGTCCCTCCGACTGATAGCCCTTGAGGAGCGTGTACTGGCGCAGTCCGTCCGTCGCGAGGGAGACGCGTTTGACGTTGTCGAGCGTCGCGAGGAACGGGTTGGTGGCCTGGCTGGCGAAGTTGAAGGGGATGTGCGGGACGACACGCAGGTGCTGCTCGTCCGCGCCGAGCGGGTTCACCATGATGTCGCGGAAGGCGATGGCGGCGTCCTGCCAGTCCACGGCGCCGTCGCCGTTGCGGTCACCGGTGATGACGACAGTGGCGTACGGGAGCGGTTCGGTGGCGTTCACGGGAGCGGTCGCGGCGCGGTGCGTCCACTGGCCGCAGGACAGCTGCACCTTGACGTAACCGTCCCGCTCGACGGTCTGCCGCCACAGCCGCCCGTTCTCCCAGGTGGTGCCTGCCGCGCTGTCGGGCTCGTCGTACGACGTGTTGGTCTCGACGGCGCCGCCGAGCCGGTCGTGGGCGACGACGGCGTACGCGCAGCCGAGCGGCGCGGCGTCCGGGACGGTGTCCGGTGCGGGCTCGACGAGGGTGTCGCCGCTCTTGGCCCTGTCGAGCTGGATGCGTGCGGCGAGCAGCGTGGCGCCGGGCTGGTCGCTTCGTACCGACAGGAAGGCGAGCGAGGGGATCTGAAGGGTGCCGACGCGCAGTGCGGCGGTGTCGGCGAGCTTCGTGACGCGCCAGTGGACCTGTCGGCCGGTGACGCGGATTTCCACGTGGATCTCGGTTCCGCCGTCGAAGGCCAGGGTGTACTCCGCCGTGTCGCGTCCCGCGCGGGCGGTCACTTCGGGCGTACGGGCCGTTCCGTCGATCAGCACGGAGGTGACCGGGTCCTCCTGCCCGTGGAGCATGGCACCCGTCGCGCGGTCGGTGTACGACACGATGCGCGGGAAGCGCGGGTCGACGCGCACCTCCAGTTCGCGGGAGCGCAGGACTCTCTCGCCCTCGGCCGCCGGGGCGGCGGTGGCGGGTCCGGCGACGGCCGGGCCCGCGCCCGCCAGCACGGTGGCGGCGGTGGCGGCGGTGGCGGTCACCACGGCCCTGCGGCTCGGTCCGGGGTCAGTTGCGTGCACGCGCGCTCTCCTGTCGCTCGACGGCATGGTGTGCACGCCAACATGCGCCGCGAGAGGCGAGTGCGCCCATGGACAAAGGAGGGGCGGGTGTTGGACTAACGCGTCCAGCACCCGCCCGTCGAAGCGCGTTCAGAGGTGGCTCACAGTCGAGGTCAGAGACCCGCGGCAGCCGACTTGATGGTGGCGGCGAAGGTCGACACCTCGGTGTATACGCCGGGGTAGTTGGGACGGGCGCAGCCATTGCCCCAGCTGACTATCCCGACCTGTATCCAGGCGTTGGTGTTGTCCCTGCGAAACATCGGGCCGCCCGAGTCGCCCTGGCAGGTGTCGACACCGCCCTCGGTGAAGCCGGCGCAGATTTCCTCGCCCGCCACCAGGTCGGAGTACGAACGCTTGCAGCTGGCGTCGGAGACGAAGGGGACCTGGGCCTTGCGGAGGTAGCGCTGCTGGCCGCCGCCCTCGGTGGCCGCGCCCCAGCCGGCGACGGTGAAGGTGCCGCTGTTGTACGCCGTCGTGTCGGCGATCTTCAGGGTGGGCAGGTCGATCGGCTTGGCGAGCTTGATCAGCGCCCAGTCCTTGCCCGTTCCGTTGTAGCCGGGGGCTTGGAGGACCTTGGTGGACTTGACCTTGATGGCGCTGGAGCTCTGCAGGTCGACGACACCGGCGGTGGCGGTGATGCTCGTGTTGTTGCCGGATCCGTTCACGCAGTGGGCGGCGGTCAGGACGATGTCCTTGGCGTAGAGCGAGCCGCCGCAGCCCATCGAAAGCCGGACCATGAACGGGAACTCGCCCTGGGCGGCGCGGGTTCCGCCGACGACCGGTGGCGTCGCGGCGGAGGCCGCGGACGCGGCGACGGGCTGGATGCTGACCGCGGCGAGGATCACTGCGCCGGCGGCGGCACATCTCTTGAAGGCACGCAGAAGGTTCTTCAACGAACTGCCTCTCGTGGGAAATCGTGGGGGGTTGCTGTGCACACGCACGACGGACAGCACGCACACCACCGAAAGATGGCATGCGCCCGTCAAAGCGTTGATGGATTATGTGGAGCGCTCCGCCCTTCCGACAAGGGAGGCAATTCAGCCACCCCTCACACCCCACCGGTGCCACCCGCGTCCCCGGGGGCCCGCGGGAGGCCGCCCCGACCCGCCGCAGCCCGTCCGGTCCGCCGGATCCGCCTACAGTGGGAGCTGTTCGCCGTCGTGCCCAGACCTGTGGGGGTGAGTGCCGAGGTGACCAGCGGGAGCGAGGTCGTGCACGGCTATCCGCATCTGACGACCGTGCGGTCCGCCCTCGCCGCGCTCCACAAACGGCTCTCGTACGACGGCGTGCACTCGTACGCCCCGAGCGTCTTCCCCGCCGATGTGGCCTTCTCCGACCAGGACGATCTCCACCTCGGTGCCCAGCGCGTGGCCCGCGTCCTCGTCCACCACCTGCGCCTGCCGGACGCCCGCGTGATCGTGAGCTTCCGCGAGATGGAGCACGCCGCGAGCGTGGAGCTGGCGGCGGGTCCGGAGTACTTCATCGAGCTCAACGCGCGCTTCAGGACCCACCGCAACGACATCGGGGCCGCCCTCGCCCACGAGATCACCCATGTGCTGCTGCACCGGCTCGGCCTCGCCTTCGCCGGCACCCGGGACAACGAGATCCTCACCGACACCGTGACGACGTACCTCGGGGCGGGCTGGCTGCTGCTCGACGCGTACCGCGAGGACGGCGCGTCGAGCCAGAAGCTCGGCTACCTCACCCCGGAGGAGTTCGGGTACGTCCTCGCGAAGCGCGCGATCGCCTTCGGCGAGGACCCTGCGCCCTGGTTCACCAGCGCGCAGGCCTACACGGCGTACACCAAGGGCCTCGCGCAGGCCCGCCACGACGAGCAGCAGCCGCCGCTGACCGCCGCGGGCTGGGCGGGCCGTCGGCGGTACGCCAAGGAGCGCCGGTACGCACAGGAGAACGGCAGCCGTACGGACCCCGGTTCCTCGTCGTACGCCTTCGAGGGAGGCGGCCGCGAGACGCTGCGCGTGTCGTTCCCGTGTCCCACGTGCCAGCAGCGCATCCGCGTTCCCGTGCGCGGCCGGGTACGGGCGCGCTGCGCGCTGTGCCGGACGATTCTCGAGTGCGACACCTGAACACGCACACGTAGGGTCGAGACATGACGAACGATCCGGCAGCGGGTCCGCGGACCCTGATCGAAGCGGTGTACGGCGGCGGGGACGACGACGTCGTACGGCTGCTGCGCTCCGGCGTACCGGCCGAGGCCGCCGACGACGAGGGCGCGACCGCGCTCTACACCGCGTCCGTGCAGAACCGCCCCGGCATGGTGCGGCTGCTGCTCGCGGCGGGCGCCGATCCCGACCGGGCGAGCGGCCGGGACGGCGGCGACCTGCCGCTGTGCGGCGCCGCGGTGGGCGGCCACACGGACGTGGTGGAGGCTCTGCTGTCGGCGGGCGCGACACCCGACCTGCGGGAGGAGTTCGGGTTCACCGCGATGGCCTGGGCCGTCCGCCAGGGGCACGCCGACACCGTCGAGGCGCTGCTGGAGTACGGCGCCGATCCCGGCCTCGCGGCTCCCGGGGCGGAGTCGCCGCTGGTGGTCGCCGCGCGGCGCGGGTCCACCGAGACCGTACGGACCCTTCTGCGGCACGGCGCCTCCGGGTGGCAGGAAGCGCTCGAAGAGACACGGCACTGGCTCGAAGTGGATGTCGAGGAGGAACTGCGGGCGGGGTTGCTGGAGACCTTCGGCGACGGCGCGGAGCGGCCCGAGACCGTCACCAGCCGCATCGAGGAGGACGGTGGAGTGACCGTCGTCGTCGAGCTGCTGCGGGACGGCAAGCCGTCGGCCGGCACCGAGCAGCAGACCGGGCACGCCGCGATCGCCACTCTCCTGGAGGAACGGCTGGGAATCCGTACGCCCTTCGAGGAGCTCGCCGTGCGGGCCCTGGGGGGCGGCGATCCGGGCCGGGACGAGTGGATGGAGTCGGTGGCGGCGCTGTGGCGGCGCGGCGACGAGGAGACGTTCCAGGCGGCGGCCGCGTGGTGTGCGAGCGGTGATCCGCTGCGGCAGGCGTTCGCCGCCGACGTACTGGCGCAGCTCGGCTCCGAGCAGGGCGGGAACGCGTTCACCGCGCGTGCCCTGCCGCTTCTTCGGGAGCTGGCGCGGCAAGCGGGGGAAACCGATGCGGAGCTGGCGCAGGCGGCTGTGCTGGCGCTGGGGCACCACGGTGATCCCGCGGCCCTGCCCGAAATCCTGCGCCACGCAGGTCACCCCGACGCCGATGTACGTCACCGGGTGGCCCTCTCCCTCATCGGGCTCGTCCCCGCCGGTAACCGGGAGGGTGCGGCGGCGCTGGTCGCGCTCAGCCGCGACCCGGACGCCGAGGTGCGCGACTGGGCGACACTGGCGCTCGCCGGTCTCGACGCCGATACACCGGAGATCCGTGAGGCACTGGCGGACCGCCTGGAGGACCCCGACCCCGACACGGCTGCGGAGGCGGCACGCGGTCTGACGGTGCGCGGGGACGCCCGGGCGGTCGCGGCGCTGGAGCGGCTGCTGCGGGACGGAGACCCGGAGGGCTACGCGTACGCGACGGCGGTCGAAGCGCTGGAGTACGTGGAGGACGTGACGGTGAGGCGCCGACTGGAACGGACGCCGCCGCGCTACCGGTAGGCGCGTTCATCACCTGCCCCGCCGCCCTACCGCCACGGCTTTTCGGCCGTTCCCCACCGCCCCTGCCTCCGTGCACATTCGGCCCCACCGCCTGCCCCCGCGCCCCTTCGGCCGTTCCCCACCGCCCTACTCTCGCGCCCCGTACACCCCACCCGGCGTAGCCGATTCCGCCACGAGCTTCGCTGCCGCCTCCCCCGCCTCGGACGGGGTCCATCGTGCGCCCTTGTCCGCCGTGGGACCTGGGCGCCAGCCCTCCATGACCGTGATGCGGCCCCCTTCTGCTTCGAAGACCCGGCCGGTGACTCCGGCCGACGCCGCCGAACCGAGCCACACCACCAGCGGCGAGACGTTCTCCGGTGCCATCGCGTCGAACGCGTCGAACGCGCCCGGCGCCGCCATCGTCTCGGCGAAGGTCCGCTCCGTCATGCGGGTACGGGCGGCCGGTGCGATCGCGTTGACCTGGACGCCGTACCGGCCCATCTCCTCCGCGGCGACCAGCGTCAGCCCGACGATCCCCGCCTTCGCGGCCGAGTAATTGCCCTGCCCCACACTCCCCAGGAGCCCCGCCCCCGAGCTCGTGTTGACGACACGGGCCGCCACCTCCCGCCCCGCCTTCGCCTCCTCACGCCAGTACCGCGCGGCGTACTTGAGCGGCAGGAAGTGCCCCTTCAGGTGTACGCGCACGACCGCGTCCCAGTCGTCCTCGTCCAGGTTGACCAGCATGCGGTCCCGCAGGAAACCGGCGTTGTTGACGAGGGTGTCGAGCCGCCCGTACGTCTCGACCGCCGCGGCGGCCAGCGACGCCGCGCCCTCCGCCGTCGCGATGTCCCCGCTGTGAGCCACCGCCTCGCCCCCTGCCGCGACGATCTCCTCCACCACCCGCTGCGCGGGGCCCGCCGACGCTCCCGCGCCGTCGGGCCCGACCCCCAGGTCGTTGACGACCACCTTCCCGCCCTCCGCCGCGAAGGCCAGGGCATGGGCCCTGCCCAGCCCCCGCCCCGCGCCCGTGACGGCGACGACTCGTCCGTCACAGATTCCGCTACCGGTCCTGGTCATTTCGCTTCTCCTCTGGCTGTTGGCTGCTCGCTGCCGACCTCTGGCTACTGGCCACTGGCTATGGCCTCGGGCTACGGGAGCCGGCCGCCGACGGCCCGCCGCTCACGTCCGGCTCCGGCTGTTGACGGTCGCCGCGTCGAGGAAGGCCGGGCGCTCCCCTCCGCCGTGCACGAGGAGGGACGCGCCGTTCACGTACGCCGCCCGCCCGGAGGCCAGGAAGACGGCCAATTCGCCGATCTCGCCGGGCTCCGCGAGCCGGCCCGCCGGGACCGTCCGGCCGACGGCCGCGACGCCGGCCTCGTCGCCGTAGTGCAGATGCGACAGCTCGGTGCGGACCATGCCGAGGACCAGCGTGTTCACCCGTACGCCGGGCGCCCACTCCACCGCCATCGACCTGGCCAGGTTCTCCAGCCCCGCCTTGGCCGCGCCGTACGCCGCCGTCCCCGGCGAAGGCCTGGTCCCGCTGACACTGCCGATCATCACGACCGATCCCCCGGTCGCCCGAAGGTGCTCGTACGCCGCCAGTGAGGTCGTCATCGGTGCGGTCAGGTTGAGTTCCACGACCCGCGCGTGGCGGGCGGCCTCGGCCTCTCCCAGCAGCCGGTACGGCGTCCCGCCCGCGTTGTTGACCAGAACGTCCAGCCGTCCGTACGTCGCCACGACGCCCGCGAAGAACTCCCGGACGGCCACCCCGTCCCGCACGTCGAGCGGCCGGAACTCCGCCTCGCGGCCCCCCGATTCCACCGCCTTCTCCGGCGGGCGGCGCGCACAGACGACCACCCGCGCCCCCGCCGCCAGGAACGCGCGAGCGATGCCGGCGCCGACGCCGCGCGTGCCGCCGGTGACGACGGCGACCCTCCCGTTCAGTTCCATTCGCTGCTACCTTCCCACCTAACAAATGTTTGGTGGAAAGGTAGCTGATCCGCTCATGGGTGTCTCCACCGCAAGCCCGGACGACAAGGGCATTTCCGTCGTGACGGTCCACTTCCCGCCGGTCAACGCCCTCCCGGTGCAGGGCTGGTACGACCTGGCCCACGCCCTGCGCGGCGCCGGCCGCGACCCCGACGTCCGCTGCGTCGTCCTCGCCGCCGAGGGCCGCGGCTTCAACGCCGGGGTAGACATCAAGGAGTTGCAGCGGGACGCCGGCCACGCCTCCCTCATCGGCGCGAACCGCGGCTGCGCCGAGGCGTTCGCCGCCGTCTACGAGTGCGAGGTGCCCGTCGTCGCAGCGGTGGGCGGCCACTGTCTCGGCGGCGGCATCGGCCTCGCCGGCAACGCCGACGCGATCGTCGCGTCCGACGACGCCACCTTCGGCCTGCCCGAGCTTGACCGGGGCGCGCTCGGCGCCGCCACCCACCTCGCACGCCTCGTCCCGCAGCACCTGATGCGCGCGCTGTACTACACCTCGCGCACCGTTACCGCCGCCGAACTGCACGCCCACGGCTCGGTCTGGAAGGTGGTGCCGCGCGCCGAACTGCTCGGCGAAGCCCTCGCCCTCGCGCGCGAGATCGCACGGAAGGACGGCAGCCTGATCCGGCTGGCCAAGGCCGCCATCAACGGGATCGACCCCGTGGACGTACGCCGCAGCTACCGCTTCGAGCAGGGCTTCACTTTCGAGGCCGGCCTCAGCGGCGTCGCCGACCGCGTCCGCGGCACCTTCGGCAACACCGCCGGCGACACCTCCGACCAGGAAGGCAGCCGGCCGTGAGCGACAAGACGATGACGCCCGACGAGGCCGTGGCGCGGCTGCGCAGCGGCATGACTCTGGGCATCGGGGGCTGGGGCTCACGCCGGAAGCCCATGGCCCTGGTCAGAGCACTGCTCCGCACGGAGATCACCGATCTCACGGTCGTCTCCTACGGCGGCCCCGACATCGGCCTCCTCGCCGCCGCCGGCCGGATCCGCAAGCTCGTCACCGCCTTCGTCACGCTCGACTCGATCCCGCTGGAGCCGCATTTCCGTACGGCCCGCCAGAGCGCCGCCTTCGAGCTCACCGAGATCGACGAGGCGATGTTCATGTGGGGGCTGCGGGCGGCCGCCAACCGGCTGCCCTTCCTGCCGGTCCGCGCGGGCATCGGCTCCGACGTGATGCGGGTCAATCCGGCGCTGCGTACGGTCACTTCGCCGTACGACGACGGGGAGGAGCTCGTCGCCGTGCCCGCCCTGCGCCTGGACGCCGCGCTGGTGCACATGAACCGCGCCGACCGGCTCGGCAACGGCCAGTACCTCGGCCCCGACCCGTACTTCGACGACCTCTTCTGCGAGGCCGCCGACGCGGCGTACGTCTCCTGCGAGCAGGTGGTCGAGACGGCGGAGCTGACGAAGGAGGCGCCGCCGCAGAGCCTCCTCCTCAAGCGCCACTACGTCACCGGTGTCATCGGGACACCGAACGGCGCGCACTTCACTTCCTGCGCCCCCGACCACGGCCGCGACGAGGCCTTCCAGCGGATGTACGCCGCCACCCCCTGGCCGGAGTTCGCCGAGCGCTTCCTGTCCGGCGACGAGAAGGCCTACCAGTCCGCCGTACAGGCCTGGCACGAGGAGCAGAAGTGACCACCACAGCGGGCACCGTGCCCGTCACCCGCGCCGAGTACTGCGTCGTGGCCTGCGCCGAGGCCTGGCGCGACAACGGCGAGGTCCTCGCCAGCCCCATGGGCACGATCCCCGGCATCGGCGCCCGCCTCGCCAAGCGCACCTTCTCCCCCGACCTGCTCCTCACCGACGGCGAGGCCCTGCTGGTCGGCGTCGACGGGACGCCGGAGGGCTGGCTCCCGTACCGGCAGCACCTCGCCATGGTCACCGGCGGCAGGCGCCACGTCATGATGGGCGCGAGCCAGATCGACCGCTTCGGCAACCAGAACATCTCCTGCATCGGCGACTGGCGGCAGCCCGCCCGTCAGCTCCTCGGCGTACGCGGCGCCCCCGTCAACACGCTCAACAACCCGACGAGTTACTGGGTGCCGAAGCACTCGCCCCGCGTCTTCGTCGACAAGGTCGACATGGTGTCCGGCGTCGGCTACGACCGCGCGGCCGCCGCGGGACCGAGCGCCACCCGCTACCACCGCATCCCGCGCGTCGTCACCGACCTCGGCGTCCTCGACTTCACCACGCCCGACCACTCGATGCGCCTCGCCGCCGTCCACCCCGGCGTGACGGCCGCCCAGGTCCAGGAGGCGACCGGCTTCGCCCTCACCGTTCCGGCGGAGGTCGCGTACACCCGCGAGCCCTCCGTCGAGGAACTGCGTCTGATCCGCGAGGTCATCGACCCGGACGGGCTGCGCGACAGGGAGGTCCGGCCCTGATGCGGACAGCGCTCACCTCACTCACCGGCGTCAAGTACCCCATCGTCCAGACCGGTATGGGATGGGTCGCGGGCCCCCGCCTCGTCTCGGCGTCCGCCAACGCGGGCGCGCTCGGCATCCTCGCCTCGGCGACGATGACCACCGAGCAGCTGCTGCACGCCGTGCGCGAGGTCAGGTCCCGTACGGACGCGCCCTTCGGCGTCAACCTGCGCGCCGACGCGGGCGATGCGCGGGCCCGGGTACGGATCATCATCGACGAGGGCGTGAAGGTCGCCTCCTTCGCGCTCGCGCCCTCCAGGGACCTCATAGCCGAGCTGAAGGACGCGGGTGTCGTGGTCATCCCGTCCATCGGCGCGCGCCGGCACGCCGAGAAGGTCGCGGCGTGGGGCGCGGACGCGGTTTTGGTGCAGGGCGGCGAGGGCGGCGGCCACACGGGAGAGGTGGCGACCTCGGTGCTGCTCCCCCAGGTCGTCGACGCCGTCGGCATCCCCGTGATCGCGGCGGGCGGCTTCTACGACGGGCGCGGTCTGGTCGCCGCGCTCGCTTACGGCGCGGCGGGCATCGGGATGGGCACCCGCTTCCTGCTCACCTCCGACTCGACGGTCCCGGACGAGGTCAAGGCCCGCTACCTTGCGGCGGGCGTACGGGACGTCACGCTCACCTCGGCCGTCGACGGCCTCCCGCACCGCATGCTCCGTACGGAGCTCGTCAGTTCGCTCGAGACCGCGGGCCGTGCGAAGACGCTGGCACGGGCGGTGCGCCACGCGGCCGGATTCAGGAGGATCTCCGGGCTGAGCTGGGCCGCGATGGTCCGCGACGGCCTGGCCATGAAGCACGGCAAGGACCTGACCTGGAGTCAGATCCTGCTGGCCGCCAACACCCCGATGCTGTTGAAGGCGTCCATGGTCGACGGCCGCACCGATGCGGGGGTGATGGCGTCCGGACAGGTAGCGGGTCTGATCGACGATCTGCCGTCCTGCGCGCAACTGGTTGCACGTGTCATGGCCGAAGCGCACGAAACGCTCGAACGATTCCGAGCACCCATGGCTGAGCTCCGCACCCTGCCGACACCAGGGTGATCCCTCCTCCTCACAGGAGTTGTCAGATGAGCCGTGCCCGAACCCGCCTCGGCCTGGCGACCGGAGCGGTCGTCTCCGCCCTCGCGATCGGCTGCCTGCCCGCCTCGGCCGTGGCCCCTGCCGTCACCGTCGGCGCGATCACGACCAGTACCGTCCCCCAGGCGGAAGCGATCCGCCATATCCCGCTCCAGGGCGCGATCAACGTCCGCGACCTGGGCGGCCATCGCACGTACGACGGGAAGGAAGTCCGTTACGGAAAGGTCTACCGGGCCGATGCGCTGAGCAAGCTCACGGAGGCCGATGTCGCCGTCGTCGGCCGGCTCGGCCTGACGAAGGTCGTCGATTTCAGGGTCCCCGCGGAGGTCCAGTACGACGGCACGGACCGCTTGCCGGCGGACCTCACGGCCACGTCCCGGCCGGTCACCGACAACGGGCTGTTCGCACAGTTGCTGACGGCCATCGGGTCGAGGGACCCGGTGAAGCAGGAGGAGATGCTGGGTGGCGGCAGAGCCGCGGCATTCATGCGGGAGGTCTACCGTACGTTCGTGACGAACCCGGAGAACCGGGCCCGGTTCGGCGAGACGCTGCGGGACATCGCCCGGAGCGACCACCGTTCGCCGCTGCTGTACCACTGCACGTCGGGCAAGGACCGTACGGGCTGGACGAGTTACGTACTGCTGCGGGCGCTCGGCGTACCGTCGCGCACGGCGGAGCGGGACTATCTGGCGTCGAACACGTACCGCGCGGCGCATGACGCCAGGGTGCGTGAGGGGCTGAAGCAGTCCGGGACGATGCAGAATCCGGATCTCCTGATTCCGCTCCAGGAGGTCCGGATGGATTACCTGGACTCGGCCCTGGAACAGGCGGCGGCGGAGTACGGCGGCTTCGACCGTTACCTCACCAAGGGCCTGGGCCTGGACTTCCGTACGCTCGCGCAACTCCGGTCGGCACTGCTGCGCCACTAGCGGGTGAACGGCCTCGGCTCATTCACGCACTCCACCCCTTCCCGCTGTGAGCGGAAAGGGGTGGAGTGGAGTCCATGACCGCAGGGGACGGCCGCCCCCTGCTCAGCCGTCCGGCCCGGCCGACCTACGCGGCAGCGCTCCGGCCGCCGCCCTGCGCGCGGCCGCCACGGCCACGCCCGCGACCGCCACCTGCCTGCGCGCGCTCGCCCTGCGGCGCCGCCGCCCGGCCGCCACCCTGCGCCCGCGCACCGGCACGCTCACCCTGCGCGCGGCCACCGGCGGCCTGTCCACGGCCACCTGCGCCACCACGACCACCGGCACCGGCACCGGCCTGCGTACGGCCACCGGCACCGCCCGGCGCCCGCTCGCCCTGACCGCGGCCTCCGCCGCCACCCTGGGCGCGCTCGCCCTGCGTGCGGCCCCCACCCTGCGCACGGGCGCCCGCGCCGCCACGGCTCGCGCCGCCACCACGCCCACCGCTCTGCTGCGGACGGCGCTTCGGCTTCGCGGAAGCCTGCTGCTGCTGCGGGACCTCGATCACGATGGCGACGCCCGAAGGCTCGCGGGCACCGGTGATCCGGGTCAGCTCGTCGTCGCTGGACTTGACCCGCGCGGTCTGCGGGACGATGCCGGCGGCCGACATCAGCTGCGTCATCTCGCGCTTCTCGTCGGGGAGCACCAGCGTGACGACGCTGCCGGACTCACCCGCACGGGCGGTACGGCCGCCCCGGTGCAGGTAGTCCTTGTGGTCGGTCGGCGGGTCGACGTTGACGACCAGGTCGAGGTCGTCGACGTGAATGCCCCGGGCCGCCACATTGGTCGCCACCAGCGCGGTGACCTGCCCGGTCTTGAACTGGTCGAGCGTGCGGTTGCGCTGCGGCTGCGAGCGGCCGCCGTGCAGCGCCGCCGCGTACACACCGCTGGCCAGCAGCCGCTTGGTGAAGCGGTCGGCCGCGCGCTTGGTGTCCACGAAGAGGATGACCCGGCCGTCGCGGGCGGCGATGCGCGTGGCGACGGCCTTCTTGTCGGTCTCGTCGGCGACGTACAGCACGTGGTGCTCCATCGTCGTCACCGCGCCCGCCGACGGGTCGACGGAGTGGACCACCGGATCGGTCAGGAACATCCGTACGAGCCGGTCGACGTTGCGGTCGAGCGTCGCCGAGAACAGCATCCGCTGCCCGTCCGGCTCGACTTGCTTCAGCAGCGCTGTGACCTGCGGAAGGAAGCCCATGTCGGCCATCTGGTCGGCCTCGTCGAGGACGGTGATCGACACCTGGCCGAGGTCCGCGTCACCGCGCTCGATGAGGTCCTTCAGCCGGCCGGGGGTGGCGACGAGCACCTCCGCGCCACGCCGCAGCGTGTTCGCCTGCTTGGTGATCGACATGCCGCCGACGACCGTGGCCATCCGCAGGTTCACCGCGGTGGCGTACGGCGTGAGCGCGTCGGTGACCTGCTGCGCCAGCTCGCGCGTGGGCACCAGGACCAGTGCGAGCGGCGCGCGCGGCTCGGAGCGGCGGCCGGCGGTGCGGGCGAGCAGTCCGAGGCCGAAGGCGAGCGTCTTGCCGGAACCGGTGCGTCCGCGGCCGAGGATGTCGCGGCCCGCGAGCGTGTTCGGCAGGGTCGCGCCCTGAATGGGGAAGGGCTCGGTCACACCCTGGGCCGCCAGGGTCTTCAGGAGGGCCGCGGGCATGTCGAGATCGGCGAAGTTCTCGACGGCCGGCAGCGCCGGGGTAATGGTCTCCGGCATCGCGAATTCACCCTGTACGGGCGCGGCACGGCGGGCGGAACCCTTTGCGGGGGCCTTGCCGCGAGCGGCCTGCGAGGAGCGATTGCGGACGGGGCGCGCGGAGCGCGCGGTGGCGGCGGCGGGGCGTTCGGAGCGGGTCATTCAGGTTTTGCCTTCCTGGGAACAAGCACAAGCCGGGGCCCGCACCTTCACGGTGCGGGCCCCGGCTAGCGAGGTATCGCGTCGGCGAATTAGGCCGGGACGATGTTCTCCGCCTGCGGGCCCTTCTGGCCCTGCGTGACGTCGAAGGAGACCTTCTGGCCCTCCTGGAGCTCACGGAAGCCCTGGGTGGCAATGTTGGAGTAGTGGGCGAAGACGTCAGCGCCGCCGCCGTCCTGCTCGATGAAGCCGAAGCCCTTTTCCGAGTTGAACCACTTCACGGTTCCAGTAGCCATGTCATTCTCCTAAAAAACTGGGGCAGATCCGGAAATCCGCACTGTACGGATTCCACGTCGCCGCAATGAGCCCCATCCGGAGAACCGGAAAACAAAATGCGCCTGAGGAAGCATTCCCGTCAGGCGCACATAATGTTTATGGGTACCAAAACTGCAACTCGCCCACTCTAACACGATGGCGCCGGAGCACCACCCCTTGGCCACCGGAAGATCGTCGTACGCGGTGACGCGTTCCAGCCCTGCCGGGCCGCAGAATCCGGGCACCCCGCTTCCGTCGCCGTGCCGTCCTCGCTCAGCAGTCCCCGGTCCACCAGTCGTCCGCGCGCCGCGTCCCACTCCTCGTCGGACCAGCCGCGATACGGCTGGAGCTGCCGGACCTCCTACGTGGTCGAGTCGACGGATATCGACGGGCTGCAGCAGCTCATCGTGGACGCGGTGGCCGCCGGCGCCAACCGGGTCGACGGCGTCGACTTCGACGTCCGCGACAAGCCCGCGATGCGCGACGAGGCCCGGCGCAGGGCGGTGGCCGCGGCCCGCCGCAAGGCGGAGGTCTACGCGGAGGCGGCCGGGGCGTCGCTCGGCCCGGTGGTGCACATCCAGGACGTGGACCCCGAGTCGTACGAGTTCCGGGCCACTGCGGCCGCGGCTCCGGCGGCGGCGCCTCGGAGGGCGACCTGGCCCCGGGCATGGTGGAGGTCTCGGCGGGCGTACTGCTGGGCTTCACATCGGGCCGGTAAGGGCAGCGCAGGCGGTCGGGCGCGGCCGATACGGGTGGTCGCGGTCGGCCGGGGGCGGTCGGGCGCGGCCGACGGATGGTCGCGATCGGCCGCACGGTCGCGGTTGTGGTCGCCCTCAGAGGCGTTCGATGATCGTGACGTTCGCCTGGCCGCCGCCCTCGCACATCGTCTGGAGGCCGAACCGGCCCCCCGTACGCTCCAGTTCGTGCAGCAGCGTCGTCATCAGCTTGGCGCCGGTCGCCCCCAAGGGGTGACCCAGCGCGATGGCGCCGCCGTTGACGTTCACGCGGGCGGGGTCCGCGCCCGTTTCCTTCAGCCAGGCGAGCACGACAGGGGCGAAGGCCTCGTTGATCTCGACCAGGTCGATGTCGTCGATCGTCATGCCGGCCTTCTTCAGCGCGTACGCCGTCGCCGGAATCGGAGCGGACAGCATCCGGATCGGGTCCTCACCCCGCACCGACAGATGGTGGATACGCGCGCGCGGCGTCAGCCCGTGTTCCGCGACCGCGCGTCCGGACGCGATCAGCAGCGCCGCCGCCCCGTCAGAGACCTGCGACGAGCACGCCGCCGTGATCGTGCCGCCCTCCAGAACCGCTTTCAGCCCCGCCATCTTCTCCAGCGTGGTGTCGCGCCGCGGGCCCTCGTCGGCCGTCACGTCGCCGTACGCCACCGTCTCGCGCTCGAAGCGGCCCGCGTCGATCGCGCGCACCGCCCGCTGGTGCGACAGGAGGGCGAACTCCTCCATGTCGAGCCGCGAGATGCCCCACTTCTCGGCGATCAGCTGCGCCCCGTGGAACTGGTTCACCGGCAGTGAGCCGTACCGGGCGCGCCAGCCCTCCGATCCCGCGAACGGGCCCTCCGTGAGGCCCAGGGGTTCCGCCGCCCGGCGGGACGCGAAGGCGATCGGGATCTGCGTCATGTTCTGCGTGCCGCCGGCGACCACCAGGTCCTGCGTCCCCGACATCACGCCCTGCGCCGCGAAGTGCACCGCCTGCTGCGAGGAGCCGCACTGGCGGTCGATCGTGACTCCCGGCACTTCCTCGGGCAGTCCGGCCGCCAGCCACGCCGTACGGGCGATGTCACCGGCCTGCGGCCCGACCGTGTCCAGGCAGCCGAAGACGACGTCCTCGACCGCTGCCGGGTCGATGCCGGAGCGGGCGACGAGGGCTTTGAGGACGTGCGCGCCGAGGTCGGCCGGGTGGACGGCCGCGAGGCCTCCCTTGCGGCGGCCGACAGGGGTGCGTACCGCTTCGACTATGTAGGCCTCGGTCATGGCAGCTGCTCCTTCGTTTGACGATCGTCGAACAAACGGTTCACGTACGCAGAGCGACTCCGTCCAGGACCATCGACAGGTACTGACGGGCGATCTCGTCGGGACTGTGCAGGCCGCCCGGCCGGTACCAGGACGCGGCGACCCAGACGGTGTCGCGGACGAAGCGGTACGTGAGCCGGATGTCGAGGTCGGCGCGGAAGACCCGCGCCGCGACCCCGCGTTCCAGTGTGCCGAGCCACGCCTTCTCGAACTTCTGCTGCGAGTCGGCGAGGTAGTGGAAACGGGGCTGCGCCGACAGGTGCCTGGACTCCTTCTGGTAGATCGCGACGGCCGCCCGGTGCCGGTCGATCTCGCGGAAGGACTCGGTGACGAGCGCCTCGATGGTCTCCCTCGGTCCGAGCCCGGCCGCGAGCACGGCGTCGTACCCCTCCCACAGCTCGTCCAGGAAGGTCGAGAGGATCTCGTCGAGCATCGATTCCTTGGAATCGAAGTGGTAGTAGAGGCTGCCCGCGAGCATGCCCGCCGCGTCCGCGATCTTGCGGACCGTGGTGGCGTTGTAGCCCTGGGCGGCGAACACCTCGGCTGCCGTGTCGAGGAGTTCGCGGCGCCGCTCGGGCGAGGCGGTCACCTGGTTCTTCTTCTTGTTAGGCACGCTGCCATTGTCCGCCTAGGCACGCTGGCTGCTGATGGAGACCGTCTCGCCGGTCATGTACGAGGAGTAGCCGCTGGCGAGGAAGACGATGACGTTCGCCACCTCCCAGGGCTCGGCGTACCTCCCGAAGGCCTCGCGCTCGGTGAGTTCGGCGAGCAGCTCGGCCGAGGTCACCTTCACCAGGTGCGGATGCATGGCGAGGCTGGGCGCGACGGCGTTGACGCGCACGCCGTACGCCGCCGCCTCGACGGCCGCGCACCGGGTGAGCGCCATGACCCCTGCCTTGGCGGCGGCGTAGTGGGCCTGGCCCGTCTGGGCGCGCCAGCCGACGACGGAGGCGTTGTTGACGACGACGCCGCCCCGGCCGGCCGCCTTCAGGGCACGCAGAGCCGCCCGGGTGCAGCGGAAGGTGCCGTTCAGCGTGACGTCGACGACCTTGGACCACTGTTCGTCGGTCATGTCGACGAGGTGGGCCGTGCCGCCGAGGCCCGCGTTGTTGACGACGATGTCCAGGCCGCCGTGTTCGCGTACGGCGAGGTCGAAGAGCGCCCCCACCTCGGCCTCTTCGGTGACGTCGCACGGCAGGGAGGCGACTTTCCCGGCACCGAACTCCCCGGCGAGCGCCTCCTCGGTCTCTTTCAGGCGGCGGGCGTGCGCATCGCCGATGAGGATGCGTGCGCCCTCCTCCAGGAACTTGCGCGCGGTGGCGCCGCCGATACCGGCCCCGGCGGCGGCGGTGATGACTGCGGTGCGGCCCTTGAGCAGACCGTGCCCCGGCACGTACTCGGGAGCGTTCCCGGGAACGGCCGCGTGCCGGTTCCCGGGAACGGCCTTGGACGGGTTCTCGGGTGCGCTCATGCCCGTTCCTCCCTCGACGCTGCTATGGCCGTACGTTAACCTACCAAACACTTGTTAGGGAAGGATGACCGATGCCCACTGCCCGCGAGGAACCCGTGCTGTACGAGCGCCGCGGCCCGCTCGCCCACGTCACCCTCAACCGCCCCCGCTACCGCAACGCCCAGAACTCCGCGATGACCTACGCCCTGGACGAGGCCTTCTACCGCGCGGCGGAAGACGCCGACGTGAAGGTGATCGTGCTGGCGGGAGCCGGCGAGCACTTCTCCGCGGGCCACGACATCGGCACGCCCGGGCGCGACGCCCACCTCCCCTTCGAGCGCAGGGCGGGCCTCTGGTGGGACCACTCCGACAAGCAGGGCGCCGAATCGCGCTTCGCCCGTGAGTCGGAGGTCTATCTGGGCATGTGCCGGCGCTGGCGTGAACTGCCGAAGCCGGTCGTCGCGTCCGTCCAGGGAGCGTGCGTCGCGGGCGGGCTGATGCTCGCCTGGATCTGCGACCTGATCGTCGCCTCCGAGGACGCGTTCTTCGCCGATCCGGTGGTGCGGATGGGCATTCCCGGGGTCGAGTATTTCGCGCACCCCTGGGTCATGCCGCCGAGGATCGCCAAGGAGTTCCTCTACACGGGCGACCGGATGCCGGCACGCAGGGCGTACGAGGTCGGCATGGTCAACCGTGTCGTGGAGCGGGCCGAACTGGCTGAACGTACCGAGGAACTGGCTCTTCGGATCGCCGCGATGCCGCGCCTGGGGCTGGCCCTCACCAAGCGGGCCGTGAACCAGGCGGAGGACCTCCAGGGCATGCACACCGGCATGGACTCGGTCTTCGGCCTGCACCACCTCGCCCACGCGCACAACGCCGAGACGGCCGCCGACTCGCTCGGCGGGATGGATGTGGCCGCGATGAAGAAGGCGAGCTCCTGATGGACCTGCGGCACACCCCCGAGGAGGACGCCTTCCGCGCCGAGGCGCGGGCGTGGCTGGCCGCGCACGTCCCCGCGCGGCCGCTCCCCTCCCTGGAGACGGAAGAGGGTTTCGCCGCTCATCGCGCATGGGAAGCGCGGCTGCACGCGGACCGCTGGTCGGTGGTGTCGTGGCCCGAGGAGTACGGCGGCCGGGGCGCAGACATTTTCGAGTGGCTGGTCTTCGAGGAGGAGTACTTCGCGGCGGGCGCCCCGGGGCGGGTCTCGCAGAACGGCATCAGCCTCCTCGCACCGACGCTCTTCGACCACGCCACCGCCGAGCAGCGCGCCCGCGTCCTGCCGTCCATGGCGAGCGGCGAGGTGATCTGGGCGCAGGCCTGGTCCGAGCCGGAGTCGGGGTCGGACCTCGCCTCCCTCCGGTCCCGCGCCGTGCGGACGGACGGCGGGTGGCTGCTGTCCGGGCACAAGACCTGGTCGTCGCGGGCCGCCTTCGCGGACCGGGCCTTCGGGATCTTCCGTACCGACCCCGGTGCGGCCAGGCTCCACCACGGTCTGACGTACCTCATGTTCGACCTGAGGGCGGACGGGGTCACGGTCCGCCCCATCGGCCGGCTCGACGGCAAGCCCGCCTTCGCGGAACTCTTCCTGGACGACGTGTTCGTACCGGACGAGGACGTCATCGGGGAGCCCGGGCAGGGCTGGCGGATCGCCATGTCGACGACCGGGAACGAACGCGGGCTGACTCTGCGCTCCCCTGGCCGTTTCGTCGCCGCCGCCGACCGGCTGGTCCAGCGGTGGCGCACGTCGGCCGACCCTTCGGACACGGCGCTGCGCGACCGGGTGGCGGACGCGATTGTCGGGGCGCGCGCCTATCAACTGTTCACGTACGCCAACGCTTCGCGCTTCGCGGCGGGCGCGGCCATCGGGGCGGAGTCCAGCCTCAACAAGGTCTTCTGGTCGGACTACGACATCGCTCTGCACGAGACCGCGCTCGATCTGCTCGGCGCGGACGGGGAGCTGGCACGGAGCGAGTGGGCCGAGGGGTACGTGTTCTCGCTCGCCGGGCCGATCTACGCGGGAACGAACGAGATCCAGCGCGACATCATCGCCGAGCGGCTGCTCGGCCTCCCGAAGGGCCGCCGCTGATGAGGTTCCTGCTGACCGACGAGCAGGCCGCTTTCGGCCGTTCCCTGGACGCGATGCTGACGGGCGCGGACACACCGGCGGTTGTCCGGTCCTGGGCGGCCGGAAACGCCGTTCCCGGGAACGCGCTGTGGACGCGGCTCGCGGGGGCGGGCGTCTTCGCGCTGGCCGTTCCCGAGGCGTACGAGGGGGTGGGGCCGCTGCCGGTCGAACTGGCGGTGGCCTGTGCGGAAGTCGGGCGGCACGCCGTGCCGGGTCCGGTGGTGGAGACCGTCGCGGCCGCCGCCCTGCTGGCCCACCTCGCCTCGCACGGCGAGGACGGCCCGGCGAAGCGGCTGTTGCCGGCGCTGGCCTCCGGTGGAGCGTGCGCGACGCTCACGCTGCCGGGCGGCGGCCCGTACGCGCTGGACGCGGATTCGGCGACGTACCTCCTGACCGTGCACGGCGACGAGCTGCGGCTCGCTCCCGGGTACGGCGTGCTCCACCCGTCGACGGATCCGGCGCGCCGGCTGTACCGGCCCGATCCGGGCGGTGAACTGCTCGCCGCCGGGCCCGCCGTGACGGCGGCCGCCGGGCACGCCGCCGACTGGGCGGCGTTCGCCACCGCGGCGCAGGCGCTGGGCACGGGGCTCGCGCTGCTGGACCGGACGGTGAGGTACGTCAAGCAGCGCACGCAGTTCGGGACGGCCATCGGCGGCTTCCAGGCGGTCAAGCACCGGCTGGCCGACACACTGATCGGGCTGGAGTTCGCCCGGCCGCTGCTCTTCGGGGCCGCGCTGTCCATGACGTCCGGCGACACAGCCGCGGCGAAGCTCGCGGCGGGCGAGGCGGCGTACGCCGCGGCCCGGACGGCGCTCCAGCTGCACGGAGCGGTCGGCTATACGGAGGAGCTGGACCTCTCCCTCTGGCTCCGCAAGGCCCGCCCGCTGCGGGACGCGTGGGGAACACCGTCGGAGTGCCGGCGGAGGGTGCTGGCCGGGGCCGGATGACCCGGTGCCCGGCACCCGTCGCCCGGCCGGGCGCGGGACCAGGCGCCCGGCGGCCGCCTTGCCGCAACAGGCGTGCGGGGTGGGGCAAGTGGCCGCCGAGGTCGGGGTCCCGCCCACGGCCCGCGGCGGCCGGCCCGAACACGGCCCTCAGCCCTCTCGAGGCGCTTCGTCGGAGTTCCCCCGGCGGATCGTGCGTACCGGACGGCCCGGCCGCCAGGTCCGTACGACGAGCGCGTCGCCCTCGACGGACGTCCTGACCACCTCGGCCGGCTCCACCCGGAACAGATGGAAGGGCTCCGGCGGCTTGATCTCACCGACGAAACGGGCGATCACCTCGGGGTCGGTGACCTCCACCGCCCGGCCGCTGATCCGCACGTCTCCGTCGCGCATCTCGTCATCCGCCCCGGGGTTCGCCTGGACGGCGAACCGCGGATCGCGCTGAAGGTCCTGCGCCTTGCGCGAGTACGGCATCATCCCGAACCACAACTCACCGTGCAGGAAGGTCACTTCGAGCCCGGTCACGCGCGGCGATCCATCCTTGCGGATCGTCGCGAGGACGTGGTGCCTGTACTGCTGAAATCGCTGCCGCACGACATCCGCGAACTGCGGTTCCGCGGCCTGGAAGTCTGCCCAACCGATAACCATGGCGCCATTGAAACCCGGATACCCGACACCTCCTGTCCGGTATTCCGACGGCGAATACGGCACCGATCGGAATTGCTCGATGCCCGCGCCGATACCGGCTGCGCGGGGCTGACCGTGCGGACGGCCGGTCCCGCACGGCGCGGCCTCGGACCCACCGCCGCGCGGGGCCGGCAGCGGCCACGGATCAGCGCCCCCAGGTCGGCGCAGCAGCCGCCTCCCGGCCCCCCGGGGGACAGACAGATCAGCCGCCGCTCGTCAGAGTGACCACAGCGGTGTGCCCCCGGCTGAACAGGGCGCCCGGAGACGCGGTGACCACGGCGTCGTACCGGCCAAGGGTGACACTGTCGAACAACGCTGTGCCGTCGAGGGAGACGATCACCACTGTCCCACCGGGCGGAACCGCGACGTTCAGGCCGCCGCGCAGCACCGCCACCCGCGCCGCCGTCCGGCCCCTGCGGTGCATGACGTTGAAGTTCACGACCCGGCCGCCGATCAGTTGGCAGTCGGTGGCGATGTCCCCGGGGAAGTCCTGCGGGACGTACCGCTCGTCGACGAGCCGTCGCTCCCCGCCCACCGTGAGGTCCATCCCCGCACCTTCGGCCATCGTCAGGATCCGGTCCACGTCGGGGAAGGCCGAGAACGGGCCGTCCGCTTCGACGTCCGCGAGGCTGATCCGCCAGTCGAACTCCGCCATCCCGGCGCCCTCGGGGGAAGCCGCGATCCCCCGGGTTACCCCACCCCCGTTCTTCCACGCCACGGCCTCACGGTCGGCCGCTCTCAGCACCCTGACCGTCATCGCACGATGCCCTGCGCCCGCGCCGCCGCCAGCCACGCCGGGAACTCCCGCACCAGCTGGTCGTACAGCTCCGCGTCCGAGACCTGACGCGGATCCTGCCCGGCGTGGAAGTACCCCGCGTTGTCGACCGGACGCCTCGCCGGTACGGCCAGTTCGTCCAGCTTGCGCAGGAAGTCGAACTGCGTACTCCGCGTATTGCCGAAGCCCACGAACTGCCAGAACAGCGGCAGCTTCGCGGCCTTGCAGACGTAGCGCTCCGCCGCGAGCTTGTTGATCGGGCCGCCGTCGGTCTGGAAGACCACCAGGGCGGGAGCCGTCGATCCGCTGTCGAGGTAGTGGTCGATCACGGCGTCCATGGCCAGGTGGTAGCTGGTCCTGCCCATGTGCCCGAGCCCGGCGACGATCTTGTCGATCCGCCCCCGGTGGTTGTCGAGGGCGATGTCCGTGACCGCGTCGACGTCCGTGGAGAAGAAGACGAGGGGCACGCTGCCGTCGTCGTCGAGGTTGGCCGAGAGGCCCAGCACGCGGTCGGCGAGCGCCTGCACGCTGCCGTCCTGGTAGTACGGCTTCATGGAACCCGAGTAGTCGAGGACCAGGTAGACGGCCGCGCGCTGCCCGCTCATGCCGAGCTTGCGCAGGGAGACCCCGGCACTCTTGTAGAGGCTGACGAGCGCGGGCGCGGTCTCCTCGACCTTGTGGAGGCTTATCGCCACGTCGGATCTCCGTTTCGTACGCGATTACGGGGCTGACGGGAACAGGCGGCGCAGCCCGGATCGGCGGGATTCGCAGGACTGTTGAGGTTACGTCAACTGGATCCGCCCCTGTCCGGAACGTGACCCGAGCCGTTCGCGGCGCCGATGTCAGGAGGGGCCCGCTGTTCCGATTTCCCCGGGCGCCTACGGCTGCCTGCCGCGCCCGCGCTCCGAGGCTTCCAGCTCCTCGATGTCCGACAGCATGGCGTCGGTGAGGTCCCGCTCGGCGGCGTAGTACCGCTCCGCCCACTTGAGGGTGAGTGCGGGATACGCCCACGCCGCCTCGCCCCTCGCGACCTCCCTGTCCGCGACCGCGCGCCGGCGCATCGTCTCCGCGAACTCCCGGTGGCGCGCGAGCACCTCGCGCATCTGCTCGGGTTCGAGGAGATGCCCGAGCCAGATCCGCAGCATCGGACCGTGCTTGAGCACTGGCGGGTCGACGGGAGCGTTGCGCGCCCAGTCGCGGACGGCGTCCATGCCTTCGTCGGTGATCCTGTACACCCGCTTGTCGCGGGTGCCGGTGTCCTGAGCGACCATGCGCGAGGTCGCGAATCCGGCGTGCTCCAGCCGCTTCAGCTCGCTGTAGATCTGACTGAACGACGGACTCCAGTAAAAGAAGCGCAGCGACCCGTCCGACCACTTCTTCACGTCGTAGCCGGACAGTTCCTCACCGAAGGACAGCAGGCCGAGCACGGCCCAGCTCGTCGCCGGCAGCGCGGGCCGCTCCCCTGTCCCCTGCTTCTTCTCCGTCACGGGCCGCAGTCTATGGGCGGGTGGGACAGCCACCTTCCTTCCGAGTTGCATGACTGATAGACATATTTCTATTAGTCATAGACGATCCAGGAGGGCAAGTGAGCGCCATCCCGCTGGACGGCAAGGTCGTGATCATCACGGGCGCGGGCCGCGGCCAGGGCGCGGCCGAGGCCCGCCTCTTCGCCGAAGCCGGCGCACGCGTGGTCGTCACGGACGTACGGATGGAAGAGGGCCGGGAGGTCGCGAAGGCGCTGGGCGGACAAGGGTTGTTCGTACGTCATGACGTGTCGTCGCAGCAGAGCTGGGCCGGGACAACCCGGGCCGCGCTCGCCGCGTACGGCAGGATCGACGCCCTCGTGAACAACGCCGCCCTGTGGCGCACCGCGTCCGTGGAGGACGAGACCCTTGAGAACTTCGAGGCCCTGGTACGGATCAACCTTCTCGGCCCGTTCCTGGGCATCCGGGCCGTCGTACCCGCGATGAAGGAAGCGGGCGGCGGTTCGATCGTAAATGTCTCGTCGACGGCCGGCCTGGTCGGCATCCCGGGCCATGCGGCGTACGGGTCCGCGAAGTTCGGCCTGCGCGGCCTGACCCGTTGCTGCGCGCTCGACCTCGCGAAGTACGGGATCCGCGTCAACTCCGTCCACCCTGGGGCCATCGACACGCCGATGGTGTCGTCGGTCGCGGACCGCGACTGGTCGCATCTGCCGCTCGGGCGGATGGGGCGGCCCGAGGAGGTCGGTGAGCTCGTGCGCTTCCTGGTGTCGGACGCGTCGTCGTACATCACCGGCACCGAGTTGACGGTCGACGGCGGTTCGACGACCGGATGACCCGCACTCGGTAGCTGATACGGGTCGGTACGTTATCTTGATCGGCGCCGACCCCCACCGGCTCTCCCCCGTTTGCCCAGAAGTCCAAGGAGCCGGCCGTGGAAGCCGCTGTCACGACGTGTTACCGCCACCCCAAGTACGAGACGTACGTGAGCTGCACGCGCTGCGAGCGGTTCATCTGCCCGGACTGCATGCGTGAGGCGGCCGTCGGCCACCAGTGCCCCGAGTGCGTCAAGGACGGCCACAGATCCGTCCGCCAGGCACGTACTGCCTTCGGTGGTTCGGTGGCCGGGGCGGCCGCACCGGTGGTGACGTACGCACTGATCACCCTGAACGTCCTCGCCTACCTCGGCGAACTGGCTCGCCCCGACCTCGTCGAACGCTTCGGCATGCTCGGCTGGGGCCTGCTGGGCCCCGAGGGCGGCTTCTACGCCGCCCCGACCGTCGTCGGGGTGGCCGAGGGCGAGTGGTACCGGCTGTTCACCGGCGCCTTTCTCCACCTGCCCACCACCGGGGGCAGCTTCGGGATCATGCACATCATCATGAACATGTTCTGTCTGTGGAACGTGGGACGGACCGTCGAGGACCAGCTCGGCCGGACGCGCTACGCCGCTCTCTATCTGCTGTCCGCGCTCGGTGGTTCGGTACTGGTCTACCTGATCGCGCCGCACACCGTCGTCGTCGGGGCCTCAGGCGCGATCTTCGGCGTCTCCGCGTCGTACTACGTGATCTGCCGTCGTCTGGGCCGTGACATGCAGGCCGTCAACCGGTTCATGGCCGGGCTCATGATCTGGATGGTGCTCTCCGCGCTGTTCACCTCCTGGCAGGCCCATCTGGGCGGCCTGCTCACCGGCGGACTGGTCAGCCTCGCCCTGGCGTACGCGCCCCGCAAGAACCGCACCGCGATCCAGGTGGCCGCGGGCGCCGGGGTGCTGGTGCTGCTCGTCGCGCTCGCGCTGATGAAGACGTCGGCGCTCACCTCATTCGTCGCCTGAGACGCCCGCACCCCACCGTTCACCGCCTGACACGCCCGCACCCCACAGTCGGCGCTTGACCTCAACTCCGCTTGAGGTACGAGGGTTTAACCATGAAGCCGATACGTGTCCCCCGCGCCGGAATGACCTTGCTGATCGTCCTGCTCGGTTACCTCACCTTCCCCATGTCCATGTCCGGCACGACGATCGCCCTCCCCGAGATCGGCCGGGACCTCGACGCATCGGGCGCGTCCCTCCAGTGGGTCGTCACCGGCTATTTCCTGACCGCGTCCGCGTTCATGCTCGTCGCGGGCTCGCTCGGCGACCTCTTCGGACGCCGGAAGGTGTACGCGGCGGGCGCCGCCGTCTACACCGCCGGCACCTTCGTCGCCTCCACCGCCCAGAGCATCCTGGTCCTGGACGCGGCCCGCACGCTCTCCGGGATCGGCGCGGCCGGCGTGATGGCGGGCGGCGGCGCGATCCTCGCGACGGCCTTCGAAGGACCGGCCCGCACCAAGGTGTTCGCGACGGTCGGCACGGTCGCGGGCATCGGCATCGCGGTCGGCCCGAGCGTCTCCGGCGCGCTGGTGGGCGCGTTCGGATGGCGTACGGCCTTCCTCGTCTTCGGGGTCGCCGGCATCGTCATCTTCTCCGCGACCTTCCTCATGACCGAGTCGCGCGCCGCTGGCCGCCCGCGCGTGGACAGGGCCGGCGCGGTCACCTTCATCGCGGCGCTCGGCCTGGTCATGTTCGCCGTCACCCAGGGCGGCAAGGCGGGCTGGACCGGCCCGCGGGTACTCGTTCCACTGCTCGGCGGTCTCGCACTGCTCGCCCTCTTCGTGCGGGTCGAGCGCCGCGCCGACCGCCCGATGCTGGATCTGGCGCTTCTGCGCAACCGCCGGTTCATGGGCTGGATCGTCGGCGCGACGTCCGTGGCGATCGGCTCCTCCGGGGTGATGATCTTCTTCCCCACCTACCTCCAGGGTGCCAACAGCCTCTCCGCCGGTGACGCCGGCCTGGTCATGCTGATGATGACCGCCCCCGTCTTCGTCGTCCCGCAGATCGGCGGCCGCCTGGTCAACCGCGGCGTCCCGGCCCGCCACCTGGTCGGTACGGCCCTCCTGCTGTCCGCCGCCGGAAACGCCCTGCTGGTCCTCCTGCTGCACCCCGGCGCCGGCGCCGCCACCCTCGCCGCCCCGCTGATCCTGATCGGCGTGGCCAACGGCCTGGCCATGGGCCTGGTCGACGCGCAGGCCATGGGCATGGTCGCCCAGGAGCACGTGGGCATGGCTTCGGGGCTGCTCAACACGATCCGGGCCGGCTCCAACTCCCTGATGCTCGCCGTCTTCGGCGCCGCCCTGATCACCCTCGTCCAGACCCGCGTGGGCGACGCCGCCCTGGCGGCCGACGTGGCGGCGGGCAAGCTGGCGGGCCCCCGCCACGCCGAACTGGCCGGACAGTTCACGTACGCCTGGCAGTTCGCCCTGACGCTCGTCGCCCTCACGATGGCGGTGGCGGCCGTCCTGGTTCACCGGATGCTGGCCCCCTCGAAGGAGGAACCCGGTGCCGCTCCCGTACCCGCCGAGCCCGGTGAGTTCCCGGCGGACAAGCGCCCGGCGCTGCGGGGCTGACAACATGGCGCGGCGCCCGCCCCATGTCCGGTCGGGGACAGGGCGGGCGCCGCATAGTTCCGTACGCCGTTGTACGGGACGTCTTGGGGGCCGTAAGGGCCGTACGTCAGACGGTCAGGGCACGGTCCGTCGGCTTCACCGGGGCGGGCAGTTCGCTCGTCCCCGTCAGGAACCGGTCCACGCCCCGGGCCGCCGAGCGACCCTCGGCGATCGCCCAGACGATCAGCGACTGGCCGCGGCCGGCGTCACCGGCGACGAAGACGCCGTCGACGTTGGTCGCGTACTGCGCGTCGCGCGCGACGTTGCCGCGTGCGTCGAGCTCCAGGCCGAACTGCTGGACCAGACCGTTCGCCTGGTCGGTGCCGGTGAAGCCCATGGCCAGTGTGACCAGCTGAGCGGGGATCTTCCGCTCCGTACCGGCCTTCTGCTCCAGCTTACCGTCCTTGAACTCCACCTCGACGAGGTGCAGGAACTGGACGTTGCCGTCCTCGTCGCCCTCGAAGTGGGTGGTCGAGACGGAGTAGACCCGCTCGCCGCCCTCCTCGTGCGCGGAGGTGACCTTGTAGAGCATCGGGAACGTCGGCCACGGCTGGTTGGCGTTACGGTCCTCGCCCGGCCTCGGCATGATCTCCAGCTGCGTGACGGAGGCCGCGCCCTGGCGGTGGGCGGTGCCCACGCAGTCCGCGCCGGTGTCGCCGCCGCCGATGACCACGACGTGCTTGCCCTCGGCGGTGATCGGGGAGACCGTCAGGTCGCCCTCCTGCACCTTGTTGGCGAGCGGCAGGTACTCCATCGCGAAGTGGATGCCGTTCAGTTCACGGCCCGGGACCGGCAGGTCGCGGGAGACCGTCGCACCGGCGGCGATGACCACCGCGTCGTACCGGCGCCGCAGCTTGGCGGCGTCGATGTCGCGGCCGATCTCGACCTCCGTGCGGAACTTGGTGCCCTCCGCGCGCATCTGCTCGATGCGGCGGTTGATGTGCACCTTCTCCATCTTGAACTCGGGGATGCCGTAGCGCAGCAGGCCGCCGATGCGGTCGGCGCGCTCGTACACCGCGACCGTGTGGCCGGCCCGCGTCAGCTGCTGGGCGGCGGCGAGACCCGCCGGGCCCGAGCCGATGACGGCGACGGTCTTGCCCGACAGACGCTCGGGCGGCTGCGGCGTGACGTCGCCGTTGCCCCACGCCTTGTCGATGATCGAGACCTCGACGTTCTTGATGGTGACGGCCGGCTGGTTGATGCCGAGCACGCACGCCGACTCGCACGGGGCCGGGCACAGCCGCCCGGTGAACTCCGGGAAGTTGTTCGTGGCGTGCAGCCGCTCCGACGCCGCCGCCCAGTCCTCGCGGTAGGCGTAGTCGTTCCACTCGGGGATGAGGTTCCCGAGCGGACAGCCGTTGTGACAGAACGGGATGCCGCAGTCCATGCAGCGCCCGGCCTGCTTGCTGATGATCGGCAGCAGGGAGCCGGGAACGTAGACCTCGTTCCAGTCCTTGACGCGCTCACCGGCGGGACGGGTCTCGGCGACCTCGCGTCCGGTGGTCAGGAAGCCCTTGGGGTCAGCCATTGGTCGCCGCCTCCATCATCTTCTCGGTGGTCTCCTGCTCGGAGAGACCGGCGAGCTCAGCGGCGTCCTTGGCGGCGAGCACTGCCTTGTACGTGGACGGGATGATCTTGCTGAAGCGGGCCACCGCGGCGTCCCACTCGGCCAGCAGCTTCGAGGCGACCGTGGACCCGGTCTCCTCCTCGTGGCGGCGCACCACATCGTGCAGCCACAGCTTGTCGGTGTCGTCGAGAGCCTCGACCGCCCCGGCGTTGCCTGAGTTGACGTTGTCCGGGTCGAGGTCGATGACGTACGCGATGCCGCCGGACATGCCGGCCGCGAAGTTGCGCCCGGTCTCACCCAGCACCACCGCGCGACCGCCGGTCATGTACTCGCAGCCGTGGTCGCCCACGCCCTCCGACACGACCGTGGCACCGGAGTTGCGGACGCAGAAGCGCTCGCCCGTCCTGCCCCGCAGGAAGAGCTCACCGCTGGTGGCGCCGTACGCGATGGTGTTGCCCGCGATCGTCGAGTACTCGGCGAGGTGGTCGGCGCCCCGGTCGGGACGGACGACGATCCGGCCGCCCGAAAGGCCCTTGCCCACGTAGTCGTTGGCGTCGCCCTCCAGTCGCAGCGTCACACCGCGCGGCACGAAGGCGCCGAAGGACTGACCGGCCGAGCCCGTGAAGGTGATGTCGATGGTGTCGTCGGGCAGACCGGCCCCGCCGAACTTCTTCGTCACCTCGTGACCGAGCATCGTGCCGACGGTCCGGTTGATGTTGCGGATCGCGACCTGAGCGCGGACCGGTCCGGCGGCCTCGGCGCTCTCCACGGCCAGGGCGTCGGCGGCGAGCTTGATCAGCTCGTTGTCGAGCGCCTTCTCCAGCGCGTGGTCCTGGGTCGTGATCTGGTGGCGGACCGCGCCCTCCGGCAGCTCGGGCACGTAGAAGAGCGGCTCCAGGTCGAGACCCTGCGCCTTCCAGTGGTCCACGGCCGCGTCGGTGTCGAGCAGCTCGGCGTGGCCGACGGCCTCTTCGAGCGTACGGAAACCGAGCTCGGCCAGCAGCTCGCGCACTTCCTCAGCGATGAACTGGAAGAAGTTGACGATGTATTCGGCCTTGCCGGAGAACCGGTCACGCAGGACCGGGTTCTGCGTCGCGATGCCGACCGGGCAGGTGTCCAGGTGGCACACGCGCATCATGACGCAGCCGGAGACGACGAGCGGCGCGGTCGCGAAACCGAACTCCTCGGCGCCGAGCAGCGCGGCGATGATGACGTCGCGGCCGGTCTTCAGCTGACCGTCGGTCTGGACGACGATACGGTCGCGCAGCCCGTTGAGCAGCAGCGTCTGCTGGGTCTCGGCGAGGCCGAGCTCCCAGGGACCGCCCGCGTGCTTGAGCGAGGTGAGCGGCGAAGCACCCGTACCACCGTCGTGTCCCGAGATCAGCACGACGTCGGCGTGCGCCTTGGACACACCCGCCGCGACGGTGCCGACACCGACCTCCGACACCAGCTTCACGTGGATGCGCGCGGCCGGGTTGGCGTTCTTGAGGTCGTGGATCAGCTGAGCCAGGTCCTCGATGGAGTAGATGTCGTGGTGCGGCGGCGGCGAGATGAGCCCCACGCCGGGTGTCGAGTGCCGGGTCTTCGCGACCCACGGGTAGACCTTGTGGCCGGGCAGCTGACCGCCCTCGCCGGGCTTCGCGCCCTGCGCCATCTTGATCTGGATGTCGTCGGCGTTGACCAGGTACTCGCTCGTCACACCGAAGCGGCCGGAGGCGACCTGCTTGATGCTGGAGCGCCGCGCCGGGTCGTACAGCCGCTCGGCGTCCTCGCCGCCCTCACCGGTGTTGGACTTGCCGCCCAGCTGGTTCATGGCGATGGCGAGGGTCTCGTGCGCCTCCTGGGAGATGGAGCCGTACGACATGGCGCCGGTGGAGAAGCGCTTGACGATCTCGGAGGCGGGCTCGACCTCGTCGATCGAAATGGCCTCACGGGCCGACGTGAACCCGAAGAGCCCACGCAGCGTCATCAGCCGCTCGGACTGCTCGTTCACCCGGTCCGTGTACTGCTTGAAGATGTCGTACCGGCGGTTGCGCGTGGCGTGCTGGAGGCGGAATACCGTCTCCGGGTCGAACAGGTGCGGCTCGCCCTCGCGGCGCCACTGGTACTCGCCGCCGATCTCCAGCGCGCGGTGCGACGCGGAGATCCCGGAGGCCGGGTACGCCTTGGCGTGCCGGGCGGCGACCTCCTTGGCGACGACGTCCAGACCGGCGCCGCCGATCTTGGTCGCCGTGCCGTTGAAGTACTTCTCGACGAAGGCCTCGTCCAGACCGACGGCCTCGAAGACCTGCGCGCCCCGGTAGGAGGCGACGGTCGAGATGCCCATCTTGGACATGACCTTCAGGACGCCCTTGCCGAGGGCGTAGATCAGGTTCCGGATGGCCTGCTCGGGCTCGGCGCCCTCGATGAACGTCCCCGCGCGGACCAGGTCCTCGACGGACTCCATGGCCAGGTACGGGTTGACGGCGGCCGCGCCGAAACCGATGAGCAGCGCGACGTGGTGGACCTCGCGCACGTCGCCGGCCTCGACGAGCAGGCCCACCTGGGTGCGCTGCTTCGTACGGATGAGGTGGTGGTGCACGGCGGAGGTGAGCAGCAGCGACGGGATCGGCGCGTGCTCGGCGTCCGAGTGCCGGTCGGAGAGCACGATCAGGCGGGCGCCGGCCTCGATGGCGGCGTCGGCCTCGACGCAGATCTCCTCGATCCGGGCGGCCAGCGCGTCCCCGCCGCCGCTGACGCGGTAGAGACCGGACAGCGTGGCGGCCGTCAGGCCCGGCATGTCGCCGTCGGCGTTGATGTGTATGAGCTTGGCCAGCTCGTCGTTGTCGATCACCGGGAACGGCAGCGTGACGTTGCGGCAGGTCGCGGCGGTCGGCTCCAGGATGTTGCCCTGCGGGCCGAGCGACGAGCGCAGCGAGGTGACGAGCTCCTCGCGGATGGCGTCCAGCGGCGGGTTGGTGACCTGCGCGAAGAGCTGCGTGAAGTAGTCGAAGAGCAGCCGGGGCCGCTCGGACAGCGCCGCGATGGGCGAGTCCGTGCCCATGGAGCCGAGCGGCTCGCCGCCGGTGCGGGCCATCGGCGCGAGGATGACGCGGAGCTCTTCCTCGGTGTAGCCGAAGGTCTGCTGGCGGCGGGTGACCGAGGCGTGGGTGTGCACGATGTGCTCACGCTCGGGCAGGTCCTCCAGCTCGATCTCGCCGGCTTCCAGCCACTCCTGGTACGGAGCCTCGGCGGCGAGGCCGGCCTTGATCTCGTCGTCCTCGATGATCCGGTGCTCGGCGGTGTCGACGAGGAACATCTTGCCGGGCTGCAGCCGGCCCTTGCGGACCACCTTGGCCGGGTCGATGTCCAGCACGCCCACCTCGGAGGACAGCACGACCAGCCCGTCGTCCGTCACCCAGTAGCGGCCGGGACGCAGACCGTTGCGGTCGAGTACGGCGCCGACCTGGGTGCCGTCGGTGAAGGTGACGCAGGCGGGGCCGTCCCAGGGCTCCATCATCGTGGCGTGGTACTGGTAGAACGCGCGGCGGGCCGGGTCCATGGAGTCGTGGTTCTCCCACGCCTCGGGGACCATCATCAGCACGGCGTGCGGCAGCGAGCGTCCACCCAGGTGGAGCAGCTCCAGTACCTCGTCGAAAGACGCGGAGTCCGAGGCGTCGGGCGTACAGACGGGGAAGATCCGCTCCAGCTTCTCGGCCCCGAAGAGGTCGGAAGCGAGCTGCGACTCACGGGCACGCATCCAGTTGCGGTTGCCCTTGACCGTGTTGATCTCACCGTTGTGCGCGACGAAGCGGTACGGGTGGGCGAGCGGCCAGCTCGGGAAGGTGTTCGTCGAGAACCGCGAGTGGACCAGCGCGACGGTGGTCGCGAAGCGCCGGTCGGACAGGTCCGGGAAGAACGGCTCGAGCTGCCCGGTGGTGAGCATGCCCTTGTAGACGATGGTGCGCGCGGAGAGCGACGGGAAGTAGACACCGGCCTCACGCTCGGCGCGCTTGCGCAGGACGAATGCCTTGCGGTCCAGCTCCAGACCCGTCGACGTACCGTCCGCCACGAAGATCTGGGCGAAGGACGGCATGGTGGCGCGGGCGCCGTTGCCGAGCAGGGAGGGAGTGACGGGAACCTCACGCCACCCCAGAACGTCGAGGCCTTCCTCAGCGGCGATCGCCTCGATCCGCTCGACGGCCTGTGCGGAGCCGTCGGCGGGAAGGAAGGCGATGCCGACGGCGTACGCCCCGGCCTCGGGGAGGTCGAATTCCGTGACCTCGCGCAGGAAGGCGTCAGGGACCTGGAGCAGGATTCCGGCGCCGTCGCCGGAGTCGGGCTCGGATCCCGTGGCACCGCGGTGTTCGAGGTTGCGCAGTACGGTCAGCGCCTGCTCGACCAGCTCATGGCTGGCCACACCGGTCAGGGTGGCCACAAAGCCGACGCCACAGGCGTCGTGCTCGTTACGGGGGTCGTACATCCCCTGCTGGGCGGGGCGACCGTCCATGGGCGACCAGGCGTCGGAACGCATCGGCACTCCCGTCGTCGTCGTGGCATATGCAACTACCGAGGGACGACGTTGGCCCTCCGCGAAATTTCGTGCAGGTTACATGATGGCTGGCTTCTCGCGAAGTGGATAGCGCATTCCAACATGCGGACACCGCTCATAGCGGTGCAGGTGACTCAAAGGCGGACGGACCGACATTCACCCGGTCGTCACGGAGCAGGCTTCATTGCCTGCGGTGTCGTGGGCTCTTGCCCGGTGGTTGCGAAGACGAAACCACCGAGTAACAGATTACTTATGTGGAGCCCCGCATAGTGTCTCACTCTACGGCTGTTCCGAACAGAGCGCCGAGGGCGTACGTCACACCCGCCGCGGTTCCACCGAGCGCCAGCTGCCTGAGCCCGCTGAACCACCAGGACCGCGCCGTCACCTTCGCCACGAGCGCCCCGCAGGCGAACAGCCCCACCAGCGCGAGCACCACCGCCGGCCACATCGTCGAGGCCCCGAGGAGGTACGGCAGTACGGGCAGCAGGGCGCCCAGCGCGAACGCCCCGAACGACGATACGGCGGCAACCAGGGGTGAGGGAAGGTCCCCGGGGTCGATCCCGAGCTCCTCGCGGGCGTGGATCTCCAGCGCCTGCTCGGGGTCCCTGGACAGCTGCGTGGCGACCTCACGCGCCAGGTCCGCGTCGACGCCCCGCGACTCGTAGAGCGCGGCGAGCTCCTCCAGCTCGTCCTTGGGATGCTTGCGCAACTCCCTGCGCTCCACATCCAGTTCGGCCTCGACGAGCTCGCGCTGCGAGGCCACGGAGGTGTATTCGCCCGCCGCCATGGAGAAGGCGCCGGCGGCCAGTCCGGCGAGGCCGGTGATGACGATCGTCTGCTGTCCCACGGACCCGCCGGCCACACCGGTCATCAGCGCCAGGTTCGAGACCAGACCGTCCATCGCCCCGAAGACCGCCGGGCGCAGCCAACCCCCATTGACGTCACGGTGGGTGTGGTTGTCGCGGTGCGCCTCGTGAAGCGTCGCCTCGGTCTCGATGATGGCCATTTCGCCCGTTCCCCTCTCGCCGGAGGCGGGGCCGTATGCGGCCCGCTCCACCCCTCAACAGCATCGAAAGTACGCACGATTCGAGCGGCCCGCCAGCAAGGCAGGCCGTACTTACCCGCAGCTCAGACCCCACGCCGACCGGGTGACGCTGGCGATTCGGAGCCTTTGCCGGGCCCTCGCGTGGCACAGATCCAGGAACGAGCCCAGGGAGTTGATTCCATGCAATCCCGCACCGATCAAGGCCGCGCGCTGGAGGCCCTGCGCGAGCTTCACGCCGTTCGCGCACTCCGCGACAGGGGGCGGGGCGCCCTGCTCGGGCTGGCGGTGGGCGACGCGCTCGGGGCCCCTGCGGAGAACATGAAACCCTCGGAGATCCGCCGCCGTTGGGGCCGCATCGAAGGCTTCGTGTCCTCCGATCCCGCCGGTACGGACGACACGGAGTACGCCATTTTCTCCGGTCTCCTCCTGGCCCGCCACGGCTCGGCGCTCACCGTGGCCCACGTCGAGAATGCGTGGCACCTGTGGATCGCCGACCTGGACGAAGGCCCATTCCGGGGCGCGGGCTTCAGCGAACGCGGCACGCTGGAGAACCTCCGCCGGGGCCTGGCCGCCCCCATCTCGGCCCAGCACCGCCACGCGTGGAGCGACGGCCTGGCGATGCGCGCCGCTCCGTTCGGCGTGTTCGCGGCGGGCCGCCCGGCGGAGGCGGCGCGGCTGGTGGCGATCGACGGCTGCGTGAGCCACGAGGGCGAGGGCATCTACGGCGGCCAGGCGGTGGCGGCGGGCGTGGCGGCCGCCATGACGGGCGACAGCCCTTCCGCGATCACCGCCGCCGCCCTGTCCGTCATCCCGTCCGACTCCTGGACGGCCCGCTCGCTGCGCCGTGCGGTGGCCGCGGCCCCGGACGGCGAACGGGCGGTTCGCTCGGCGGTGGTGATCGGCGGCTACCCGTGGACGGATCTGGCCCCGGAGGCAGTGGGCCTGGCGTTCGGCGCTTTCGCGGCGTCCCGGGGCGACTTCACCACCGCGGTCCTGACGGCGGTCAACATGGGCCGCGACGCGGACACCACGGCGGCGGTGGCGGGCGCCCTGGCCGGCGCGATGTGCGGGGCCGGGGCGATCCCGCCGGCCTGGGCCTCGGTGATCTCCCCGGCGAGAGGAAGCTGCCTCCCGTCGATGCGGGACTACCACGTCCTCGACGTGGCGGACCTCCTGACCCCGGACGACGACTCCCCGGACTCCACCGGTCCCCGGGCCCATCCCCACCGGGCAGCGTCATGACCCCCTACGACCCCCCACCGCCCACCCCGGACGAACCGCCGGACACCTCAGCCGCACTCCCCACGGCCACAGCCACCACGCCGGCGCCACTCCCCACCACGCCCGGACCGCGCCGGATCGAAGGGCTTCTCCTGGGCCTGGCCGCGGGGGACGCCGCCGGGTGGCCCGCAGCGCGCCACCGCGCCGCTCGTATGCCCGACTGGACCCGCCGCCTCACCCGCGAACTCGACACGTTCGCCGAGCAGAACGCCACCACCACCCTCCCCGTCCCCATCGCCCTGAACCAGCCCCCCGAACCGCTGCGCCTGGGCCCGTCCGACGACGCGGAGTGGGCCGCCTTCACCGCCGGTACGATCCTCGCCGCCAGCCCCGGCAGGATCCGCGCCGCGGTGGACCGCGCCTGGACCGCCCTCGCCGCCGAGGTCGCCGCGGCCGCCGACCGCGCCCCCGAGGTCGAGTCCGCCGTACTCCCCCTCCGCGCCCGGATCTCCGTTCGCGCCGGCCTCGGCAACCTCGCCACCGGCCTGCGCCCGCCCGCGACCGGCCACGACAACCCGCACTACTTCGACGACGCCGCCTGCATCCGCGCCGCCGTCCTCGCCACCGTCCACCCCGGCGACCCGGCCGCCGCCGCGGTGCTGGCCGAGTTCGACGCCCGCTACACCCAGGACGGCGACGGCGTCCACGGCGCCCGCGCCATGGCCGCGGCGATCGCGGCCGCCCTGGGCGGCGCCGGGGTCGACGAGGCGGTGGACGCCGCACTCGCCCAGCTCCCCCGGGCCACCGAGATCGGCCGCAACGCGGCCCACGCCGTACACCTGGCGCGCGAAGCCCGGGCCGCGACCGCCACACACCCCTGCGGCGGGGCCTTCGCCCTGGTCCCCACCCTCGAGCACCAGATCGTCGACCACGTCTACAGCTACGGCATCGCCGCCGCCGAAACCGTCCCCGTCGCCCTCGCCCTGGCCACCGCCGCCCGCGGCCGCGTCAGCGAGGCCGTACCGGCGGCGGCCTGCCTGTCCCGGGTCGCGGACTCCGCCCCCGCCCTCGCCGGCGCCCTGACCGGCGCGCTCTGCGGCGGCGACGCGCTCCCGGCCGGCTGGCGCGACACCTGCCGGACTCTGGTCGGCTGCGCCCTCCCCCGCCTGGCCGGCACGGACCTGGTGGAACTCGCCTCACACCTGGCACAACTCCACCCCACCACGAACGGATGATCCACCATGACGACCTTCCCCCCACTCACCCTGGAGGACCGGACCACCGGCAGCCTGATCGGCGCAGCCGTCGGCGACGCGCTCGGCGGACCGGTCGAGGGCTGGTCCCCCGAGCAGATCTCCGAACGCCACGGCGGCCGCGTCCACGGCATCGTCGGCCCGTTCCACGAGGACTGGCGTACGGCGCGCCCCATCGCCCCGTACCACAAGGGCGACGGCCACATCACCGACGACACCCTGATGACCCACGCCCTGATCCGCGTGTACGACGCCGCACGGGACCACCTGGACGCCTACGCGGTCGCCGACCACCTGGTCCCCCAGCTCATCGAATCCCCCGTCTGGATCCCGGAGCTGGAAACAGAAGCCCTCCCCCTCCAGCGCGTCTTCCTCGCCGAGAAGTGGATCGTCGCCCGCCTCCACTACGGCCACGTGGACCCGCGCGAAGCCGGCACCGGCAACATCGTCAACTGTGGCGCGGCGATGTACATGGCCCCGGTCGGCCTGGTCAACGCGGGCAACCCCACCGCGGCGTACGCCGAGGCGATCGACGTGGCCGGCGCCCACCAGTCGTCGTACGGACGCGAGGCGGCCGGCGTCTTCGCCGCCGCGGTCGCCGCCGCCTGCGCCCCCGAGGCCACGCCCGCCACCGTGGTCGACACGTGCCTGTCCCTCGCGAAGGACGGCACCCGCTCGGCGATCGAGGCCGTGGCCGAAGCCGCCGTGCGCCACCACGACTTCGAGTCCGCGCTCGCCCCGCTCCGCGCCGCCGTAGCGCCGTTCGACACAGTGGGCCCGGACTACCGCAGACCGACCCTCGCCGCCCGCCGCCCCTCCCGCCTGCACTCCATCGAGGAACTCCCCATCGCCCTCGGGATGCTCCTGGTCGCCGGCGGCGACTACCGCCACACCGTCCTGGGCTCGGTCAACTACGGCCGTGACTGCGACTCGATCGCCACGATGAGCGGCGCCATCTCCGGTGCCCTGTACGGCGAGGCGGCGATCCCCTCCGACTGGGCGAAAACCGTCGCAGAGGCGAGCCGAACCGACCTGCACGCCCCGGCGCGCACCCTCGCGGCCGTGACCCGCGAGATCTACACCCGCGACACGGAGCGCCGCCGGTCCCACGAGGCGATCTTCACGGCGCTGGCGGGCACGGCGTGAGCGTACGGCTGACCTGGGTGCAACCGGAGGACTTGATCACCCACGAACTGCGCCAGGCCTCGGAGGACGGCCGCGACGCGACAGCGATCCGTAGCCGCTGGCAAGCGGCGGGCGGCCCCCCGGCCCCACCCGCCGCCGGCGCGTCCCCCACCCCCGCACCCGCCCGCCTCCGCGCCCTGGCGCAGCACCTCCTGAACGACCTGTCCCAACTCCCCACCCCCACCCACCAAGCAGAACCGACCGACCTGCCCGCCATCAGATCCGCGTGCCCGACATGGCCCGGCGGCACAACCGCCCCCCGTACCCACCCCGCCCGGCGCATTCCGGCGCCGGGAGGGGACGTGCCGGGGCGCTCCCCGCAGGACGTCGGACGCGATCACCCCGCACAACACCGAGCACCCGCGTGTTCGGCGCCCGAGGAGACGCCCCGGCGCGGCACCGACCCCGACGCCCCCGCGAACGGCGGACCAGCTCACCGCGCAGAAGCTACCGCGGCCCCCCTTCTCCCCCGCCTGCACGCCGCCTGGCTGGGCCGAGCGGCCGGCTGCCTCCTGGGAAAGCCGGTGGAAAAGCTCCCCCTCCCGGCCATCCGCCAACTGGCCGCCGCCGCCGGCAACTGGCCCCTGGACACCTGGTTCACCGCCCGGGGCGTCCCCCGCCACCTCCTCAGCCGCCACCCCTGGAACCGCCGCTCCGCCCCCACGTCCCTCGCCGAGAACATCAACGGCATGCCCGAGGACGACGACCTCAACTACCCGCTCCTCGGCCTGCTCCTCCTCCAGCGCCACACCAAGGCCTTCACGACCACCCACCTGGCCGGGCTCTGGCTGGACGAACTACCGGCCGGCCGCGCCTTCACGGCCGAGCGCATCGCCTACCGCAACCTCCTCCTCGGCCTGACGCCCCCTCACACCGCCAGCCACCACAACCCGTTCCGCGAATGGATCGGCGCCCTGATCCGAGCCGACATCCACGGCTGGACGCACCCCGGCGACCCGGCCGCCGCCGCCGAACAGGCCCACCGGGACGCGACACTCACCCACACGGCCAACGGTGTGTACGGCGCCACGTTCATCGCCGCGACCATCGCCGAGGCCGCCGCCGGGTCCACCGACGTACATCACTGCCTGCGCACCGGCCTGACCGTCGTCCCCCCGGGATCCCGCCTCGCCCGAGCGGTCCGTCACGGCATCGAAACAGCGGTCAGGGCATCCGCCACCAGCTTCGACACCGTCGTGGACGACCTCCACGCGACCTACGGCCACCACCACTGGGTGCACGTCCTGCCGAACGCCGCCCTGATCGCGGCCGCGCTCACCCACGCGGACGGCGACTTCACCGGCTCCATCTGCCGCGCGGTGTCCGGCGGCTGGGACACGGACTCGAACGGCGCGACGGCCGGCAGCATCGCGGGCCTCGTCGCCGGCTCCCCGGACGCCATCCCCAGCCGCTGGACCGCTCCCCTCCACAACCGCCTGGCCACGTCCGTCGCCGGCCTGGACGGCATCGGCTTCGACACCCTGGCCCACCTCACCCACACGGAGGCACTCCGGCCATGACGACGACACCACCAGCACCCACACCCGCACCCGCGCCCCAGCCCCTCACCGGCCTGCGCGTCCTCGACCTGGCCACCCTCTTCGCCGGTCCCCTGGCCGCCACCATGCTCGGCGACTTCGGCGCGGACGTGATCAAGGTCGAGCACCCCACCAAACCCGACCCCTCCCGGGGCCACGGCCCCTCCAAGGACGGCATCGGCCTGTGGTGGAAGCTGCTCGGCCGCAACAAGCGCACCATCACCCTCGACCTCTCCTGCCCCACCGGCCGCGACGCCCTCCTGCGCCTCACCGCCACCACCGACGTGATCATCGAGAACTTCCGCCCCGGCACCCTGGAGAAGTGGGGCCTCGGCCCGGCGGAACTGAGCGCCGTCAATCCCCGCCTGATCCTGACCCGCGTCACCGGCTTCGGCCAGTTCGGCCCGTACTCCCACCGCCCCGGCTTCGGCACGCTCGCCGAAGCGATGAGCGGTTTCGCGGCGATCACCGGTGAGCCCGAAGGCCCGCCCACGCTCCCCCCGTTCGGCCTGGCCGACTCGATCGCGGCGCTCGCCACCGCCTACGCCGTGATGACGGCGCTCACGGCCCGCACCACAACCCACCGCGGCCAGGTCGTCGACATGGCCATCATCGAACCGATCCTCACCGTCCTCGGCCCCCAGCCGCTCTGGTACGACCAACTCGGCTACGTCCAGCCCCGCACCGGCAACCGCTCCCGCAACAACGCCCCGCGCAACACCTACCGCACCTCCGACAGCGCCTGGGTGGCCGTCTCCACGTCGGCCCAGTCCGTGGCCGAGCGCGTGATGCGCCTGGTGGGCCGCCCCGACCTGATCGACGAACCGTGGTTCACGACCGGCAGCGGCCGCGCCGAGCACGCCGACGAACTCGACGAGGCGGTGGGGCACTGGATCGGCCGCCGCACCCGCGACGAAGCGCTGGCCGCGTTCGAAAAGGCGGAAGCGGCGATCGCGCCCGTCTACGACGTACAGGACGTCATGACCGACCCGCAGTACCGCGCCCTGGACACCATCACCGAGGTCCAGGACCCGGAACTCGGCCCGCTGCGCATGCAGAACGTCCTCTTCCGCCTCTCCGAGACCCCCGGTGGAATCCGCTGGGCCGGCCGCCCGCACAACGCCGACACGGACGCCGTACTCACCGAGGCGGGCCTGTCCGCATCCGAGATCGGCACGCTCCGAGCGACCGGCGGCACCCGATGACCACACCGCTGACTGCCTTGACCTGGCTCTACGTGCCGGGTGACCGCCCCGAGACGGTCGTCAAGGCGCTGCGGTCCGGCGCCGATGTGGTGATCGTGGACCTGGAGGACGCGGTCGCGCCCGACCGCAAGGGGTACGCCCGCTCAGCGACCGCCGAACTCCTCACCGAACGCCCCCCGGCGCCCGTCCACGTCCGGGTGAACGCCCTCGGCACCCCCTTCGCCGAAGCCGACCTTCACGCCCTCGACCGCCTCCCCGGCCTCGCGGCCCTTCGCCTCCCGAAGATCACGGACCCCTCCGAAGTACGCCGCGTCGCGCACCGGATGCCGGACGTGCCGCTGTACGCCCTGCTCGAATCAGCGCTGGGCATCGAGCACGCGTACGTGATCGCCGGCGCGCACCCACGTCTGCGCGGGATCGCCCTGGGCGAGGCGGACCTCTGCGCGGATCTGGGCGTACGGGACGACGCCGGGCTCGCGTGGCCGCGCAGCCGGGTGGTGGTCGCCGCACGGGCGGCGGGACTGGAGCCGCCGGTCCAGTCGGTGTACGCCGACGTACGGGACCTGGAGGGACTGGCGGCGTCGTGTGCGCGGGGCCGGGCGCTCGGCCTCCTGGGCCGTACGGCGCTGCATCCCCGCCAGCTGCCGGTGATCGAGCGCGCGTTCCTTCCCGCGCCCCGGGAGGTCGAGCAGGCGGAGGAGGTCGTCAAAGCCGCAGCGACGGACGGGGGCGCTCTGGCGCTGCCCGACGGCCGTTTCGTCGACGCGGCGGTCGTCGCAGCCGCCCACAGGATCCTGGCTCTGGCATCGCGCGGCGGCCGATAGACCGGCGTCGGGTTGCACACGCCGGACGGGCTGGAACTGCCCGCTGAGCGGGTAGTTCCAGCCCGTCCGAAGCCTTGGAAGAAACGGGGTCAGGCGGCCGGAACGCCGCCGGACGCCCTAGTCCTTGGCATCAGCCCTGTGCCCGGATTCGCCGTCAGCGACCGCATCGGCCTCGACACCGGCGTCACCATCGGCATCGGCACCGGCGTCACCATCGGCATCGGCACCGGCATCAGCCCCCGACTTGGCGCGCGCCTCAGGAGACCCCGGTTCGACGATCTCCTCGCGCCCCGGCCGCACCTTCGCCGAGATCACGAAGTACGCCACCGCGCACACGAACACCACGATCGAGGTCCACACGTTCAGTCGCAGCCCCAGCACGTGATGCGCCTCGTCGACCCGCATGTACTCGATCCAGCCCCGACCGGTGCAGTACAGCGCGACGTACAGCGCGAAGACCCGGCCGTGCCCGAGCTTGAAGCGGCGGTCGGCCCAGATGACCAGCAGCGCGGCGCCGATGCACCACAGCGACTCGTACAGGAAGGTCGGGTGGTACGTGCCTGCCTCGCGGTTCACGCCCTCGGAGATCTTGAGCGCCCAGGGCACGTCAGTCGGCCGTCCGTAGAGCTCCTGGTTGAACCAGTTTCCCCATCGGCCGATCGCCTGGGCGAAGGCGAGACCGGGAGCCATCGCGTCGGCCCAGGCCGGGAGGGGGATCCCGCGGCGGCGGCAGCCGATCCAGGCTCCGACCGCGCCGAGAGCGACGGCGCCCCAGATGCCGAGGCCGCCCTCCCAGATCTTGAACGCGTCGACCCAGTTCTGGCCCTCGCTGAAGTACAGCTGGTAGTCGGTGACGACGTGGTACAGCCGTCCGCCGACGAGGCCGAAGGGGACCGCCCACACGGCGATGTCGGCGACCGTGCCGGCTTTGCCTCCGCGGGCGATCCAGCGCTTGTTGCCGTACCAGACGGCCACAAAGACGCCAATGATGATGCAGAACGCGTAGCCGCGGAGCGGGATCGGTCCGAGCTCGATCACACCGGTCGACGGGCTGGGGATGTAGGCAAGGTCCATGGCAGGGTCGACGCTACCTTGCCGGGTGGGACGTACGGCAACCCACCCGGCAACGTCTGGGTAACGGGCGGCCCGCCCCGCGCCCCGCACCGGGCGCTACGGCGTGACCGGAGGCACGTACCCCTGCGGCACCGAACCCTGCGGCGCGGAAGCCGGCGGCACAGAGGCCTGCGGCATGGACGCCGGAGGCGGCGAGGGCGCCCGGGACGCGGAGGCGGGCGGCACGGAAGCCGGGGGCGCCGACGACCCCGACGGCGCGGGCGCCGGGGAGGTCGGGGACGCCGGCGGTGTGGCGGTCGCCGTCCCCGCCTTCTTGCCCTTGTTGGCCTCGGCGACCCACTTCTTCAGGTTGTCGGGCGAGATCTGTTCGTTGCCCTTCTTCGGGAAGATCGACTCCCCGTTGAGCTGGACGGTCGGCGTCCCGCTGAAGTTGCCCTTCTGGAACGCCTCGTTGGACTTGCGCACCCAGCCGTTGTGCGTCCCGTCGGACACACACTGCTTGAACGGTTCCGTGACGAGCCCGTCGACCTTCCCCGCCAGCTCGATCAGACGGCTGTCCTTGCTGAAGGCGTCGTCGGGCTCCGGCGGCTGGTTCTGGTACAGCACGTCGTGGTACGGCACGAACTTGCCCACGTCCTGCGCACACGCCGCGGCGTTGGCCGCGTTCAGCGATCCGGAGCCGCCCATGTTCCCGTCGATGAGCGTGGCCAGGTGGTACTGGACCTTGATCTGGCCCGCCGCCTCCAGCTCATGGATCGTGTCCCGGAAGGCGTTCTCGAACTGGGCGCACGCCGGGCAGCGGAAGTCCTCCCACACCGTGAGCGTCGACGGTGCGTCCGTCGCCCCCACCGGGATCAGCGGATCGCCCTTGGCGTCCGTCCCCTCGGGTGCGACCACGGCGCTCGCGCTGTCGTCGTCCCCGTCCGAGCCCGCGTTCGCGGCGAGGATGCCGACCACGGCGGCCAGGCCCAGCACGCCGACCACGGCGCCGGCCACGATCAGTGTCCGCCGGCGCTTGTCGCGCGCCTTCTGCGCCTCGCGCTCCTGGATCAGGCGCTCGCGGGCGGTTCGTTTTCCGTCACGGTTCTTGTCACTCACACCCGCAGCAACGAACCGGGGAGGCACCAGCGTGCCTCCCCGGTCCAGGTCCACCCGTACGAGCTACACCGCCCAGGTGTTCGTGTCAGGCGTTCGTGCCGCCCCTGCGGACGCCTTCCGCCAGCTCTCCGGCGAGCTTCCGTACGGCTTCCAGACCTGCCGCACGATCCGGGGCGTCGAGAAGCCGCTGCACGAAGGCGGAGCCGACGATCACACCGTCGGCGAAGGCCGCGACCTCCTTGGCCTGTACGGCGTTGGAGACCCCGAGCCCGACGCACACCGGCAGCTCGGTCGTCGCCCGTGTCCGCCGCACCAGGTCCTGCGCCTGCGCGCCCACCGACTCACGCGTGCCGGTCACGCCCATCAGCGAGGCCGCGTAGACGAACCCGGATCCGGCCGCGGTGATCGTGGCGAGCCGCTCGTCCTTGCTGCTCGGCGCGACCACGAAGACCGTGGCCAGACCGTGTTTCTCCGCGTGCTCGCGCCACAGGACGGACTCCTGGACCGGGAGGTCGGGCAGGATGCAGCCCGCGCCGCCCGCCTCTGCCAGCTCGGCGGTGAACCGCTCTACGCCGTACCGGTCGATCGGGTTCCAGTACGTCATGACGAGCACCGGGGCCCCGGTCGCCTCATGGGCCTCGCGGACCGTGCGCATCACGTCGGCGATCTTCACTCCGCCGCGCAGGGCGATGTCGTCGGCGGTCTGGATGACCGGGCCGTCGAGCACCGGGTCGCTGTGCGGCAGCCCGATCTCGACGACGTCCGCGCCGCCCTCGATGACCGCCTTGACCGCGTCGATGCCGCCGTCCACGGTGGGGAATCCGGCCGGGAGGTAGGCGATGAGGGCGGCCCGGTTCTCCGACTTGGCCCGCCCCAGGGTGTCGCTCAGCAGCTGAATGTTCCCGCTCACTTGGTGTCCCTCTGGATCTCGGCGGCGCCGTTGACGGCGGAGGCGTCGGCCTCGACCGCGGCATCGGTGTCGTACAGGCCGAAGTAGCGGGCGGCCGTGTCCATGTCCTTGTCGCCACGCCCGGACAGATTGACCAGGATCAACCCGTCCTTTCCGAGCTCCTTGCCGAGCTCCAGCGCGCCGGCGAGGGCGTGGGCGGACTCGATGGCCGGGATGATGCCCTCGGTGCGGGACAGGAGGAGCAGCGACTGCATCGCCGCGTCGTCCGTCACGGCCCGGTACTCGCCGCGCCCGCTGTCCTTGAGGTACGCGTGCTCGGGACCGATGCCCGGGTAGTCGAGGCCCGCCGAAATCGAGTACGGCTCAGTGATCTGGCCCTCCTCGTCCTGGAGGACGTACGACCGCGAGCCGTGCAGGATGCCGGGCTCGCCCGCCGACAGGGTCGCCGCGTGCTCACCCGTCTCGATGCCGTGCCCGGCGGGCTCGCATCCGACCAGGCGTACGCCCGTGTCCGGGATGAAGGCGTGGAAGAGCCCGATGGCATTGGACCCGCCGCCCACACAGGCGACGGCCGCGTCGGGCAGCCGGCCGGTGCGTTCCAGGATCTGGCGGCGGGCCTCGACGCCGATGACGCGGTGGAAGTCGCGGACCATGGCGGGGAAGGGGTGCGGGCCGGCGACCGTGCCGAAGAGGTAGTGCGTACGGTCGACATTGGCGACCCAGTCACGGAACGCCTCGTTGATGGCGTCCTTGAGCGTCCGGCTGCCGGACTTCACGGCGACGACCTCGGCGCCGAGCATCCTCATCCGGGCCACGTTCAGCGCCTGACGCCGGGTGTCGATCTCGCCCATGTAGATGGTGCATTCGAGACCGAACAGGGCGCACGCCGTGGCGGTGGCCACACCGTGCTGGCCGGCGCCCGTCTCCGCGATCACCCGCGTCTTGCCCATGCGCTTGGTGAGCAGCGCCTGGCCCAGCACGTTGTTGATCTTGTGTGAGCCGGTGTGGTTGAGGTCCTCGCGCTTGAGGAAGATGCGCGCGCCGCCCGCGTGCTCGGCGAACCGGGCCACCTCGGTGAGCGAGCTGGGCCGGCCGGTGTAGTTGACCATGAGCTCGTTCAGCTCGGCCGCGAAGGCCGGGTCGGACTTGGCCTTGTCGTACTCGACGGCGACCTCGTCGACCGCGGCGACGAGCGCCTCCGGGATGAACTTGCCGCCGTACGCGCCGAAGTAGCCCTCGGCGCTGGGGACGGTGCCCTCGGGGTCCGGAATGAAGAAGTCAGAAGACATCCGACGTACTCCTCAGAAGGGGCTGGCGCCCCATGAAAGATCAACGGGTGGACTTGACCGTATGCGCGGCGAGCGCGCCCGCCCCGGTACGCCTCGGACGCATCCGGGCGTACGGGCATGGCGAACCGCTACAGCGCGCCTTCGGTGCGCCATCGCATGCCGTTGATCTGGCCCGGCTCGGAACCGATGTGGTACCGCACCCGGCGTCCCCGTACCCGCCGCGCCGGAGCCCGGCACCCGCGCGGGCGGCACCCGCGCGCCAGCGGCGCGTGCGGGTCGCGCGCCTGCGCCCCGGACGGGCGAAGGCCCGGCCGGGTGCGTGCGACGGTGCTGCGGAGGGTGGTCATGGGGGCGGAGTCAGCTCCGGCCGTGGCGCAGGGCGGGGTGGGCACCTGCGGCGACCAGGTCGGCGACGGCGCCCTTGGGGTCACGGCCGGTGACCAGCGACTCGCCCACGAGGACCGCGTCGGCGCCCGCGTTGGCGTAGGCGATGAGGTCGTGCGGGCCGCGGACGCCGGACTCGGCGATCGTGATGATGCCTGCCGGGACCTCGGGGGCGACCCGCTCGAACGTGCCGCGGTCGACCTTGAGGGTCTTGAGGTTGCGCGCGTTGATGCCGATGATCTTCGCGCCGGCCTCGACCGCGCGCTCGACCTCTTCCTCGTCGTGCGCCTCGACCAGCGGCGTGAGTCCGATGGACTCGGCCCGCTCGATCAGGGAGACCAGGGCCTCCTGCTCGAGGGCGGCCACGATCAGCAGGGCCAGGTCGGCGCCGTACGCCCGCGCCTCCCAGAGCTGGTAGGCCGTGACGATGAAGTCCTTGCGGAGCACCGGGATGTCGACCCTGGCGCGTACGGCCTCGAGGTCGGCCAGCGAGCCGCCGAAGCGACGCTGCTCGGTCAGTACGGAGATGACGGCCGCGCCGCCCGCCTCGTAGTCGGCGGCGAGTCCGGCGGGGTCCGCGATCGCGGCGAGCGCGCCCTTGGAAGGGCTGGAGCGCTTGACCTCGCAGATGACCTGGACTCCGTCGCCGCGCAGCGCGGCGACTCCGTCCTTGGCCGGGGCTGCCTTGGCCGCGCGGTCCTTGAGCTCGTCGAGACTGACGGTTGCCTGCCGCTCCGCGAGGTCGGCGAGCACGCCTTCGATGATCTCGTCGAGCACACTCACGCGAGCGGCCCCCTTCCGGGAGGGTGATGGTGGACCAGGATCAGCCATACCAATGCTATCCGCAGGAGGCCTCAGGTCTCGCATCGAGTGGCGGTCAGTCCCACTACCTGGGACTTCACGGAGCGAGTGCCGAGCCGAACGGCAGGTTCCGGACGACGCTGAAGATCGCGGCCACAGCGCCGATGCTCCACCAGTAGACGGGCCTGAGGAAGATCCGCATCGGGATTCCCCGGGTCGCGCGTACCACCCAGACGGCCCACAGCACGGCGAAGACGCCGTACCCGACGACCGCCATGGCGTTGGCGCCGAGCGCGCCCGCCAGATCACCGGTGGCGACCCCGTGGGCGCTCCGCAGCCCGCCGCAGCCGGGGCAATAGATGCCGGTGAGCTGCAGGAGCGGGCAGACGGGGTAGTGGCCCGGCTCATTGGGGTCGACGGTGCCCACGTACACGAAGGCCGCCGCGACGCCCGCGAGCGTGACGGCCGGCGCGGCGAGCCGGCGGACGAGCGACGCGGGGGGCCGCGGGGGGCCCGGCGAGGGGGCCGGGGCGGGTGAAGGCACGGTATCCACGCGCCGATTGTCCCCGCTCATGAGGAAAGGCGCAGCCCGCCTGGGGCTGCGCCTTGCTTCAGATCCGCGTCGGAACCGCGTCGGCGCCGGCGAAGGCCGGGCCGGGGAGGTGTTGTCAGTGGGCCTGGACCTGCGCCTGGCCGGCCTCGTCACGGGCCCGCCGCGTCTCCTCGGACTCCTTCGGCATGCCGAGACCCGCGGCACTCATGGCCATCCCGACCACACCACCGAGCAGTACGACGACGAGTCCGGCCCAGAAGCCGAACGGATTGGCCAGCACCATGAAGGCGCCCGAAATGCAGAAACCGATGAAGGAGATGGTGACACCGGTCCAGGCGGCCGGGGTGTGTCCGTGGCTCGTGCCCGCCATGAGTTGCTCCTCGTTGCTTTCGCTCTGTGGTGAGGTGATGATCCGTGAGTCGTACGCTCGTCGCTCATTGTCCCGTACGAGGAGCGGGCGCGTGATCTCGGGGGTCATGCGTCGCGCGTCGGGTCCTCGCCGCGGTCGAGGGCCTTCCAGAGGTCCTCGGGCCGGTCCGGGTCCGGGGCGGCGGGGGCCCTGCGGGCCCGTGGGCTGCCGTCGCGCTCGTAACGGCCGGACATGGAGGGCCATTTCCTGCCGCACCACAGTGCGAGCAGTCCGGCGGCCAGGATCAGCAGGCCGCCCGCCGCCGTCACGTACGGCCATGCCGTGTGCGTCAGCGAGCCGGCCGTAGCGGCGGCGTCGCCGGTCATCTCCGCGGCCTTCTCGTCGAGGGCCGCGTCGCCGGACGCGCCGAGGAGGGCGGTTACGGCGGCGCCCGCGCCGCTCAGCGCGAGCAGCCCGGCGACCAGCAGGCGACCCGCCCTGCGGACCGCGAAGACCGCGACGAGCGCGGCGAGGCCGACGATGGCCAGCGCCGCGGGGGTACCGGTGACGTCCTGCCCCTCGACGTCGAGGGGCAGTGCGCCGCCGGGCACCACGGCCGCGCCCTCGGCCCAGATCCGGCCGGAGGCCAGGAGCACGACGGCGGCGCCGAGGGCGCCGAGCAGCAGGGCGGCGGCGAGGCTGCGGCGGCCCGTGGAGGCGGCCGGCACGCTCTCGCCGCGCGGAAGCGGAAGGGGTACGGGGGTTGCGGCACTCACGCACCCCACTATCCCTTACGTCCGGATCGCGGTCAGAGGCGGTTCGCCGTGTGGACCGCGCGCAGCACCGCGGCCGCCTTGTTCCGGCACTCGTTGTCCTCGGCGACCGGGTCCGAGTCGGCCACCACACCCGCTCCGGCCTGCACATATGCCGTACCGTCGCGGAGCAGGGCGGTACGGATCGCGATGGCGGTGTCGGAGTCGCCGGCGAAGTCGAGGTAGCCGACGCAGCCGCCGTACAGTCCGCGCCGCGACGGCTCCAGCTCCTCGATGATCTGCATGGCGCGCGGCTTCGGCGCTCCGGACAGCGTGCCCGCCGGGAAGCAGGCGGTCAGCACGTCGAAGGCGCTGCGACCCGGCGCGACCCGGCCGGTCACGGTCGACACGATGTGCATGACGTGCGAGTACCGCTCGACGGACATGAAGTCGACGACCTCGACGCTGCCGGGCTCGCAGACCCGGCCCAGGTCGTTGCGGCCGAGGTCGACGAGCATCAGGTGCTCGGCGCGCTCCTTGGGGTCGGCGAGCAGCTCGTCGGCGAGCGCCTGGTCCTCCTGCGGCGTGGCGCCGCGGTGGCGGGTCCCGGCGATCGGGTGCACCATCGCGCGCCCGTCCTCGACCTTGACCAGCGCCTCGGGGCTGGAGCCGACGACGTCGAAGCCGTCGAAGCGGAAGAGGTACATGTACGGCGACGGGTTGGTGGCGCGCAGTACCCGGTAGACATCGAGCGCGCTCGCCGTGCACGGCGTCTCGAAGCGCTGGGACGGTACGACCTGGAAGGCCTCGCCCGCGCGGATGCGCTCCTTGATGTCGTCGACGGCGGCCTGGTATGCCTCGCCGCCCCACAGCGCGGTGTACGGCGGCAGCTCGGACGGGGGCAGGGCAGCGGGCGAGGTGGGCACGGCCCGGCTGAGGTCGGCCTCCATCGCGTCGAGCCGGGCCACGGCGTCGGTGTACGCCTCGTCGACGCCCGTGTCGAGGTCGTTGTGGTTGATCGCGTTGGCGATCAGCAGCACCGAGCCGTCCCAGTGGTCGAGCACGGCCAGGTCCGAGGTGAGCAGCATGGTCAGCTCGGGCAGCCGGAGATCGTCCCGGCCGTGCTCGCCGATCTTCTCCAGGCGGCGTACGACGTCGTACCCGAGGTAGCCGACCATGCCGCCGGTGAACGGCGGCAGGCCGCCCGCGAGATCGCGCGGGGTGTGCAGTGCGTCGATGGTGGCGCGCAGCGCGTCGAGCGGGTCGCCGTCCACGGGCACGCCGACGGGCGGCGTCCCGAGCCAGTGCGCCTGGCCGTCGCGGGCGGTGAGGGTCGCGGCGCTGCGTACGCCGACGAAGGAGTAACGGGACCAGGAGCGGCCGTTCTCGGCGGACTCCAGGAGGAAGGTGCCGGGGCGCTCCGCGGCGAGCTTGCGGTAGAGGCCGACGGGGGTGTCGCCGTCCGCGAGCAGCCTGCGGCTGACGGGGATGACACGCCGGTCGACGGCCAGCTTGCGGAAGGTCTCGATGTCCATGGCCGGTGACCTTACTTCGCGAGCGGGAGGAGCACGTCGGAGTCGAAGCAGGTGCGGTCGCCGGTGTGACAGGCGGCGCCGATCTGGTCGACCCTGACGAGGACGGTGTCGGCGTCGCAGTCGAGCGCGACCGACTTGACGTGCTGGAAGTGGCCCGAGGTGTCGCCCTTGACCCAGTACTCCTGGCGGCTGCGCGACCAGTATGTGCAGCGTCCCGTGGTGAGGGTCCGGTGGAGCGCCTCGTCGTCCATCCAGCCGAGCATGAGCACCTCACCGGTGTCGTACTGCTGGGCGATGGCCGGGACCAGGCCGTCGGCGCTCCGCTTGAGGCGGGCGGCGATGGCGGGGTCGAGGCTGCTGGGAGGGGGCGTACTGGTCATGTCCGCCATTGTGCCGCGCCTGCGGGCCTCGGCACGGACGCCGTCCGGTCATTGGACGCGCGGCGCCGTGGCCCCGGCGGAGTTACGGCCGTACGCTGGCCGTCATGTCGACCCATGCCAAGCGTGAACGACTTCTCCTCGCCGACCTGCTGGAGGCTGCCGGACCCGATGCCCCGACGCTGTGCGACGGCTGGACCACCCGCGAACTCGCCGCCCACGTCGTGGTGCGCGAGCGCCGCGCGGACGCGGCGGGCGGGATAGTGCTCGCGGCGCTGAAGAGCCGGCTGGAGCGGGTGCAGGCGGAGTTCGCCGCCAAGCCGTACGAGGAACTGATCCAGCTCATCCGCACCGGTCCGCCACGGATGTCTCCGTACGCGCTCAAGCAGCTCGACGAGGCCGCCAACACCGTCGAGTTCTACGTCCACGCCGAGGATGTACGGCGGGCACAGCCCGACTGGACGCCGCGCGAGCTGGACGCGGTGTTCGCGAACGCTCTCTGGTCGCGGATCGAGAAGGCGGCCCGTCTCCTCGGCCGCAAGGCGCCGGTGGGTGTGGTGCTGCGGCGCCCGGACGGGCAGACGGCGGTGGCGCATCGCGGGACGCCGGTGGTGACGGTCACGGGCGAGCCGGGTGAGCTGGTGCTGTTCGCCTTCGGGCGGCAGGACTCGGCGCGGGTGGAGCTGGAGGGCGACAAGGAAGCGATCGAGCGCCTGCGCGAGGCGAAGCTCGGTATCTCCATGTAGCGCCGCTCCGCCCGGGGAGCCCGTTCCTCGAACGCCGGAGGTGTGGATGTGGTGGTGGAACCATCCGCACCTCCGGCGTTCGAGGAGACGCCCGCAGGGCGGCTAACGGACCGGGTGGCCCGCCTCGCGCAAGGTGTCCTTGACCTGGGAGATCCGCAGGTCGCCGAAGTGGAAGACCGACGCCGCGAGCACCGCGTCCGCGCCCGCCGCGATCGCCGGCGGGAAGTGGGCGAGCCTGCCCGCGCCACCGGACGCGATCACCGGGACGGTGACGTGCTTGCGCACCGCCGCGATCATCTCGGTGTCGTAGCCGTCCTTCGTGCCGTCCGCGTCCATCGAGTTGAGCAGGATCTCGCCCGCTCCGAGCTCCGCCGCCCGGTGCGCCCACTCGACCGCGTCGATGCCGGCGGACTTGCGGCCGCCGTGCGTCGTGACCTCGAATGAGCCGGATTCCGTACGGCGTGCGTCGACCGACAGCACCAGGACCTGCCGCCCGAAGCGCTCCGCGATTTCGCGGATCAGGTCGGGACGGGCGATGGCGGCGGTGTTCACGCCGACCTTGTCCGCGCCGGCCCGCAGCAGCTTGTCGACGTCCTCGGTGGTGCGTACGCCGCCGCCGACCGTCAGCGGGATGAAGACCTGCTCGGCGGTGCGGCGCACCACGTCGTACGTCGTCTCCCGGTTGCCGGAGGACGCGGTGATGTCGAGGAACGTCAGCTCGTCGGCGCCCTCCGCGTCGTACAGCTTCGCCATCTCGACGGGGTCGCCGGCGTCGCGCAGGTTCTGGAAGTTGACGCCCTTGACGACTCTGCCGTTGTCGACGTCCAGGCAGGGGATCACTCGGACCGCGAGGGTCATGAGTCGCGACCTCCTCGGTCTCCTCGGTAGGCCTCGATCTCGATCTCGACGACCAGGCTCGGGTCCACGAATCCGGAGACGATGATCATCGACGCCGCCGGCCGCACGTCGTCGAACAGCTCCTTGTGCGCGCGACCGACGTCGTCGACGTCCCGGGCGTGCGTGATGTACATGCGGGTGCGTACGACGTCCTCGCGTCCGAGGCCGACCTGCTCCAGCGCGCCGAAGGCGACGCCGAATGCGGTGAGGGTCTGCTGGTACGGCGTACCGGCGTCGATGACGCCGTCCACGACCGACGTGCAGCCCGAGACGAGGACCAGGCCGTTCGGCAGCTCAACGGCGCGGGAGTAGCCGAACTGCTCCTCCCACGGGGCACCGGTCGAGACCTTGCGTACGGAACCGGAAGGGGACACCGTCATGCGGACACCGCCGCCAGCGCCTCTTCCAGCGTGAACGCCTTGGCGTACAGCGCCTTTCCGACGATCGCGCCCTCAACACCCTCGGGGACGAGCGACGCGATCGCGCGCAGGTCGTCGAGGGAGGAGACGCCGCCGGAGGCGACGACGGGCTTGTCGGTCGCGGCGCAGACGTTCTTCAGGAGTTCCAGGTTCGGGCCCTGGAGCGTGCCGTCCTTGGCGATGTCCGTGACGACGTACCGCGCGCAGCCCTCGGAGTCGAGGCGCGCCAGCGTCTCGTAGAGGTCGCCGCCGTCGCGGGTCCAGCCGCGGCCGCGCAGGGTCGTACCGCGCACGTCCAGGCCGACCGCGATCTTGTCGCCGTACTCCGCGATGACCTTGGCGACCCACTCGGGGGTCTCCAGCGCGGCCGTACCGAGGTTGACGCGCTTGCAGCCGGTGGCGAGCGCCGCCGCGAGCGAGGCGTCGTCGCGGATGCCGCCGGACAGCTCGACCTTGATGTCCATGGAACGGGCGACCTCGGCGATCCGAGCCCGGTTGTCACCGGTGCCGAACGCCGCGTCGAGGTCGACGAGGTGCAGCCACTCGGCGCCCGCCTGCTGCCAGGCGAGGGCGGCCTGAAGGGGATCGCCGTACGACGTCTCCGAGCCGGACTCGCCATGGACCAGGCGCACGGCCTGACCGTCGCGGACGTCGACGGCGGGGAGCAGTTCAAGCTTCGCGGTGTTCGCGGAGGGCATCAGAGGGTTCCGATCCAGTTGGTCAGCAGCTGGGCGCCGGCGTCGCCGGACTTCTCGGGGTGGAACTGGGTCGCCCACAGCGCGCCGTTCTCGACGGCCGCCACGAAGGGCTCGCCGTGCGTGCTCCAAGTGACCTTGGGCGCACGGATCTTGGCGTTGGTGACTTCCAGGCTCCAGTCGTGCACGGCGTACGAGTGCACGAAGTAGTAGCGCGCGTCGGCGTCGAGGCCGGCGAACAGCTCGCTGTCCTCGGGCGCCCGGACCGTGTTCCAGCCCATGTGCGGGACGACCGGCGCCTGGAGCGGGCCGACCGTGCCGGGCCACTCGTCGAGGCCCTCGGTCTCCACCCCGTGCTCGATACCGCGCTCGAAGAGGATCTGCATGCCCACGCAGATGCCCATCACCGGGCGGCCGCCGGAGAGCCTGCGGCCGACGATCCAGTCGCCGCGCGCGTCGCGCAGCCCCTTCATGCAGGCGGAGAAGGCGCCGACGCCGGGGACGAGCAGCCCGTCGGCGTTCATGGCCTTGTCGAAGTCGCGGGTGATCTCGACGTCCGCGCCGACGTGGGCCAGCGCCCGCTCGGCGGAGCGGACATTGCCGAAGCCGTAGTCGAAGACGACGATCTTCTTCTTGTCGCTCATGCCCAGAGTCCTTGGATTCGCATGACACCGGCGACCAGGCACATCACGGCGCCGATCCCGAGGAGCACGATGACGCCCTTGGGCAGCTCCTGCTTCCAGAAGGAGTACACGCCTCCCAGGAGGAAGAGCCCGACGACGATCAGAATGGTGGAGAGGCCTGTCACAGTGCGCCCTTGGTGGAGGGGAGGATGCCGGCGGCGCGCGGGTCGTGCTCCGACGCGTACCGCAGGGCCCGCGCCAGGGCCTTGAACTGGCACTCCACGATGTGGTGCGCGTTGCGTCCGTACGGGACGTGCACGTGCAGGGCGATCTGGGCCTGCGCGACGAAGGACTCCAGGATGTGCCGGGTCATCGTCGTGTCGTACTCGCCGATCATCGGCGCCATCTTCTCGGGCTCGGTGTGCACGAGGTATGGGCGGCCGGAGAGATCCACGGTGACCTGGGCGAGCGACTCGTCCAGCGGCACCGTGCAGTTGCCGAAGCGGTAGATGCCGACCTTGTCGCCGAGCGCCTGCTTGAAGGCGGCGCCGAGAGCCAGGGCGGTGTCCTCGATCGTGTGGTGCGAGTCGATGTGCAGGTCCCCGTCGGTCTTCACGGTGAGGTCGAAGAGGCCGTGGCGGCCGAGCTGGTCGAGCATGTGGTCGTAGAAGCCGACGCCTGTCGACACATCGACCTTGCCGGTGCCGTCGAGGTTGATCTCGACGACGACCGAGGTCTCCTTGGTGGTCCGCTCGACGCGTCCTACGCGACTCATGAGCTGTGCTCCTTCTTCAGTGCGCGTACCGCATCGAGGAACGCGTCGTTCTCTTCGGGGGTGCCGGCGGTGACCCGCAGCCAGCCCGGTACGCCGTTGTCACGGACCAGGACGCCCTGGTCGAGGATCCGCTGCCACGCCTCGTGGGAGCCTGCCGCGCCGTCGAACCGGCCGAACTGGACGAAGTTGGCGTCCGAGTCCGTCACCTCGAAGCCGATGGCGCGCAGCTCGGTGACCAGGCGGTCCCGCTCGGTCTTGAGCTGCTCGACGTACCCCAGCAGCGTATCGGTGTGTTCGAGCGCGGCGAGCGCGGTGGCCTGCGTGACGGACGACAGGTGGTACGGCAGGCGCACCAGCTGTACGGCGTCGACCACGGCGGGGTCGGCGGCGAGGTACCCGAGGCGCAGACCGGCGGCGCCGAACGCCTTGGACATGGTGCGGGAGAGCACCATGTTCGGCCGTCCCTCGATCAGCGGCAGCAGGGACGGGTGGTGGCTGAATTCGCCGTACGCCTCGTCGACGACGACAAGCGACGGCTTGGCCGCCTGGGCCGCCTCGTACAGCGCGAGGACGGTGTCGGCTCCGACCGCCGTGCCGGTGGGGTTGTTGGGCGAGGTGATGAAGACGACATCGGGCTGGTTCTCGGCGATGGACTTCTCGGCCGCCGCGACGTCGATGGTGAAGTCCTCGTTGCGCGGCCCGGAGATCCAGCCGGTGCCGGTGCCGCGCGAGATGAGGCCGTGCATCGAGTACGACGGCTCGAAGCCGATGGCGGTACGGCCGGGGCCGCCGAAGGTCTGGAGCAGCTGCTGGATGACCTCGTTGGAGCCGTTGGCCGCCCAGACGTTGGCCATGGCGACCTCGTACCCGGCGGTGCGGGTGAGGTAGCGGGCCAGCTCGGTGCGCAGCTCGACCGCGTCCCGGTCCGGGTAGCGGTTGAGCTCGCGGGCCGCGTCGCGCACCCGCTCCGCGATGCGCTCGACGAGCGCCTCGGGCAGCGGGTACGGGTTCTCGTTGGTGTTCAGCCGTACGGGCACGTCGAGCTGGGGCGCGCCGTACGGGGACTTGCCGCGCAGCTCGTCGCGGATGGGGAGATCGTCGATACGGGTGGTGCTGGTCGCACGGGTCATTCCGTCGGCACCTTCCATCCGAAGCGCGCCTTCAGGGCGGCGCCGTGCGCCGGAAGGTCCTCCGCCTCGGCCAGCGTCACCACGTGGTGCGTGACCTCGGCGAGCGCGTCGCGCGTGTAGTCCACGATGTGGATGCCGCGAAGGAACGACTGGACCGACAGGCCCGACGAGTGGCAGGCGCAGCCGCCGGTCGGCAGGACGTGGTTGGAGCCGGCGCAGTAGTCGCCGAGCGAGACCGGGGCGTACGGGCCGACGAAGATCGCGCCCGCGTTGCGTACGCGCCGGGCGAGCGCGGCGGCGTCGGCGGTCTGGATCTCCAGGTGCTCGGCGCCGTACGCGTCGACGACCTTGAGGCCCTCTTCCATGGAGTCGACCAGGACGATGGACGACTGCTTGCCGCCGAGCGCCGGAATGATCCGGTCGTCACGGTGCTTGGTGGCCGCGACCTGCGGCTCCAGCTCCTTCTCGACCGCGACCGCGAGCTCCTCGGAGTCCGTCACCAGGACGGCGGCGGCCAGCGGGTCGTGCTCGGCCTGGCTGATCAGGTCGGCGGCGACGTGCACCGGGTCGGCCGTGTCGTCGGCGAGGACCGCGATCTCGGTGGGGCCGGCCTCGGTGTCGATGCCGATGAGGCCGGTGAAGTAGCGCTTGGCGGCGGCCACCCAGATGTTGCCGGGACCGGTGACCATGTTGACCGGCGCGCACTCGTCCGTTCCGTACGCGAACATCGCGACGGCCGTGGCGCCGCCCGCGGCGTACACCTCGTCGATGCCGAGCAGCGCGCAGGCCGCGAGGATCGTGGGGTGCGGCAGGCCGCCGAACTCCGCCTGGGCGGGGGAAGCGAGCGCGATCGACTCGACTCCGGCCTCCTGCGCCGGGACCACGTTCATGATCACGGAGGAGGGGTAGACGGACCGGCCGCCGGGCGCGTACAGGCCCACGCGTCCGACCGGCACCCAGCGCTCGGTGACCGTGCCGCCGGGCACGACCTGTGTGGTGTGCTCGCTGCGGCGCTGCTCGCGGTGCACGATGCGGGCGCGCCGGATCGACTCCTCGAGCGCGGCCCTGACCTTGGGCTCGAGCTGCTCCAGGGCGGCGCTCAGCGCCTCCGCCGGAACCCGTACGCGCTCCAGCTTCACGCCGTCGAATTTCTCCGCGTACTCGATCAGCGCCGCCGTGCCCCGATGATGCACGTCCTCGCAGATGGGCCGCACCTTCTCCAGGGCGGCCTGTACATCGAAGTCGGCACGGGGCAGCAGGTCGCGCAGGTCGGCACCCTCGGGGAGGGCGTCACCGCGCAGATCGATTCGAGAGATCACGCTGACAATTCTCTCAGACCCCATCCGGCAGCCGAGCCTCCGTATCACTGGCTGATACACGCCCCACGCGTCATTCATGACCACTAGCGTTCAGCCCGTCACACAGAGGGAAGAACGGCTGTACGAATCGGCGAAAGGGGCGGCCTTGACCGAGCCGCAGCAAGACGTCGAAGCGCCCGACTGGCTCAGTGCCTCGGAACTCGGCATGTGGCAGGCGTTCCGCAACGGCAGTACGTACGACCTCCGCACCCGCAATCCCGTCCTGGACGACCCGTTGTCCCCCCGTCCGTGGCCCCCCGAACGCTGCGTCCGCGCGCGCGTCGTCGCGCTGCTGCTGCTCAGCGGGCCGCCCGCGCTGCCCGGGCGGGTCGCGGCCCTCAAACTCAGCGGCGTACAGATCACCGGCACGCTCAAGCTCTCGGGCGGGCGCGTCGAGCCGTACGTCGAGATGAACAACTGCCGCTTCGAGAAGGAGGTGCTGCTGCCCGAGTGCCACTTCACCACGCTGCGCATGGTCGGCTGCTCCATCCCACGCCTCGAGGCGGCCCGGCTGCACACCGAGGGCGACCTGCATCTGCCGCGCTGCACCGTGCCCGGCGGCATCCGGCTCACCGACGCGCAGATCGGCACGGACCTGCTGATCAACCAGATCGTCGTACGCCAGGACCGCAACGGCCGTTCCATCGCCGCCGACGGACTGTCCGTCGCCCAGGACCTCCAGGCCGAGATGATCGAGTCGCACGGCGAGTTCAGTCTGCGCGGCGCGAAGGTCGGGGTCTCGCTGAGCCTGCGCGGCAGCCGGCTGCGCAGGCCGTACGGCGTGGAGGGGCGGCGCGCGCTGAACGCCCCCCAGCTGACCGTCGAGCGCACGCTCTACATGACGCCGGCGGGGATCGGGCCCCGCGGAGCGGCGCCGGGGACCACTCCTCCGTACGGCATCGGGAACACGCCGGTACGCGGCACGCGCGTGCAGCGGTTCGAGTGCGAGGGCGGGCTGCGGCTCGACGACGGACGGTTCGGCGACGCGGTGGACTTCGACGGGGCCCGGTTCGTCATGTCGCTCGGGCACGAGTTGTCGCTGCGCCGGGTCCAGACGCCCGAGCTGCGATTTCTGTGCGAGCGGCCCGAGGAGGGGAAGGTCGTGCTGTCCGGCGCGAAGGTCGGCAATCTGGTGGACAAGGCGGACAGCTGGCCGCGTCCTGGCGGGCTGGCCATGGGCGGCTTCACGTACGAGAGCCTCGTACCGCGCGGGCTGTTCCCGCTCTCGCGGCGGCTGGAGTGGGTGACGGCCGCGACTCCGGAGTACGCCCCGGAACCGTACGAACGGCTCGCGGCCGTCCTGCGCAACAGCGGGGAGGACGCCGACGCCCGCGAAGTGCTCCTGGCCAAGCAGCGAAGACGGCGCGAGACGCTGCCGCTCGCCGGAAAGCTCTGGGGCTTCCTGCAGGACTGGACGGTGGCGTACGGCTACCGGCCGGGCCGGGCGGCGGTCTGGATGGCCGTGCTCTGGGCGGCGGGCGCGGTGGCGTTCGCGCGGCTCGATCCGCCCGCGATCAACCGCGAGCAGCACCCGGAGTGGAACGCCTCCCTCTACGCGCTCGACCTGCTGCTGCCGGTGATCAATCTGGGGCAGGACGGTTACTGGCAGCTCGACGGCCCCTGGCAATGGGCGGCGGCGGGCCTGATCCTGCTCGGCTGGATCCTGGCGACGACGGTGGCGGCGGGGGCGTCCCGACTGCTTCGGCGGGGCTGAGCTGCTTCGGTCCGTGCCGGGCCGGGCTGTCGGTCCGTGCGTGCGGGGGTCACCGGAGCGCCACGGCAACCCCCGCCGCCCACGCTTCCTTTACCGTCCCTTGACTGACGGTGGCACAACCTTTCCAGCCGATACTAAAGCTTCACCGACACGCACTGGCGCCGCCCCGACCTGCGGTTTTCAATGGTGCGACCATGCCATTCCTTCGCGCTCTGATCAGCACCGCGCGCATGATCCGCCACACCCCGGATCTCGGCGCCGGTCTGCTCGGCGACGACGAGGTACTCCTCGACGTACCCGACGAGCGCCTCGGGCCGACCCTCGTCGCCGCCGCGCTCGGCGACCACGGGCCCGCGGCGAAGCTCCTCGCCGCCACCCGGGAGGGCGCCGAGTGGGAGAACCGCGACCGGTACGCCACCCGCCTGGCCACCTTCGCGCACAGCCGGGAGGAATGGCTCAGCGACTGGCTCGCCGCGTCCCCGCGCGATCCGGACGCGCTGCTCGTGAAGGCCGAGCTGTCCGTGCGCAGGGCGTGGGAGTCGCCGGCCCGCGCCGAGCGGCTGCGTGACGTCGGCCCGCTGATCGAGGCCGCCGCGGACGCCGCGCCGCGCGACCCGGTGCCGTGGCGCATCGCCCTGGACCACGCGCGTGGCACGCACGCGGCACATTCCGCCTTCGAGGAACTGTGGGCGGAGGCCGTGGGCCGTTCCTCGCACCATTACGGGTGCCACGTATCGGCACTCCAGTACCTCTCGGCCCAGTGGTACGGCTCGCACCGCGAGTGCTTCGACTTCGCCGAACAGGCCGCCGAAGACGCCCTGCCCGGATCGCTGGTGCAGGCCCTGCCCGTGCGCGCGGCCTTCGCGCACCTGCTGAGCGGGGGCGGCACGACCGGTCCCGCCTCGGCGATCGCGCCCGAGCGCGTCGACGCGGCGGCCGACCTGGCGATCGCGCTGTCCGCCGAGTACGCGGCGGGCGACCCGTGGCCGGCCGAGGTACGCAACCTGCTGGTGTACGTCCTGGTCACCAGGGGGCGGTGGGCCGACGCCCTGGAACAGTTCCGGCTGATCGGGCCGTACGCGACCTCGTTCCCCTGGGCGTATCTGAGCGACGACGTGCTGGGCCGCTTCCTGGAACTGCGCGACACCGCGAGGATCCAGGTGGCCTCGACGATGCCTCTGGGGCCTTTGCGCCGGACGGCCCGCCGGGCCCGATTCGGCGGCCATTACGCTTGAGCGCTGTGACCACCGCTCGTCTTCCCCTCTTCCCGCTGAACTCGGTGCTGTTCCCCGGCCTGGTGCTGCCGCTGAACATCTTCGAGGAGCGTTATCGCGCCATGATGCGCGATCTGTCGAAGGGCGCGGACTCCGGCGACTCCGCACAGTCCCCCGACTCGGCCGCCGCCTCCCCTTCCTCGCCCTCTTCCGAGGACGAGCCGCGCCGCTTCGTGGTCGTCGCCATCCGCGACGGCCGTGAAGTCGCCACGACCGCGCCGGGCATGCCGGACTCCACGACCATGGCCGAGCGCGGCCCCGCCGCGGGCTTCGGCCCGGATCCCATCCAGGCCTTTCACCGGGTGGGGTGCATCGCGGACGCGGCGACGATCCGTGAGCGCGAGGACGGCGGTTACGAGGTGCTGGCCACCGGGACGACCCGCGTCAAGATCCTCTCCGTCGACGCGAGCGGTCCCTACCTCACGGCCGAGGTGGAGGAGCTGCCCGAGGAGCCGGGCGACGACGCCGGCGCCCTGGCCGAGGGTGTGCTGCGGGCCTTCCGCAACTACCAGAAGCGGCTGGCGGGGGCGCGGGAGCGCTCGCTGGCCACGGGGGCGGAGCTGCCGGACGAGCCGTCCGTCGTCTCGTACCTGGTCGCCGCCGCGACGGTGCTTGACATTCCGGCGAAGCAGCGCCTGCTCCAGGCGCCCGACACGGCGACCCGCCTGCGCGAGGAGCTGAAGCTGCTGCGCGCCGAGACGGCGGTGATCCGTCACCTCCCCTCGCTGCCCGCGGTCGAACTGACCAGGTCACCCACCAGCCCCAACTGAGCTTCGGAGGCACAGCCGCAGTGGCCAAGAACAAGCGCCAGGCCGGAGGCACCCCCGCGACGGTCGCCCTGACCGCGGCGGGGACGGCGTACGTCCTCCACGCGTACGAGCACGACCCGGCGTCCCCCTCGTACGGCGAGGAGGCGGCGCGGGCCCTGGGCGTTTCGCCGGACCGTGTCTTCAAGACCCTGGTGGCCGACATCGACGGCACGCTGACGGTGGCGGTCGTACCGGTGGCGGGCTCGCTGGACCTCAAGGCGCTGGCGGCGGCGGTCGGCGGCAAGCGCGCGGCGATGGCCGACCCGGTGGCGGCGGAACGCACCACGGGTTACGTCCGCGGTGGCATCTCGCCCCTGGGCCAGCGCAAGAAGCTCCGTACGGTCCTGGACGCCTCGGCGTCGTCGTACGAGACCGTGTGCATCTCGGCGGGCCGGCGCGGCCTGGAGGTCGAGTTGTCCCCCGCGGACCTGGCGGCGCTGACGGACGCGGTGATCGCCCCGATCGGCCGCGGCTGAGGCGCGGTTGAGCGGTCCGTCGGCGCCGGGTCAACTCGGTGTCCACAGGGGGCGGCGCCCCTCGGTGTCATCACCCCCCGGTGTTCCAGGCGGGTGCGCTCTCTTCAGGGGGTGGGTGAGCTGCTCACTGGTCGGAGTAGCTGAAGTCACCTACCGTCCACGCGCTCACATCCTTGATGGCGATGCGGTACATGCCACCGGTCTCGGGGATCCCGACGCTGCCCTGGAGGATCCTCGCGACATGGAAGTGCAGGTGTGTCGGAGGCGCGTCCTTGTCCGGACCGGGCTTCGATCCGGCGGCCACGAAGATGCTCGAGAACGGGCCCAGCCGGTCGGAGTCCTTCAGCACCTCGGCCACTCGCTGCCTCCACACCGCCTCGGGAGCCAGCCGTCCGGTGATTACGGCGCCACCGGCGACCACGGTGAGAGACATCTGATTGCAGTGCTCGGACTCCACCGTGGCGGCGATGTCGACGAGCAGATCATCAGGGTTCGACATGGCACGTGATTTTACTCCCGTCGAGCCCCGCTCCACCCGGCGTTCGACCGCCGAAGGGCATGCAACACCGGGGATCGCAGGCGGGGCTCGCACAGCTGCCCGCGCCGCGTCAGGTCTGCGTACCGTCGCCCGGCGCCGCGCCCGGCGTCGCGTCCCCGTACCCCGTTACCCACTCCGGCTCCGGGTCCCGCGGCCCGAACAGCGCCGTCAGCCCGAGGTGGACGAGCATCGCGGCCATCGGCCACGCCAGCAGCGCACCCTTCGCCCCCAGCTTGAGCGGCGCGTCGAACGCCACGCCCTGCCCGACCTCGCGCGCCCGCTCGACCACATCGTCCGTGGGCCCGAACCACACGCCGGTCCCCCACGCCAGCAACGAGCCGAGCAGCCCGCCCAGCGCGAGCCCGACCACCAGCGGGATACCCCCGCGCCGGTTGAACCAGAAGACCACGGCCGCGCTGACCGCGCCGAAGGCCAGGGCCAGCAGTACGAACGTGCCGTCGGCCCCGACCGCTTCCTCGCTCTCGGTGTCCTTGAGGAAGACGGCCTTGTCGGTGGAGATCAGCGGCACGCGCGGCGCCAGCCACAGCCACAGCAGCCCGAGCGCGACGCCCAGGAACGTCAGCGCCAGGACCACCACGGCGGCCCGGACGACCTCCGTCGACGTGCTGGGGTCGCCGTCCTGCCCCCCTGCGGCGAGGGAGTCGGCGCCGTGTCCGGTGTGGGGCGCGGACGGCGGCTGCGGAGCGCCCCCGGCGTCGGACTTCTGCCAGGGGTCGTTCGGCGGCTGGTGGTGAGGCGGCGTCAGAGGAGCGGTCACCCTGCCATCGTGCCAGGCCGCCGCGGCCCATGCCTCACCGGACCGCCGCGGGCCGGTCAGCGGACTGCTGCCCGCCGGTACGCCCAGGTGGCGACGGCCAGCGAGACGACCCCCACGACGGCGCACACCGCCAGGTCGAGTACCACCGCGGCCCAGTCGGGGTGCGCGTCGAAGGTCCGAGCGAAGGCCTCGACGCCGTACGTCGAAGGCAGCAGATCCCGGGCGTACGAGATCGGCACGGGCAGCCGCTCGGCGGGCAGCACCCCCAGCAGCAGCGCCGCGGACATGCCCAGCTGGCCGAGCAGCGTCGCGAGTTCCTGGCGCGGCGCGAGCAGTCCGAGCGCCGCTCCGAGCCCGGCGAGCGCGGCGCCCGCGAGCGGGACGACCGCCGCGAGCACCCACAGGTGGGTGAGCGGCAGCTGGAAGAGCACGCATCCCACGACGGCCGTGACGACCGTGCCCGGCACGGTGAAGGAGGCGTACGCGGCAGCAGCGCCCAGCACCACCGCGGCCGGCGGCACCGGCAGGGTGGCGTAGTGGTCGAGGCCGCCGCTGGCCCGCAGCTGTCCGAAGTACTGGGCGAGCAGATTCAGCGCGACGAAGGCGACGACGAGCACGCTCGACCCGGCCACGACAGCCCGCGCCTCGGCGCCCCCGTCGACGACCCCGCGCATCAGGACCATGATCCCGACGGACTGGAAGGTCGCCACGAAGAGCAGCGGGATGCGCGCCACCCGCGCCCGGGACAACTGCGCCCGGTAGACGGCGGCGAGCGACGGGAGAAGACGCGCGCGGGGCGCGAGCGGGGCGGGCCTGTCACCGGCCGCCCCGGTGGCCTCGTCCCTCGCCCCCCTGATCCGCATGGAGCCGGTTTCGGCCTCCGCAGGCACGACACTCACGCCTTGACCAGCCCCTTCGTCCCGTTCGTGCTTCCGCCGAGTGCCAGGTAGACGTCTTCGAGGCTCGGCGTGGCCAGCGTGAAGTCGTCGAGCGCCGCGAACGCCTTGCCCCCGGTCACGGCGGCGACCGCCGCCCGCGCCTCGTCGGGGGCCAGCCGCAGCACCCAGCGCCGCCCGGACTCCTGCGCTGATTCCCGCAGCGCCGCGACCTCGGGGACGTCCAGCGGTGCCCGCTCCCGCCAGACAAGGTCGAGCCGCACCTCACCGGCGACGCGCGACTTGAGCCCGGACGGGCTGTCACAGGCGATGACACGGCCGCTCTCCAGCACAGCGACGCGGTCCAGCACCGTCTCGGCCTCGATGACATTGTGCGTGACGAGCAGCACGGTCGCGCCGTTCTCCGCCCGCCGCCGGTCGACGGCCGCCCAGACCGCGCGGCGCGCGACGGGGTCCATGCCGGTGGTCGGTTCGTCCAGTACGAGTACGGGCCGCTCGCCCACCAGCACGGCGGCGAAGCAGGCGAGCCGCCGCTGGCCGCCGGACAGCTTCTTGAGCGGCCGCCCGGCGATCTCGCCGAGGCCGAGCTCTTCGAGTACGTCGTCCCGCTCGGCCCGGGCGGCCTTCGCGGTGAGCCCGCGCAGCCGTCCGGTCGTCTCGGCGGCGAGCGACACGGTCAGCTCGTCCAGCGCGGTGGATTCCTGCCCGAGGTGGGCGACGAGCCGCGAGGCGCGCTCGGGATGCCGTACGAGATCGTGCCCGAGCAGCTCGACGCTCCCGGAGTCGGGCCGCATGAGCCCGGTCAGCTGCCGTACGAGGGTGGACTTTCCGGCACCGTTGGGCCCGAGCAGCCCGAAGATCTCACCGCGGTGCACGTCGAGGGAGATGCCGTCGGTGGCCCGTACGGCCGGCGTCGCGGGCACTCCGCGGCGGCCACGGGCGGCGGGATACGTCTTGACCAGCTCCCGCACGGCACACACGACTCCCGTGCCGCGACCCGCCTGTGCTGTGCCCGTACTCACGAGGGACGAGCCTACGGGGTTCCCGGCCCGGACCGGCCCCCGGGGCGGTCTCGGACATCCGTTGCCTTTCCCCCTGCCCGCCCCTTCCCGGCGCCAGGGGTCCGCCCCGGACCCGGTTCCCGAACGCCGGACGGGCGGCGGGCACCTGGCAGGGGAAGATCAGCCGCGCCGTCCTCTCCCCTGCTCCCCGGCCGCTACTCTCCCGCCGTCACATGCTCCGCCGCCGCCCGCACGTCGATCTCGCGCCAGAAGCCTGCCCGGATCGCGTACCTGTCGTGCTCGTCGATCTGGTCGTCCTTGTGCGCCAGCAGACCGAACCTCGCGGCGTACCGCAGCAGTTCGCCGTCGATCCGGTGCGGAATCCTCGGGTACATCGTCGAGAGCCTCTGGGTGTGGCCGGGGTCCGGCAGACGTTCCATCCAGCGCCGGGCGAAGACCTGGCCGACCTCGAAGGGGTCGCCGCCGACCGTGGTGATGTCCTCCTCGCGGTCCGCCCAGCGCTGCTCCGCGCTGGTCAGCTGCGCCAGCGTCGGCAGCGATGCGGTCTCGGCCGGCTCGCCGAGCGGGCTGCCGTTGCCCGGGCGCTCCGCCCAGCCCTTGTCGGACGACCACCGCAGCGTGGCCCCGGCCACGGCGCCCGACGACACCGCGGCCCCGTTCGGCTGAGGATGCGGATGCTGAGCCGCCTGGGCGCCCGGACCGCGCAGGCCGGCGAGGTCCTTCGGGGTCGGCACGCCCCTGGTGCCGTGCGCCGGATGCGCTTCTTCGGAGCCGTTCGCTTCGGTGGTGGACGCGGGAGCCTGCGAGGGGTCCCCGGAATCCACCGCCCGCGCGGACCCGTTCCGTACGGGCGCACCCGACGCTTCCGCCTCGGCCCGCGCCTGCGCCTGCGCGTGCGCCGCACGTTCGGCACGCTCCGCCGACGCCGCGAGAGCCGACTCCGGCAGCGGCGCCGAGAGGATGGCGGCGATTTCCGGCCGCGGCACCGGCGGCGGCGCGCAGATCCCGGTGAGGTCCTTGGCCCGTACGGCCTTGGTGATCCAGGCCCGGTCCAGAACCCGCCGCTCGTCGGCCTCGGCGACGAGGTCCTCGGACTGGTTGTAGTCCCCGTCGGCGGCCTGCACGGCCCACAAATGCACCGCTACGCCGTGTTCCTTGGCGGACATCAGACCCGGTAGCAGATCCCCGTCCCCGGTCACCAGCACAATGTCCGAGCAAGCGCGATTTCTGGCCAGCTCCGTCAGTTCCGCGTGCATCGCGGCGTCGACGCCCTTCTGCGCCCACCGCCCGTCGCTCCGGGTCAGGGCTCCCAGCCTGACCGTCACGCGCGGCATGACGCGCAGTCGCCGGTGCTCGGGCTGCGGAACGCGGTCGGGCGCGCCGTCGAACCAGTAGATGCGAAGCAGCGGCTGTTCCGTATCCGCTTCGGCCCGTTCTCGCAGGCCCTGGATGAGGGCCGCATGATCCACGGTGATGCGGGAGCGGGCCGGTTCTCCGGCGAGCAGGCTCGCGGCGGCGCCCAGCAAATAGCCGGCGTCCACCAGGACGACGCAGCGGTCCACGCGTTCCACCCTCTTTCGGGAACCTCGGGATCGAAAGGTGCTTCGGAGTGCTTCGGGCTTCCTTCGAGTCTGCCCGACTGCGTGAGGGTTAACGGCCGGAACTCGATCATCGGCGTGGCGGACGGCGAAGTTGCCGCGCAACTGCCCCAATTACGCACGGTAATGATCCAAAATGCGAGCTATGTCGTGCTGTGTGAATCTGGTCCCGGCCCTGGCCCCCAGAACCCCCACAGGAGGCAGCACCATGGCCAAGAACAAGAATCGCAAGCAGAGCGCCCACCCGGACCGGGCATCCTCGGCGGCGCGTGGAACCGAGCAGGCCAAGGACAGCGCCTTCGAGTCCCATGCCCAGCCGCAGACGCACGCACAGGGCAGCCCTGCCGATGTTGCCCGTAAGCATCAGCGTCGCTTCGGCCACAACTGATCGCAGCGCGTACGCACGCGAACGAGAAGGGGCGCACCCGTGACGACGGGTGCGCCCCTTCTCCATACGCACCCAGTACGTGCTCCGTGTGCTCCGTACGTGCCTACCCGGCCAGGCAGGACGGGCCGAGCAGCACCTTCAGGTCCCCGAAGAGCGCCGGGTCCGGCTGCACGCGGTGCCGGTCGAGCCGCAGCACCGTCGTCTTGCGCGCCCCCTGGAGCTTGATCCGGACCTCCGTGTTGCCCCGGTGGTGCTTGAGGATCTCGCCGAGCTTGGTCACCATCGGCGGCGTCACCTTCACCGTCGGGATGGTGAGGACCACGGGCGCGTTCGTCCCGGCCGACGACACGTCGGGGACCATGAGCTCCATCGCGACGAGCCGGGGGATGTCCTCACGCTTGTCGAGGCGTCCCTTGACGAAGACGACCGTGTCCTCGACGAGCTGGGTCGAGACGAGCTGGTAGGTCGCCGGGAAGAACATGCACTCGATGGACCCGGCCAGGTCCTCCACCGTCGCGATCGCCCAGGCGTTGCCCTGCTTGGTCATCTTGCGCTGGAGGCCCGAGATGATGCCGCCGATGGTGACGATCGCACCGTCGGAGTGCTCGCCGCCGGTGAGCTGCGAGATCGCGGCGTCGGCCTTGTCGCTCAGAACGTGCTCGATGCCGAAGAGCGGATGGTCGGACACGTACAGGCCGAGCATCTCGCGCTCCTGCGCGAGCAGGTACGACTTCTCCCACTCGATGTCGGAGAACTCGACGTCGAGACCGAAGCCCGGCTCGTCGCTCTCCTCCTCGCCCATGCCGCCGAAGAGGTCGAACTGCCCCTCCGCCTCCTTGCGCTTGACCTGCACCACGTTGTCGATCATCGGTTCGTGGTGCGCGACGAGGCCCTTGCGGGTGTGACCCATCTCGTCGAAGGCGCCGGCCTTGATGAGCGATTCGACAGTCCGCTTGTTGCAGACGACCGCCTCGACCTTGTCGAGGAAGTCGGGGAACGAGCTGTACTTCCCCTTCGCCTTCCGGCACCTGATGATCGAGTCCACGACGTTCTGGCCGACGTTGCGGATGGCGGTCAGGCCGAAGAGGATCACGTCGTCGCCCTGCGCGGCGAAGTTCGACTCGGACTCGTTCACGTTCGGCGGGAGCACCTTGATGCCCATGCGGCGGCACTCGTTGAGGTAGACGGCCGACTTGTCCTTGTCGTCCTTGACCGAGGTCAGCAGCGCCGCCATGTACTCGGCGGGGTGGTTCGCCTTGAGGTACGCCGTCCAGTACGTGACCAGTCCGTACGCCGAGGAGTGCGCCTTGTTGAACGCGTAGCCGGCGAAGGGGACCAGCACGTCCCACAGTGCCTGGATCGCCGCGTCGGAGTACCCCTTCTTCTTCGCGCCCGCCTGGAAGAGAACGAAGTTCTTCTGGAGCTCGTCGGGCTTCTTCTTACCCATGACGCGGCGCAGGATGTCGGCCTCGCCGAGCGAGTAGCCCGCGATGATCTGCGCGGCCTTCTGCACCTGCTCCTGGTACACGATCAGGCCGTGGGTGAGGCCGAGGACCTCCTTGAGAGGCTCCTCCAGCTCCGGGTGGATCGGCGTGATCTCCTGCTGGCCGTTCTTGCGCAGCGCGTAGTTCGTGTGCGAGTTCATGCCCATCGGGCCCGGCCGGTACAGGGCCGAGACGGCGGAAATGTCCTCGAAGTTGTCGGGCTTCATCAGCCGCAGCAGGGACCGCATCGGGCCGCCGTCGAACTGGAAGACGCCCAGCGTGTCACCGCGGCACAGCAGTTCGTACGTCGCCGGGTCGTCCAGCGGGAGGCTGAGCAGCTCCAGGTCGATGCCCTTGTTGGACTTCACCATCTTGACGGCGTCGTCCATGATCGTCAGGTTGCGCAGGCCGAGGAAGTCCATCTTCAGCAGGCCGAGCGACTCGCAGCTCGGGTAGTCCCACTGGGTGATGGTCACGCCGTCGGTGTGGCGCACCCAGACGGGCACATGGTCGGTGATCGTCTCGCTGGACATGATCACGCCGGCCGCGTGCACACCCATCTGCCGGACCAGGCCCTCGACGCCCTTCGCGGTGTCGATGACCTTCTTCACGTCCGGCTCGTTCTCGTACATCCCCCGGATCTCGCCCGCCTCGCTGTAGCGCGGGTGCTTGGGGTCGGTGATGCCGTTGAGGTCGATGCCCTTGCCGAGGACGTCGGCGGGCATCGCCTTGGTGAGCCGGTCGCCCATCGCGTACGGGTAGCCGAGGACGCGCGCCGAGTCCTTGATCGCGTTCTTGGCCTTGATCTTTCCGTACGTACCGATCATGGCGACCTTGTCGGCGCCGTACTTCTCGGTGACGTACCTGATCACCTCACCGCGCCTGCGCTCGTCGAAGTCGATGTCGACATCGGGCATGGAGATGCGCTCGGGGTTGAGGAACCGCTCGAAGATCAGGCCGTGCTCGATCGGGTCGAGGTCGGTGATGCCCATGGCGTACGCGACGATCGAGCCGGCCGCGGAGCCTCGGCCGGGGCCGACCGCGATGCCGTTGTTCTTCGCCCACATGATGAAGTCGGCCACCACGAGGAAGTACCCCGGGAAGCCCATGTCGATGATGATCTTCATCTCGTACTCGACCTGCTGGAGCCGGTCTTCCGGGATGCCGTTCGGGTAGCGCCGGGCCATGCCGCGCATGGTCTCCTCGCGGAACCAGGTCACCTCGGTGAAGCCCTCGGGCACGTCGAACTTGGGCATCAGGTTCCGCTCCTTGAACCAGCCCTCCGTGTCGATCTGCTGCGCGACCAGGAGCGTGTTGGCGCAGCCTTCCTGCCAGGCGTCGGAGGAGTCGACGGCGTACATCTCGTCGGTCGACTTCAGGTAGTAGCCGGTGCCGTCGAAGCGGAAGCGGTCCGGGTCGGAGAGGTTCTTGCCCGTCTGGATGCACAGCAGCGCGTCGTGGGCGGTGGCCTCGTTCGCGTACGTGTAGTGGGAGTCGTTGGTGACCAGCGGTGGGATGCCGAGCTTCTTGCCGATCTCCAGCAGCCCGTCGCGGACGCGGCGCTCGATCTCGATGCCGTGGTCCATCAGCTCCAGGAAGTACCGGCCCTCGCCGAAGATGTCCTTGTAGTCGGACGCGGCCTGGACCGCCTCGTCGAACTGACCGAGCCGCAGCCGGGTCTGCACCTCGCCCGACGGACACCCGGTGGAGGCGATGAGGCCCTCCGACCACTGGGAGATGGTCTCCTTGTCCATGCGCGGCCACTTCGTCAGCCAGCCCTCGGCGTACGCGTCCGAGGACAGCCGGAAGAGGTTGTGCAGGCCGGTCCTGTTCGCCGCCCAGATCGTCTTGTGCGTATAACCACCGGAACCGGACACGTCGTCGCGCTTCTGGTGCGGCTGGCCCCACTGGATGCGCCGCTTGTTGCGCCGCGACTCGGGGGCGACGTACGCCTCGATGCCGATGATCGGCGTCACCCCGGCCTTCTTCGCCGAATGGAAGAAGTCGTACGCCCCGTGCAGGTTGCCGTGGTCGGTCATCGCGATGTGCGACATGCCCATCTCGTTGCAGGCATCGAACATGTCCTTGAGCCGCGCGGCACCGTCCAGCAGTGAGTACTGGGTGTGTACGTGAAGGTGCGTGAAGGGCGGCTTGGTCACGGCGAAGGCCTCCGGCAAAACGGTCGGTGACAGGTTGGGGGACAGCTCGGAAGTCTACGTCGGCCGACTGACAACGAGGGGGCACTCACGAGTACGGTCAGGCGTTGGACAGAGGGAACGCCCTGTCCATTTTGTCAAAAACGTCATGCACCAGGAGGCAACCGGCGATGTCGGTCCAGCAGACAGACGCCGCTCAGCGCGGCGAGCAGATTCTCGCCGTCTTCGCGACCGCGTTCGGCAGGCTCCTGGCCGCCGACCCCGCCGCCTTCCGGGTGAAGTTCCGCAAGATGGCCGCGTCCGCCTTCGCCTTCTACCGGGGCACGGCCTGCCTGTTCTACGCCGACCTCGAACGCGAGCAGCACGGCGGCCCGTACCTGGACGAGCGGACCGGCCGGGTGTGGATCCACGGCGATCTGCACGCCGAGAACTTCGGCACGTACATGGACGCGCAGGGCCGGCTGATCTTCAACGTCAACGACTTCGACGAGGCGTACGTCGGCCCCTTCACCTGGGACCTCAAGCGCTTCGCCGCCTCCGTCGCGCTCATCGGCTACACGAAGGCGCTGAGCGACGAGCAGATCACCGAGCTGGTGCGGACGTACGCCGCCGCCTACCGCGAGCGCATCCACGCCCTGGCCACCGGCGCCAAGAACGACGAGGTGCCGCCCTTCACGCTGGACACGGCCGACGGCCCGCTGCTCGGGGCGCTGCGCTCGGCCCGCTCGCTGACCCGCTTCGGGCTGCTCGACTCCATGACCGAGATCCGTGACTTCGAGCGCCGCTTCGCCGCCGGCGGCGGCTCCATCGACCTCGACGCCGCCACCCGCTACAAGGTCCTGGCGGCCTTCGACGGCTATCTGGAGACGCTGCCCGAGTCCAGCCTGACCCGCCCCGACTCCTACCGCGTGAAGGACGTCGTGGGGCGGCGCGGCATCGGCATCGGGTCGGCCGGCCTGCCGTCGTACAACATCCTGCTCGAAGGCAACAGCGACGCCCTCGAGAACGACGTCGTGATCTACATGAAGCAGGCGCAGACTCCGGCGGTCTCCCGGCACATCACGGACGGCGCCGTCCGCGACTACTTCCAGCACGAGGGCCACCGCACGGTGATCTCGCAGCGCGCCCTGCAGGCGCACGCGGACCCGTGGCTGGGCTGGACGGAGCTGGACGGGACGGGGCAGCTGGTCGCGGAGGTCTCGCCGTACGCCGTGGACCTGGACTGGTCGGACATCGACGACCTCGACGAGATCGCGGCGGTCGTCGCGGACCTCGGCAGGGCGACGGCCACGATGCACTCGGCGGCGGACGACGAGAGCGGGCACTCGCTGGTGCCGTTCTCCACGGAGCGGGCGATCGACGCGGCCATCGCGGGCGACGAGGACAGCTTCGGCGACCAGCTGGTGGACTTCGCGCATTCCTACGGGGCGCGGGCGCGGGCCGACCACCAGATCTTCGTCGACCTGTTCAGGAATGGCCGGATCCCTGGCCTCTGAGCGGCGCGGCGGTCACGGCTTTAGGGCTCCCTTACAGCAAGCCGTGGCAAAATCACGTCCCATGGACGTATCCGGGACGCAGCTGAGGGTGGTGCGTGCTGCGCTTTTCACCGCGCTCGTCGTCACGCTCTCGGCCGCGTCCCATGTGCTGCTGTCCCGGGTGCCGCTGCCGCTGACCGTGGTGGCCGGGATCGCGGCCGCTGTGTTCGCCGTCGCGTACGCGCTCGCGGGTCGCGAGCGCGGCTTCGGCGCCATCGCCGGTCTGCTCGTACCGCTGGAGCTGGCCGCCGACACCGTCTTCACCACCGGACAGCACCTCTGCTACGGCGCCGCGGGCGGCCCGGTGGCGGGCTCCCTGCGCTCGGTCGGGTTCGACGTACTGTGCGGCGGAAGCGGCGGCCCCGAAAGCGGGCTCGGCGCTCCGCTCGCACGCGTCACCGGTCCGCAGGAGAGCGTCGCCGCCCTCCTCAGCTCTCCCGACCCCGCCCTCCCCTGGGCGCTGCTCGCCGCCCATGTCGCGGTGGGACTGCTCGCCGCGGCCTGGCTGCGGCGCGGTGAGGCGGCGCTGGCCGGCCTGGTGCGGACCGTGGCCGCGTTCACCTTCCGGCCGTTGCTGATCGCGGTCGTCGTGGCCGGCGCCGCCCAGTTGCCCGTACGCCGCCCGGTGCGGCTCGCCCGCCGGGTCCGTACCGCCTCCCCGGGCCGCCTGTTCGTGCACTCCGTGGGACGCAGGGGTCCGCCGCGCTCGGCATGCGTTTTCGCCTGAGCCCGGCCCAGCATCCCTCCCTCACCTTCCTCTTCACGTACGGAGAACACGACCATGAGCGCACGCAACAACCAGGCCAACAAGGCGGCTGCCCGCGAGCGACTGCGCGCCGAGCGCGAGCGGCAGGCCAAGAAGGACAAGACGCGCCGCCAGGTGATCGTCGCGCTTTCGATCGTCGGCGTCCTCGCGGTGGCCGGCGGCGTCGGATACGGCGTCATGCAGGCGAACGAGCCCTCCGCCTGGGAGGCCGCGAAGAACGAGAAGCAGGTCACCGCTCCCGCCAACACCGAGGGCAAGGACGGCACGACCGTCGTCGTCGGCAAAAAGGACGCGAAGAAGACGCTGGAGCTGTACGAGGACTCGCGCTGCCCCGTCTGCGCGACCTTCGAGCAGGCCAACGGCGAAACGATTCTGAAGGATGTCGACGCAGGCAAGTACAAGGTCAAGTACATCGGCGCGACCTTCATCGACCGGACCATCCCCGGCGAGGGCTCACGCAACGCGCTGAGCGCACTGGGCGCCGCGCTGAACGTCGGCCCCGAGGCGTTCCTGGAGTTCAAGGGCGCGCTGTACTCGCAGAAGAACCACCCCGCGGAGCAGGACGACAAGTTCGCCAAGGACGACTACCTGATCAAGGTGGCCGACGAGGTGGACGCGCTCAAGGGCAACAAGGAGTTCCAGCGGAACGTGCAGGACGGCACCTTCGACGCCTGGGCGCTGAAGATGTCGGCCACCTTCGACAAGAGCGGAGTCAAGGGCACCCCGGCGCTGAAGATGGACGGTGAGACGGTCACCGGGTCGGACGGCAAGAACCCGCCCATGACGGCGGCCGAGTTCAAGACCGCGATCGAAAAGGCCCTCAAGGGCTAGCGGCCGCACGGCACTTCACCCAAGGGTGGGCGAACGTTCTTGCGTTTGCCCACCCTTGAGCTGTACTGATCAGTAATGTACGGCCGTGACCAGTCGATTTGTTTCCTCTCCCAGCCGCCGTACGGTCGTCAAGGCCGCTGCCGCGACCGCTGTTTCCGTCCCCGTCGTCGCCGGCACGCACACCGCGGCCGCGGCCACCGCCGTACAGGCACCCGAGTTCCTCCACGGAGTCGCTTCCGGCGACCCACTGCCCGACGGGGTCCTGCTGTGGACCCGGATCACGCCCACCCCCGACGCGGTGCCCGGCTCCGGCAAGGGGCCCGATGTCGCGGTGACGTGGGAGGTCGCCGAGGACCGGGGGTTCTCGAAGACCGCGGCCCGCGGCACGACCACCGCGAGCGCGGCGACCGACCACACCGTCAAGGCCGACGTGCGGGGCCTGACCCCGGCGACCGACTACTACTTCCGCTTCACCGTGGACGGGGTCGTGTCCCCCGTCGCCCGTACCCGCACGGCTCCCGCCACTGACGCCGCCACGCCCGGGGTGCGCTTCGGCGTGGTCTCCTGCGCCAACTGGGAGTCGGGGTACTTCTCGGCGTACCGGCATCTCGCGGCCCGCACCGATCTGGACGCGGTCCTGCACCTGGGGGACTACATATACGAGTACGCGACGGGCGGGTACCCGACGCCCCCGTACGTCGTACGGCAGCACGAGCCGGCCCACGAGATCCTCACGCTCGCCGACTACCGCACCCGCCACGGCAAGTACAAGACCGACGCCGACCTCCAGGCCCTGCACGCCACGCACCCGGTCATAGCCATCTGGGACGACCACGAGATCGCCAACGACGCCTGGTCCGGCGGCGCCGAGAACCACACGCCGGGCGCGGAGGGCGAGTGGTCCGCGCGCGTTGCCGCCGCGAAGCAGGCGTACTTCGAGTGGATGCCGGTCCGCGCCTCCACCGAGGGCACGGTCTACCGCCGGCTGCGCTTCGGGAAGCTGGCCGATCTGCATCTCCTGGACCTGAGATCGTTCCGCTCCGAGCAGGCGAAGACCGGCAGCGGCTCGGTGGACGACCCGGAGCGCACGCTCACGGGCCGCGCCCAGCTGGACTGGCTCAAGGCGGGTCTCGCCTCGTCCGACGCCACCTGGAAGCTGGTCGGCACGTCGGTCATGATCTCGCCGGTGGCGTTCGGCTCCCTGCCGGCCCATCTCCTCGAGCCGTTGGCCGAGTTGATGGGGCTGCCCAAGGAGGGCCTCGCGGTCAACGTCGACCAGTGGGACGGCTACACCGACGACCGCAAGGAGCTGATCACCCACCTCAGGGACCGGGCGGTCAGGAACACGGTCTTCCTGACCGGTGACATCCACATGGCGTGGGCCAACGACGTGCCGGTCAAGGCGGCGACGTACCCGCTGTCGCCGTCGGCGGCGACCGAGTTCGTGGTCACCTCGGTCTCCTCGGACAACCTCGACGACATCCTGCACGTCGCGCCGCAGACCGTCTCGCTCGTCGCCTCGACGGCGGTCAAGGCCGCCAACCGCCACGTGAAGTGGCTGGACATGGACTCCCACGGCTACGGCGTCCTCGACGTCACGGGCGAGCGTTCACAGATGGACTACTACGTCATCTCCGACAAGGCGCGGCAGGACGCGACCGCACGCTGGGCGCGCTCGTACCGCACGCTCAGCGGAACGCAGAAGGTCGAGCGGGTGAACCAGCCGGTTCGCTGATAGGCGATTTTTAGCCATCACGCGCCCTGTTACGGACAGATCACGCCAGGAGGCGGGTGGTGTTAATCCGCCATCCGAATGCGGACACACCACCCGCCTCGGTAGCCCCAGGACTTACCTGGAGATCTCAAAGTCTGGACCAGGCTGAAACTTTTCGTCCCGATGCCCCAATTGATCTCAGGATTGATTGGGCTTGATCGCTTCTCATCGAGATCTGACATGCACACATAACCTCCGGGCAGCGGCGAGGAACCCACCCTCGCCCACCCCCGCGAGGAGTCAACGTGCGTGCTCTTGCTCGTATATCCCCCCTTCTGCGCAAGCGGTTCATCGGTACGGCAGTGATGGCCGGAACCTTGGCCCTGTCCACCCTGTCCGCACCCGCCGGCATCGCCGTCGCCAAGGCGCCCGCCGAGAAGTGCGTCGAGGAGACCCACGCGAGCAGCGCCCGCGAGGCGCGTCCGTCGGGCGACCAGCACGCCGACGAGCCCAACGAGGTCACCGCGGCCAAGGCCAAGGCCATGGACGCGGACCTGCGCAAGAGACTCGACAAGCTCCGCCTCTCCGGTGGCACCGGCAGGGCTCTTTCCGCCACTGCCGTGACGACCATCCCGGTGTACTTCCACGTCGTGCACAGCGGCACCACCGGCAAGCTCACGGCGACCGACATCAACAACCAGATGGCTGTCCTCAACTCGGCGTTCGGTGGCCAGGGCACCGGGAACGTCAACTCCAACTTCCAGTTCACGCTGGCCGGTACGGACTACACGGACAACGCCTCCTGGTACAACCTGGCGTCCGGTTCGACCGCCGAGAAGCAGATGAAGTCGACCCTGCGCAAGGGCGGCGCCGGGGCGCTGAACTTCTACACCGCCAACCTCAGCGGCGGCCTGCTCGGCTGGGCGACCTTCCCGAGTTCGTACAACTCCAGCCCGAGCATGGACGGGGTCGTCGTGCTCGACAAGTCGCTCCCCGGCGGCAGCTCCGCCAACTACAACGAGGGCGACACCGCAACCCACGAGGTCGGCCACTGGATGGGGCTCTACCACACGTTCCAGGGCGGCTGCAACGGCAACGGCGACTACGTCACCGACACCCCGGCCGAGAAGAGCGCCGCGTACCAGTGCCCGACCGGCCGTGACTCCTGCGCCAGCAAGACCGGCGTCGACCCGGTCCACAACTTCATGGACTACACGTACGACAACTGCATGTACCAGTTCACCGCCGGTCAGGTCACGCGGATGACGGACAGCTGGACCGCTTACCGCGCCGGCTGACCTAAGGGTCCTCTACTCTGACGCCATGAGCGGGCCGGGGGACATCGGGGACATCGTCGACGGGCGTTTCGAGCTGCTGGAGCGGCTCGGCCGAGGGGGCATGGGCACGGTATGGCGTGCCCGCGACACCGTCCTCCACCGCGAGGTCGCCCTGAAGGAAGTCCTGCCTTACGGCCCGGCGTCCGCCGGTGACGCCGAGGCCTCGCACGTCCTGCGGGAGCGGGTACTGCGCGAGGCCAGAGCGCTGGCCAGGATCAGCCACCCCCACGTGGTGACGATCCATCACATCATCGACGAAGAGCCGCACCCCTGGCTCGTGATGGAGCTCCTGCCGGGCCGTACCCTCCAGCACCGCCTGGAGGAGGGCCCCTTGCCGCCCCGGGAGGCGGCGCGCACCGGCCGCGAGATCCTCGCCGCCCTGCGCGCCGCCCACGCCGTCGGCATCCATCACCGGGACGTGAAGCCCGCCAACGTGCTGCTGCGGGCAGACGGGCGGGCGGTCCTCACCGACTTCGGCATCGCCGCCGTCCAGGGCTCGGCCTCCCTCACCATGACCGGCGAGGTGATCGGCTCCCCCGAGTACATGGCGCCGGAGCGCGTCCGGGGCTCCGCCGATGTCCCGGCGTCCGACTTCTGGTCGCTGGGCATGACGCTGTACGTCTGCGTGGAGGGCGTCAGCCCGATGCGCCGCGGCAGCACTCTCGCCACGCTGGCCGCCGTGCTCGACGATCCCGTTCCGCCGCCCCGGCAGGCCGGGCCGCTCGGTCCGGTGCTGGCGGAGCTGCTGGTACGGGACCCGGCCGCGCGCCCGGACGCCGGCCGGCTCGACGCACTGCTGGCGGCCGCCGAGGCTGGACACTTCCCGGCGCCGGCGCCCGTGCCCGTACCGCCGTCGCCCACGCGGATCGACACACCGCGGCCCGGCGACGCGTCCGCACCGCCCACGCCCGCGTCCGCACCTTCCACGCCGCATGCGCTGCCCACCGCCGGCCCGCGAAGCGTCGCCGCGACGGTCACCACTCACTCACGTCGCGGCCGGGCTCCGCTGGCCGCCGCGGCCGGGGTCGTCGCCCTGGCGCTGCTCGGTGCGGGGGCCTACGCCGCGCTGAAGCCGGAACGGGAACCGGACCCGACGGCCGGAAGGGGCGGCGGCACGACGACGGTCACCGCGAGCGCGACCCCCGTCAGCGGGGAGCCGGCGACGTCCCCGGCCCCTTCGGCACCGCCGCCGGTCACACCGTCCACACCGGCCGCGAACTCATCGCCACCGCGACAGCCGTCCGTGGCCGGCAGCTGGATCGCGCAGCTTCACTCCGAGCCGCTGACCGCCGGCCGCGCCGCACTCGAAAGCCGGCTGGCGGCCGTCCGGCAGCAGGTCCCGGAGGCCCAGGTGTTGCGGAGCGACGACTTCCGCTCGTTCCGGTCCGGGTACTGGGTGATTTACGTCACCGGCCCGTTCGCCGACGGGCGCGCGGCGCTGTCCTTCTGCGCCGAGCGCGGCCGTACGACGCCCGACGAGTGCGTCGGCCGCTGGGTGAGCGACAGCCCTGCCGACCGTGTCCACCTGTGCCGCCCGCCCGCGAGCGCCCCGACGGGACGCTGCACGCGCCCGTAACGACGGCCCGGCCGCAGCCGCAGCCGTCAGAGCGTCGCCAGGAACCCGGCGGCGACCTTCCACGTCTGCGCGGCGGCATCGGCGTCGTAGTCCGGCAGATCCGGGTCGGTGTAGAGGTGGCCGGCTCCCGGATAGCGATAAATCTCCACGTCCGCGCCGATCCGCCGCATCCGCAGATACCAGGCGTTCAGCCAGTCGTCGGACTCGAAGGGATCCGGCTCCGCGACATGCAGCTGTACGGGCAGATCATGCGCCGCGGCGTCGTCGGCGATGTCCGACGTCCCGTGCAGAAGCAGCAGGCCACGGGCCTTCTCGTCACCGAGCGCGAGGTTCTGCGCGACGGAGCCGCCGAAGGAGAAACCGGCGTACACCAGACCGTTCTCGGAGTGCGGGGCGGCGGCGACGACGGCGCGCCGCAGGAGCTCGTCCCGTCCGATGCCGTCCTTGATCACCGCGCCCTCCTCCATGGTCGCGGCAGTTTGCCCCTCGAAGAGGTCGGGCACGTGCACCTGGTGCCCGGCGGCACGCAGCCGCTCTGCTGCGGCGTGCACCGCCGGGCGCAGACCGTAGACGGAGTGGAAAAGCATGATGTCCATCCCGCCATCCTCCCATTTGAGCGTCGGAGTCATGGAGAACGTACTGCGCCCGTTGATCGTCATCGGCGGCTCGGTCGTGCTCACGCTGGTCGTCGGCTGGGCCGCCGACCTTCTGCTGCGCCGGACCGATGCCCGCCACCACGAGACCCCACTGTGGGGCCTGCTGCGCCGCTGCCGTGTGCCGCTGCAGGTTCTGATCCTCGCCGCCGTCCTGAGAGGGGCGTACGAGAAGACCGCCCTGACGATCGTCCAGGACCACCGGGCGGGAATCGGCCAGGTGCTCTCCCTGGTACTGATCGGAGCCGGCGCCTGGCTGGTGATACGGATCGCCTCCGCCGTCGTGGAGTCGTCGTACGCCCGCTACGCCTCCACGACCCGCGATCCGGCCCGGGTTCGGCGCGTCCGTACCCAGGTCACGCTGATCATGCGGATCGTGACCGCGGTCGTGGCGGTGGTGGCGGCCGGCGCGATGCTGATGACCTTCCCCGGCATGAAGGCGGTCGGTACGTCGATGCTCGCCTCGGCCGGAATCATCGGCATCGTCGCCGGCGTCGCGGCCCAGTCGACCCTCGGCAACCTCTTCGCCGGCTTCCAGATCGCCTTCGGCGACATGGTGCGCATAGGGGACACGGTGGTCGTGGACGGCGAGTGGGGCGTGGTGGAGGAGGTGACGCTGACGTTCCTGGCCGTACGGACCTGGGACGAGCGGCGGATCACCATGCCGGTGTCGTACTTCACCAGCAAGCCGTTCGAGAACTGGTCGCGCGGCGGCGCCCAGATGACGGGCACGGTCTTCCTGCACCTCGACCACACCGCGCCGGTGGACCTGATGCGGGAGAAGCTCCAGGAGATCCTGGGCACGTGCAAGGCGTGGGACGGCCGCGACTGGAGCCTGGCCGTCACCGACACGACGCCGAACACCATGGTGGTACGGGCGGTCGTCACGGCCAAGGACGCGGACGACGTGTGGACGGTCCGGTGCACCGTACGCGAGCATCTGATCGCCTGGCTGACCGAGAAGCACCCCTACGCACTCCCGCGCATAGCCACCGCCCCCGCGGACCGGCCCCCGAACGGCAAGCCGCCGGTCCCGGACGAAGAGCCGCGCACGGGACGCGGATAGCCGCTACTTGAGGCTGCGCACGTCCAGGTGGTGCAGCACCCGGTCCACGACCTCGGGGTCGGCGCCCGGTTCGCTCCGCGCGGAGAGCACCTCGTGCCGCGCGGCCGACATCATCTCGCGCTGGATCCGGTGCACCGACTTGACCCGCTCGACGCGCTGCGCGAAGGCCTCGCGCCGCTCCTCGTCCACGACATCGGGGCTGATCCTGGCCCCGATGTCGAGCGCCCCGCGATGCAGCCGGTCCAGGACGTCGTCGGGCAGCTCCTCGACCTCCTGGATCTCCTTGAGCCTGCGCTTGGCGGCCTTGGCCGCCCGTACCGCCAGGTCGTGTTCGAGGTCGCGCTCCGCGCCCGTGTCCGCGCGTACGCCGAGCCTGCGCACCAGCCACGGGAGCGTGAGCCCCTGGACGAGGAGGGTGGCCATGATGACGGAGAAGGCGATGAACACGATCTCGTCCCGCGCCGGGAAGGGCGAGCCGTCGTCCGTCCGGAGCGGAATGGCGAGCGCCAGCGCGACCGACGCGACGCCCCGCATGCCCGACCACCACATGACGACCGTCTCGCGCCAGCTGACGGGGATGTCCTCGTCGTAGTCCCGGAGCGTGTGCAGCCGCTTGGCCAGCCAGGTGGCGGGCAGCAGCCACACCAGCCGTACGCCGACGACGACTCCGACGATCGCCGCGCCCCAGCCGAGCATTTCGCCGACGCGGCCGTCGGCCGTACCGAAGACGTTGTGCAGCTCAAGACCGATCAGGCCGAAGGCGATCCCGGTGACCAGCGTGTCGACGATCTGCCAGAAGGTCTGTCCGGCGAGGCGGCCGAGTACGTCGTCGGCGTCGACGGCGTGCTCCGCGAGGTAGAGCGCGATGACGAGGACGGCGAGCACGCCGGACCCCTTGAACTCCTCGGCCAGCACATAGGCGACGAAGGGCGCGAGCAGTGTGAGGCTGATCTGGAGGGTCGCGTCGCCGAGGTAGCTCATCAGCTTGTCGGTGATCCAGCCGAGCCCGAACCCGGTGACGACGGCGACGAGGGCGGAGAGGAAGAGGTCCCCGACCGCGGCCGGCCAGGAGAACGTCCCGCTCACCGCCGCCGCGATCGCCACGTGGTAGAGCACGATGGCCGTCACGTCGTTGAACAGCCCCTCGCCCTCCAGGATCGACACGAGCCGCCGCGGCAGCCCCAGCGACCCGGCCACGGCGGTGGCCGCGACCGGGTCGGGCGGGGCGACCAGCGCGCCGAGCGCGATGGCGGCTGCGAGCGGCAGCCCGGGGACGACGGCATGGGCGACCGCGGCCACCGCGGCCGTCGTCACGAAGACGAGCGCCACCGCGAGCAGCAGGATGGGCCTGATGTTCGCGGTGAACTGCCGCCAGGAGGTGCGCTGCACGGCGGCGTACAGCAGGGGCGGCAGGACCAGCGGCAGGATGTACTCGGGCGGGACCTCGACGTTCGGCACGAACGGCAGCAGTGCCAGGACGATCCCGGCGACGGTCATCAGAACCGGCGCCGGCAGCCCGAGACGCTCCCCCAGAGGCACCGTGACGACGGCCCCCAGCAACAGCAGGAACAGCAGGGCCAATTGATCCACGGTGCACCATCCGGCGGTTCGGAATCTCGACGATCAAGACCCCAAGGGTGCCATTACTCCCGGATCCGCTGCCGGATCCAGACGCCGGCTTCCTTCAGTACGCCGTTGCCGGTCCAGGTGCCGCCGTTGCAGGTGCCGGGCTTGAAGACCGCGCCCGAACGGTCGTCGTCGGAGTAGTTCCAGTTGGTCCAGGAGATCTTCTTGCGCTTCATCAGGTCGAGGAAGCGCTGGGTCTGGGCGAAGTCGTTGGCGCCCTCCCCGGCGTAGTCCTGCGTGCCGAACTCGGTGACGAAGACGGGGAGCCGGTCGGAGGCCCGGTTGAGGGCGTTCAGGTACTCGTCCCGGTGGGAGGCGGCGTAGAAGTGGAAGGTGTACATGATGTTGGAGGCGTTCACCGGGTTGGCGACCACCTCCCGCTCGTCGGATCCCTCCGAGACGCCGAACGAGGACCACGCGCGTGTGCCGACCAGGACCACGGCGTCCGGGTCCTGCGCCCTGATGACCGGGATGATCTTCTCGGCGTAGGACTTGATCTTCGACCAGCTCACCCCCGAGGGCTCGTTGGCTATCTCGTAGAGCACACCGGGGTTGTCCTTGTACCTCTTCGCCATCGTGGTGAAGAAGGTCTTGGCGCGCGCGAGGTTGAAGTCCGGGTCGCCCGGGTCGAGCATGTGCCAGTCGATCACGGCGTACATACCGCGCCGGTTGGCCCCGTCGACGAACTTCTGGGCGAGCGCGGTGAAGCGCTGGGGGTCCGTCTCGTAGCCGTCCTCCTGGACGTACGTCGAGACGCGCAGGACGTCGGCGCGCCAGTCACCGGCGAGGGCGTCGAGCGAGCCGTCGGTGACGCACTGGGAGTACCACTGGGTGCCGTGGGTGCTCATGCCGCGCAGCTGGACGGCCTGCCCGTCCTCGTTGCAGAGCTGGCGGCCGCAGACCTTGAGCTGTCCGTTGGCGGAGACGGGGGACGGGGGCGCGGGGGGTGTGGCGCCGACGGGCGACTGCAATGCGATCACGATTCCGAATGCCGAGGCGGTGAGCAGAGCTTTGCGCGCTCGGATCGTACGTCGGTGCATGGGGTGGTGCTCCCTTCGGGTGGGGGTTCCGGTACGGGAGTTCGGGTGAAAGTTAGGGTTGTTTCCAGTTAGCGTCAAGAGTGTTGGGAAACTTTCCTAACGATTAGCGGGCAAGCAAAATGGGGCCACAGCACCGAGCTGTGACCCCATCAGCCGTTCTGAGCTGCGCCTACAGCGCGCGCCTCATCGCCTGGTGCGGAATCCCCGCGTCCGGGAACTCCGGTCCGTACCCGGCGTACCCGAGCCGCTCGTAGAAGCCGAGCGCGTGCGTCTGCGCGTGCAGGTCCACCGCGCGCAGACCGCGCTCCCGGGCCGCGTCCTCGATCGCCCGCACCAGCGCCGCCCCGACGCCGAGTCCGCGGGCCTCGCGGCTGACGGCCAGCCGGCCGAGCGAACCGACCGTCGTGTCCCCGCCGGTCTTGCCGGCCGCGGCCGGGCCGTGCAGCAGCCGTCCCGTACCCAGCGGCGTCCCGTCAGCCGTCACGGCCAGGACGTGCACCGCGCCCGCGTCGTACGCGTCGTACTCGATGTCGGCGGGCACCCGCTGCTCGACGACGAAGACCTGCTTGCGGACGGCGAAACAGGCCTCCAGGTCGGCCGGCCCCTCCGCGATCCGGACGTCGTACGACGACGGCGCGCTCATCGGCTCCGCGCTCATGGAACGCTCGCTCACTCGCTCTCGGCGCGGATCACGTCCAGCGCCTTCTGCAGGTCCGCGGGGTACGAGCTCTCGAACTCGACCCACTGCCCGTCCGACGGGTGCTCGAACCCGAGCCGCATCGCGTGCAGCCACTGCCGCGTCAGACCGAGCCGCTTGCCCATCGTCGGGTCGGCGCCGTAGGTCGTGTCACCGACGCACGGGTGACGGTGCGCGGACATGTGCACGCGGATCTGGTGCGTCCGCCCCGTCTCCAGCTTGATGTCGAGGAGCGACGCCGCCCTGAAGGCCTCGATCAGGTCGTAGTGCGTGACGGAGGGCTTGCCCTCGGCCGTCACGGCCCACTTGTAGTCGTGATTGGGGTGGCGCCCGATCGGAGCGTCGATGGTGCCGCTCATCGGGTCGGGGTGACCCTGGACGAGAGCGTGGTACTTCTTCACCACGACCCGGTCCCGGAACTGCGCCTTGAGCAGCGTGTACGCCCGCTCCGACTTGGCCACGACCATGAGACCCGACGTGCCCACGTCGAGGCGGTGCACGATGCCCTGGCGCTCGGAGGCGCCCGAGGTCGAGATGCGGTAACCGGCGGCGGCGAGGCCGCCGATCACGGTGGTGCCGGTCCAGCCGGGGCTGGGGTGGGCGGCGACGCCGACGGGCTTGTCGATGACGACGATGTCGTCGTCATCATGCACGATCTCCATGCCCTCGACGGGCTCGGCGACGATCTGTACGGGGGCTGCGGCCCGCGGCATCTCCACCTCGAGCCAGGCCCCGCCCCGGACCCGCTCGGACTTCCCGACCACCGACCCGTCGACCTGAACCTTCCCGGCGGCGGCAAGCTCGGCCGCCTTCGTGCGGGAGAACCCGAACATCCGGGAAATGGCGGCGTCGACGCGCTCGCCCTCAAGGCCATCGGGAACGGGCAGGGTGCGGAACTCGGGAATGGTACTCACCCGTCGAGTATGCCTTGTCAGTCCTTGTGAACAGTCCCGTCGGGGTCCAGGCCCCGGAACGACAGGATCACAATGAGGATGCCGCCGCACACGATCGCGGAGTCCGCGAGGTTGAAGACCGCGAAGTTCGCCGGAGCGATGAAGTCCACCACAGCGCCCTTGAAGACACCGGGCGAGCGGAAGATCCGGTCGGTGAGATTGCCGAGCGCGCCGCCGAGCAGCAGCCCGAGCGCGATGGCCCAGGGCAGGCTGTAGAGCTTGCGCGCGAGCCGGGCGATCACCACGATCACCGAGGCCGCGATGGCCGTGAAGATGACGGTGAAGGCCTCGCCGATGCCGAACGCGGCGCCCGCGTTCCTGATCGCCTCGAACTTCAGCAGGTCACCGATGACCTCGATCGGCTCGTGGTGCTCCAGTTTGGCCACCACGAGCATCTTGCTGCTCAGATCGAGCAGATAGGCCACGAGGGCCACGCTGAACAGCACAGCGATCTTCCGCTTGCCCCTGCTCGCCGGCTGCTCGTCGGGGACGGCCGCATCGGAGGACTCCTCCGGCTCGGCTCCCCCGGCCTCGGGGGTATCCGGCGTACCGATGATGCGCTCCGCCTCTGCCACGTGAGTCCCTCAACCTAGGTGCCTGACTGAGGACGAGGGTACGGCACACACGTACGGACGGCCTCGGTGACCGCGTGCGACCCCGCCGTGGCGGAGTCAGTACCGGCGCTCCTGCTTCTGCTTGTCCTCCACGCACAGCGTGGCACGCGGGAACGCCTGCATGCGCGCCTTGCCGATCGGCTTGCCGCAGACCTCGCAGAGCCCGTACGTCCCCGCGTCCAGCCGCTCCAGGGCCCGCTCCGTCTGCTCCAGGCGCTCACGGGCGCTGGCCGCCAGCGCCAGCTCGTACTCCCGGGAGATGTTCTTGGTGCCGGTATCGGCCTGGTCGTCGCCCGCGCCGTCCCCCGAGTCCCGCATCAGGCCGGTCACCGCCTCCTCCGACGCGATGATCTCCGCCCGGAGCCCGGCGACGTCCTTCTCCAGCTCGGCCCGCGCCTCGGCGACCTCCTCCGGGGTCCATGGATCTTCGCCCGGCCTGACCGCGAGCTCGCCGGGAGCCACCGGGGCGACCGTCCCGGTCGTGGGGAGCGCCGTCACCGTGGCCGGGACCGCCTTCTTGGCGGCCGTGGTCCTGCTCGCAGCCTTTTTCGCAACCACCGTCTTGGCTCCTGTCTCTTCCGCGGCCTGGGCCGCCCCCTTGGCCGCAGGAGCGGCCCTCTTCGCAGCCGCCTTCTCGGCAGGTGCCTTCTTGGCCGTCCTGGCCGACTTGACCGGCGCCGCTTTCCTGGCCGGTGCGGCCTTCCTGGCCGGTGCCGCCTTCTTGGCGGCGGTCTTCTTCGCGGCGGTCTTCTTGGCAGCGGCCTTCTTCGCGACGGCCTCGCTCGCGACGGTCTCGTTCTCCGCCGAGCCGGTCCCGTCTGCGCTCTGTGCGGCGGTCTTCTTAGCCACCATGGCCGCGGCCCCTTCACATATTGTGATCTTGCTCGCGCATCGTGCTGGGACGATAAGTCGACTCCAGCCCCGCGGCAACGGGGCACGCCGCCGGTTGAGCCCTGCCGCGCGCCGGACGCGATGAGCCTGCATCGGTTGTGCCCAGCTCTCCGCCCGGTAATCCGCTCCGGAAGGCGCGGCCGGAGCCGGGGGCGCCGCGTGTGGCCATTCGGGCTATCGGCGCACCTTCGGGCGCCGCGCGGAAACCGGGCGGCCGACCGGCCCCCCGGCCCGTACACTGGGCGCAGCGAAAGGCCTCGAAGGGGACGAGTAGCGTCGTACGCAGCCAAGAGCGATCCGGGGACGGTGTGAGCCCGGCGGCGAGCGCGGCGTGAAGCATCACCCCTGAGCCGCCGGAAGAAAGCTTTGAACAGTGGGCTCCGCCCACGGGCGCAAGGCCAGTAGAACCGGCATCGCTGCCCCAATGAGGGGGTCACGGGCGCCGCCCGGGGCCAAGGAGGGTGGTACCGCGGGAGCACGACTCTCGTCCCTCCGACGGAAGTCACAGTCCGCCGGAGGAATCGATGTCGCTGTACCGCCAGGTGCCCGCCCAGGTCGACCTGCCCGCGCTCGAGCACGCCGTGCTCGATTTCTGGCGCGAGAACAAGGTCTTCTCGAAGAGTCTCGAACAGTCCGAGGGTCGCCCCGAGTGGGTGTTCTACGAGGGCCCGCCCACCGCCAACGGCATGCCGGGCGCGCACCACATCGAGGCCCGCGTCTTCAAGGACGTCTTCCCGCGCTTCCGGACCATGCGCGGCTACCACGTCGCCCGCAAGGCCGGCTGGGACTGCCACGGCCTGCCGGTCGAGCTCGCCGTCGAGAAGGAACTGGGCTTCAACGGCAAGAAGGACATCGAGGAGTACGGCATCGCGGAGTTCAACGCGAAGTGCCGCGAGTCGGTGACCCGCCACACCGACGCCTTCGCCGAGCTCACGACCCGCATGGGCTACTGGGTCGATCTCGACGACGCGTACCGGACCATGGACCCGTCGTACGTCCAGTCGGTCTGGTGGTCCCTGAAGGAGATCTTCAACAAGGACCTGCTGGTCCAGGACCACCGCGTCGCCCCCTGGTGCCCCCGATGCGGCACCGGCCTGTCCGACCACGAGCTGGCACAGGGGTACGAGACGGTCGTCGACCCCTCGGTCTTCGTCCGCCTCCCGCTGACCTCGGGCCCGCTCGCGGGCGAGGCGTCGCTGCTCATCTGGACGACGACTCCCTGGACCCTGGTGTCCAACACGGCGGTCGCGGCGCACCCCGACGTCACCTACGTCGTCGCCACGAACGGCGAGGAGAAGCTGGTCGTGGCCCAGCCCCTCCTGGAGAAGTCCCTGGGCGAGGGCTGGGAGGCGACCGGCCGGTCCTTCACGGGCGCCGAGATGGAGCGCTGGTCGTACGAGCGCCCCTTCGCCCTGGTGGAGTTCCCGTCCGAGGCCCACTTCGTGGTGAACGCCGACTACGTGACCACCGAGGACGGCACGGGTCTGGTCCACCAGGCCCCGGCCTTCGGTGAGGACGACCTCAGGACCTGCCGGGCGTACGGCCTGCCGGTCGTGAACCCGGTGCTCGCCGACGGCACGTTCTCCCCGGAAGTCGCCCTCGTCGGCGGCCAGTTCTTCAAGAAGGCCGACGAGGCCCTCACCGACGACCTGGGCAACCGCGGCCTCCTCTTCCGGCACGTCCCGTACGAGCACAGCTACCCGCACTGCTGGCGCTGCCACACCGCGCTCCTCTACTACGCCCAGCCGTCCTGGTACATCAGGACCACCGCGGTCAAGGACGCGATGCTGCGCGAGAACGAGAAGACGAACTGGTTCCCCGAGTCGGTGAAGCAGGGCCGCTTCGGCGACTGGCTGAACAACAACATCGACTGGGCGCTCTCCCGCAACCGCTACTGGGGCACCCCGCTGCCCATCTGGCGCTGCGAGGACGACCACCTCACGTGCGTCGGCTCGCTGGCCGAGCTCTCCGACCTGACGGGCACCGACCAGTCGGGGCTGGACCCGCACCGCCCGTACATCGACGCGGTCACGTTCCCCTGCACCGGCGAGGGCTGCTCGCTGACGGCGACGCGCGTCCCCGAGGTCATCGACGCCTGGTACGACTCGGGGTCGATGCCGTTCGCGCAGTACGGCTACCCGTACCAGAACAAGGAGCTCTTCGAGCAGCGCTACCCGGCGCAGTTCATCTCGGAGGCGATCGACCAGACCCGCGGCTGGTTCTACACGCTGATGGCGGTCGGCACCCTGGTCTTCGACAAGTCCTCGTACGAGAACGTCGTCTGCCTGGGCCACATCCTCGCCGAGGACGGCCGGAAGATGTCCAAGCACCTGGGCAACATCCTCCAGCCCATCCCGCTCATGGACCAGCACGGCGCCGACGCGGTCCGCTGGTTCATGGCGGCCGGCGGCTCCCCCTGGGCGGCCCGGCGGGTCGGCCACAGCACGATCCAGGAGGTCGTGCGCAAGACGCTCCTCACGTACTGGAACACCGTCGCCTTCCAGGCGCTGTACGCCCGTACGTCGAGCTGGGCCCCCAGCGCCGCGGACCCGGCTCCGGCGGACCGCCCGGTCCTGGACCGCTGGCTCCTGTCCGAGCTCCACGCCCTGACGGACCAGGTCACGCAGGCCCTGGAGTCCTACGACACCCAGCGGGCGGGCAAGCTCCTGTCCGCCTTCGTCGACGACCTCTCGAACTGGTACGTGCGCCGCTCGCGCCGCCGCTTCTGGCAGGGCGACAAGGCGGCCCTGCGGACCCTGCACGACGTGGTCGAGACGATCACGCGCCTCATGGCTCCTCTCACCCCGTTCATCACAGAGCGGGTCTGGCAGGACATGATCGTGCCCGTCACGCCGGGTGCCCCGGAGTCGGTCCACCTCTCCACCTGGCCCGAGCCGGACCTCTCCTCCATCGACCCCACCCTCTCCCGCCAGATGGCGCTGGTACGCCGCCTGGTCGAGCTGGGCCGCGCGACGCGAGCCGAGTCGGGTGTCAAGACCCGCCAGCCCCTGTCCCGCGCCCTGGTGGCGGCCTCGGGCTTCGAGTCCCTGACGGCCGAGCTCCAGGCCCAGATCACCGAGGAACTGAACGTCACCTCGCTCGCCTCCCTCTCGGAGGTGGGCGGCTCGCTGGTCGACACGACCGCCAAGGCGAACTTCCGCGCTCTGGGCAAGCGCTTCGGCAAGGGTGTCCAGGCGGTGGCCAAGGCGGTGGCCGAGGCGGACGCCGCCGCGCTCTCCCTGGCCCTGCGCGGGGGCACGGCGACGGTCACGGTCGACGGCGAGACGGTCTCCCTCTCCCCCGACGAGGTGATCATCACCGAGACGCCGCGCGAAGGCTGGTCGGTGGCGTCCGACTCCGGCGCGACGGTCGCGCTGGACCTGGAGATCACTCCGGAACTGCGGCGGGCAGGCCTGGCCCGTGACGCGATCCGGCTGATCCAGGAGGCGCGCAAGAACAGCGGCCTGGACGTCGCGGACCGCATCGCGGTCCGGTGGTCGGCGGACTCCCCCGAGACGGCGGAGGCCCTCACCGAGCACGCGGCCCTGATCGCGGACGAGGTGCTGGCGCTGGACTTCGCGGAGGCCGAGGCGGACGCCACGTACGGCGCCCCCTTCACGGACGAGCCCCTGTCCCTGACCTTCCGCCTCCGCAAGACCGAGGCGTAACAGCGGGCGGAAGGGCCCGGCCGACGCTGTCGGCCGGGCCCTTCCGCGTTCGAGGTCACGACAGCAGGGCGTCCGGGGGTCTCGGGGCTTGCTCCCAGTTCGGGAAGGAGCCGGTGGGGGAACAAGCCCGCCGCGGGCGCCGCCGGCCCGCATCGCGGAGGCGCATCAGCCCAGGCCAGGGCCACGCCCGCACCCGCCCGCGTGCCCCCACGCAAAAGGGCCGGGCCCCGGGGGAAGAATCCCCGGGGCCCGGCCCTCAGCCTGCCGACGGCTACGCGCTCAGCGCGCGCACGGCCGTCAGTTGTCGTCCTCGTCGATCAGGAACCCGCGCATCGGCGAAGGAGCCTGCTGCATCGGCTGCGGCGCCTGCGGCCGAACCGGCGCCATCGGCTGAGTCATCGCCGGCGACATCTGCTGCTGGCCGCCGTACGACGGACCGTTCGAGGAGGGGCCACCGTGGCCGCCCATCGACGGGTTGCCACCCATGGAGTGCCCCATCGCACCCGCACCGGCCGGCGCCATGGACCCGCTCATCTGCGGGGCCGGCGGCAGCGACGCGGTCGCCGGCGTACGCGGCGGAGCCAGCGAGTCGTCCGCCTGGGTCTCCAGCTGACGCAGCTGGCTCTCCAGGTAGGACTTCAGGCGGGTCCGGTACTCGCGCTCGAAGCCACGCAGGTCCTCGACCTTGCGCTCCAGCGTCGCGCGGGCCGACTCCAGCGAGCCCATCGCTACGCGGTGCTTCTCCTGCGCGTCCCGCTCCAGCGCGTCAGCCTTCGCACGGGCGTCCCGCTCCAGACCCTCGGCGCGGCTGCGGGCCTCGCCGACGATCTTGTTGGCCTCGGAACGGGCCTCGGCGATCGCCTGATCGGCGGTCTGCTGCGCCAGCGAGAGCACACGCGCGGCGCTGTCGCCGCCGGGGCCCTGACCGGGCTGCGGGAGCTGCGGACCGTGACCGCCCATGGGGCCGCCCATCGGACCACCCATGCCCTGGCCCATCTGCTGACCCATCTGCTGGCCCATCTGGCCCTGCATCTGGCCCTGCATCTGGCCCTGGCCCATCGGACCGGGACCGTGCTGGCCCTGACCGTGCTGGCCCTGGCCGAGCTGACCCTGCCCGAGCTGGCCCTGGCCGTGCTGACCCTGCTGGCCGTGGCCGCTGGGACCGGCGGGCAGCTGCGGAGCGCCACCGGGCAGCTGGGGCGGACCCATCTGCGGGGGCTGCTGCTGGACCGGCGGGCCGGATATGGCCGCAGGCACGGGAGCGCCGGGACGATCCTGCTGCTCCGGCGGCTTGCGCATACCCTGCTGCTGCTGGTTCTGCGCGGCGGCACGCGTCGCGGCGGCCAGCTTCGCGCGAAGATCCTCGTTCTCGCGCAGCAGGCGCGTCAGTTCAGCTTCGACCTCGTCGAGGAAGGCATCGACCTCGTCCTCGTCATAGCCTTCTCGGAGGCGGACGGTCGTGAACTGCTTGTTCCGCACGTCCTCGGGGGTCAACGGCATCTCTACTTCACCTCTACGTAGTCGTCGGCAGTCGGCAAGACCGTATCGCTCACAGCCTGATCACGATGCTGATCAGGATGTAAACGATGATCATCAGAACGAAGAAGGACAGGTCGAGTGCCACGCCCCCGAGACGCAGCGGCGGAATGAACCGCCGCAGAAGCTTGAGCGGTGGATCGGTGACAGTGTAAGTGGCCTCCAGAACGACCACCATCGCCTTGCCGGGTTCCCATGAGCGCGCGAACTGGAAGACGTAATCCATGACCAGCCGGAAGATCAGGACGATCAGGAAGCACATCAGCGCGATGTAGATCACCTGTAGTGCGACGCTCATCTCGCGCTTCCCTCTCCCCGTGCTCTCGTGGTTCCGGCCTCCCGGCCGGGTTCGTTCCCGTTGTCGTGTCTCAGCTCTGGTTGAAGAAACCGCCCTCTGCAATACGGGCCTTGTCCTCCGCCGTGACATCGACGTTAGCAGGCGACAACAGGAACACCTTCTGCGTCACTCGTTCAATGCTGCCATGCAGGCCGAAGACGAGTCCCGCCGCGAAGTCGACAAGTCGCTTCGCGTCCGTGTCGTCCATCTCGGTCAGGTTCATGATCACCGGAGTGCCCTCACGGAAGTGTTCCCCGATGGTACGGGCCTCGTTGTAGGTCCGCGGGTGCAGCGTGGTGATGCGGTACGGCTCCCGCTCGGACACAACCTTGGGCATGATCACCGGTGCGTTCTTCTCCAGGTTCGGACGTTCAGGTGTGATGGATGCCACGGGGGCGATTCGTGCCGGTCGTCCGATTTCCGCGGGATGCGGAGCGGGGTGGGGCGCAGGCTCGCGCTGCGCGGGCGGCTGCACCACGCGGACCGGCTCTTCGTGCCGCTCCTGGTGCGGGGGCTGGTGCCGGCGGTGCTCCCGCTCGGGCTCCGGCTCGGGTTCGAAATCGTCATCGGGATCGAAACCCCGGCCGTCGTACCCATCGTCCTCCACGAGGCCGAGGTAGACCGCCATCTTGCGCATCGCGCCGGCCATTCTCTGAGTCCTCCGCTCTGTGGTGGATCGCCCTTGTTGCCAACGTGCAGCGTCACCAAGTGCCCGCGATCCACTCGGCCCGCCCACCTATCAGTGGGAATGACCATATTTTCTGCTGTGGTCCGACTTGCTTCGCGACGTTACCCGAGCCGGGGTCGGACTCCGAGTACCGCAGTACCGACGCGTACATGTGTCGCCCCGGCGGCCACGGCCTGCTCAAGGTCCGCACTCATCCCTGCCGAGACCATGTTCGCAGCAGGATGAGCCGCGCGCAGGCTGGATGAGAATTCCATCAGCCGCTCGAACGCCGCCTGTTCGCGTCCCGCGTACGGTCCGGCGAGCGGCGCGACGGTCATCAGACCGCCGAGCCTCAGACCGGGGGCTTCGGCCACCTTCGCGGCCAACTCCTCGATGCCGTCCGGCGCGACGCCTCCGCGCTCCCCCCGCTCGCCCGACTCCGCGTCGAGGGCGACCTGGATGAGGCAGTCGAGCTCGCGTTCGGCCCGTACCGCCGCCGTCGACAGAGCGGTGACGAGCTTCACCCGGTCCACGGACTGCACCACATCGACATAACTCGCCACAGAACGGACCTTGTTGGTCTGAAGCTGTCCGACGAAGTGCCAGCTGACCGGCAGGTCCCGCGACTCGGCCGCCTTGGGGGCCGCTTCCTGGTCCTTGTTCTCCGCGACGTGGCGTACGCCGAGCTCGGCGAGCAGGCGCACATCACTCGCGGGGTACGTCTTGGTGACCACGATCAGCGTCACCTCTTCACGCGCCCGTCCCGCCGCCGCGCACGCGGAGGCGATACGTTCCTCCACCTGCGCCAGATTTGCGGCGAGTTGAGACTTACGGTCCGTCATGCCCTATCCATCCAGCCAGACATATCCGGCGAGCCGCCCCGTGGTGCGGTCGCGGCGGTACGAGAAGTGGTCGCCCGACTCCAGCGTGCACACCGGCGACTGCCACCGGTCGCGTACGCCGAGCGCATCGAGCTGGGCGTGCACTCCGGCGCTCACATCGACGGCCGGCGTGCCCCAACTGGTCTCCGACCAGGCCGCGGGCACGGCGTCCGCGACCTCGTCCCGCATTCCCGCCGGGACTTCGTAGCAGCGGCCGCAGACGGCGGGCCCCGTACGCGCGGTGATACGGGAAGGATCGGCGCCCAGTGTGATCATCGCCTCGACGGCGGCGGGGACGACCCCCGCGACCATGCCGGGGCGTCCGGCGTGAGCGGCGGCCGCGACACCGGCCACCGGGTCGGCGAGCAGAACGGGCGTGCAGTCCGCGGTGAGTACGGCGAGGGCGAGCCCGCGCCGGGCGGTCACGACCGCGTCGACGGAGGGAATCTCCGCGCCCCACGGGCCTTCGACCACGGCCACGTCCCGCCCGTGCACCTGATTCATCCAGACGACCAGGTCCGGGTCGAGCCCGAGCGACTTGGCTGCCAGTTCCCGGTTGCCGCGTACGGCCGCGGGGTCGTCGCCGACCGCGCCGCCGAGGTTGAGCTGCTCGTACGGAACGGCGCTCACCCCGCCCCACCTGTCGGTGAAGGCGAAGTGGGCGCCGTCCACGTGTATCGCGTCGTGCTGCACTGTCACTTCAAGAAGTCCGGGACATCCAGCTCTTCGGCCTGGCTGTCGTACGGACGGGCCGGCGGTACGTGCGGCGGCGAGACCGGCGTGTTCGGCAGCTCGCTCACCGGCGCGGCCTCGGCCTGGGCCGGGGCCGGCTCCTCGCGCTCGCGCGGGGGAACCGTGCCGATGCCGCCGACGGGCCGCGAGGTCTCCGCGGCGCGGGACGGCGCGGGCTCCTCGCGCTTGGCGGCCGCCCCCGAACTGGCACCGAGTACGTTCTCGCGACGGGCCGGCGGCTGTCCGCCGTCGAAGCCCGCGGCGATGACGGTGACCCGTACCTCGTCGCCCAGCGCGTCGTCGATGACCGCGCCGAAGATGATGTTGGCCTCGGGGTGGGCGGCCTCGCTCACCAGCTGCGCGGCCTCGTTGATCTCGAAGAGACCGAGGTCGCTGCCGCCGGAGATGGAGAGCAGCACGCCACGGGCGCCGTCGATGGACGCCTCCAGGAGCGGCGAGGAGATCGCCATCTCGGCCGCCGCCACCGCGCGGTCGTCGCCGCGCGCCGAGCCGATGCCCATGAGGGCCGAACCGGCCTCGGACATGACCGACTTGACGTCGGCGAAGTCGAGGTTGATGAGGCCGGGGGTGGTGATGAGATCGGTGATGCCCTGGACGCCGCTCAGCAGGACCTGGTCCGCCGACTTGAAGGCGTCCAGCACGCTGACCTGACGGTCCGAGATGGACAGCAGCCGGTCGTTCGGGATGACGATGAGGGTGTCGACCTCTTCGCGGAGTTCGGCGATGCCGTCCTCCGCCTGGTTCGCGCGCCGCCGGCCCTCGAAGGTGAACGGGCGGGTGACCACGCCGATCGTGAGGGCGCCGAGCGAGCGCGCGATGTTGGCGACGACGGGTGCGCCACCGGTTCCGGTGCCACCGCCTTCGCCCGCGGTGACGAAGACCATGTCGGCCCCCTTGAGGACCTCCTCGATCTCCTCGCGGTGGTCCTCTGCCGCCTTGCGGCCGACTGCCGGGTTGGCTCCGGCGCCGAGGCCGCGGGTCAGTTCACGTCCGACGTCGAGCTTGACGTCGGCGTCGCTCATCAACAGAGCTTGCGCGTCGGTGTTGATCGCGATGAACTCGACGCCCTTGAGACCGACCTCGATCATTCGGTTGATGGCATTGACACCACCGCCGCCGACACCGATGACCTTGATGACTGCGAGGTAGTTCTGCGGTGCTGCCACGTCGAAGGCCTCTCGCCTCGAGTTACGTGCCGCCGCGGGGTTGCAGCGCCGCGACGACTGATGCCGATTGGGACGGTCCGAACGCCGACCCGAACCCTAACGGTGAAGTTTAGGGTTACCAGTGTGTCTGTTCCTTGGACTCTCCGAACAGGACACTAAGTCGACAAGTGGCGCACGTTCAACGAACACGCCGAACCTCCCGTTTTTCTTTTCACCCTATGTGATCACCCATATCGCTGGCCAACCAGGGTGCTGGCCAGCACGTATGACCGTCAACTACCCGACGCTGCGGGGGCGGTGGGCGCACTCACATTGAAGAGCCCGGCTCCCGGTGCTGCTTTCATGAGCGCCTTCAGTGCGCGCGCCTTCACCTCGCCCTGCTCGGCGCTGCCCCAGATGACAGTACGGTCCCTCTTGAGCCCCAGGGTGATGGAGTCGTAGGAGCCGACCTGGACGGTCCGCACGTCGAGTGCGACGGACTCGGGCAGGTCGCCCGTGACCCGCACCGCCTCGCGCAGCAGCCGGTCTGCTCCGAAACGGCGCAGACTCGGGGAGTCGCCGGACGACAGTTCCAGCAGTGGCACACCCTCGGGCGCCTTCGCGACCGTGGCGAACCGCACACTCTCGTCGTCCACTTCGATGAAGTTTGCGCCCTTTTTCATGAGCAGTACCGGCTTTCGCTCCGTCACTTTCAGACCAATGCCGTGCGGCCATGAGCGAACGACTTCCACCGAGTCGATACGGGGCAATTTCCGGCGCAGCCGGTCCTCGATTTCGTCGGTGCCGACCGAGATCAGGGGCGCTCCGACCGGGACCGCCGCCGCCTCCAGCACCTCGTCGGACGTCAGAACCTGTGTGCCGGACGCCTTCACCTGCTCGACGCGCAGCCAGGAAGAGCCGTAGAGCACCCAGATTCCGCCGGATGTGAGCAGCACCGCCAGGACGAGTGCCAGGATCAGGGCGCCGCGCCCGGGCAGCCGGAACGGGCGGCCGGCTCCGTCCCGACCGGGACGGCCGCGCGGCGGGCGGGCCGCCGACGACCCCTGCGCCTGTCGTTCACCGCGCTGGGCGGTCGTCGGTCCGGCCACTCCCTGTCGCCTCCTGGCACCTGCGTCGGTGGGCCGTTCAGCCGGCCCTGCGTGCGGCGATCGCCTCGTACACCATGCCGACGAGCAGGTCGTCGGCGTCCCGGCGGCCGAACTCGGCGGCGGCGCGGCTCATCTCGAACAGCCGGTGCGGGTCCGCGAGGACCGGGATCACCTGGCTCTGCACCCACTCGGGCGTCAGCTGCGCGTCGTCGACCAGCAGTCCGCCTCCGGCGTTGACCACCGGCTGGGCGTTGAGCCGCTGCTCGCCGTTGCCGATGGGCAGCGGGACGTAGGCGGCCGGGAGCCCGACGGCGGAGAGTTCGGCGACGGTCATCGCGCCCGCGCGGCAGAGCATCATGTCGGCCGCGGCGTACGCGAGGTCCATCCGGTCCACGTACGGTACCGGGATGTAGGGCGGCATCCCGGGCATGTTGTCCACGCGCGGCAGTTCGTTCTTGGGTCCGACCGCGTGCAGGATCTGGATGCCGGAGCGCTGGAGCACCGGTGCGACCTGCTGGACGACCTCGTTGAGGCGCCGCGCGCCCTGCGAGCCGCCGGAGACCAGCAGCGTCGGCAGGTTCGGGTCGAGGCCGAAGGCGGCGCGCGCCTCCGGGCGGACCCGGGCCCGGTCGAGGGTGGCGATGGTGCGGCGCAGCGGGATGCCGATGTAGCGGGCGCCGCGCAGCTTGCTGTCGGGGGTGGAGACGGCCACGGCGTGCGCGTAGCGCGAGCCGATCTTGTTGGCCAGACCGGGCCTGGCGTTGGCCTCGTGGACGATGATCGGTACGCCGAGGCGCTTGGCCGCGAGGTAGCCGGGCAGCGCGACGTACCCGCCGAAGCCGACGACGCAGTCCGCCTTCGTACGCTCCAGGATCTGCTCGGCGGCCTTGATGGTGCCGCGCAGCCGCCCGGGGACGGTGATCAGTTCCGGGGTGGGTTTGCGGGGCAGCGGGACCGCGGGGATCAGCCCGAGTTCGTAGCCGCGCTCGGGTACGAGCCTGGTCTCAAGTCCGCGCTCCGTGCCGAGGGCTGTGATGCCCACGGAAGGGTCCTGCCTCCGCAGTGCGTCCGCGAGGGCAAGCGCGGGCTCGATGTGGCCGGCGGTCCCCCCACCGGCGAGTACGACATGCACCGAAATTCACCGCTCTCCGGACGGACGCTTCTTGACGCGCCGTCTCATCGTCTTCCATCTCACCCCGGCCCCTTTGCCAAGGACAGTCCTTCGCATGGCGAGGGCGGCCTTCGCAGCGGGATCCTCTCGCGCGAAGGCGATCAGCAACCCTACGGCGAACATGGTCGGCAGCAGGGAGGAGCCCCCGTACGAGAACAGCGGGAGCGGGACACCGGCGATCGGCAGCAGACCGAGCACCGCACCGATGTTGACCACGGCCTGCGCCGTGATCCAGGTGGTCACACCTCCCGCGGCGTACCTCACGAAGGGGTCCTCCGTGCGTCCGGCCACGCGGATACCCGCATAGCCTAGAGCCGCGAAGAGGGCGAGTACCGACAGCGTCCCCGCCAGACCCAGTTCCTCACCGGTGATCGCGAAGATGAAGTCGGTGTGCGGCTCTGGGAGTTGACCCCATTTCTCCACACTTGCCCCCAGCCCGGAACCGAACCATCCGCCCGAGGCGAGAGCATAGATTCCGTGCACCGCCTGCCAGCATTCACCCTTCGGGCCGAGGTCGGTCGCGCCGGTGCAGGCGAGCCGCGACATCCGGTTGGCGTTGCTGCTGATGAGGACGAAGCCGACGAAGGCCGCGAAGCCGAGTACGCCGGCGAAGAGCCGGGTGGGCGCTCCCGCGAGCCAGAGCAGGCCGAAGAGGATCGCGGTGAGGAGGATCGCCGTACCCATGTCGCCACCGAGCATGATCAGGCCGAGCAGCAGGAAGGCGACGGGGACGAGCGGTACCAGCATGTGCTTCCACTGGGTCAGCAGCCGCTTCTCCTGCTTGCGGGCGAGCAGGTCGGCCCCCCACAGCACGAGGGCCAGCTTGCCGAACTCGCTGGGCTGGAGCATGAAGGGGCCGCCGAGCGAGATCCAGTTCTGGTTGCCGCCGATGGCGACTCCTATCCCGGGGATCTGGACGAGCACCATCAGGAAGACGGTCACGGCCAGCAGCGGGTAGGACAGCGCGCGGTGCAGCTTGGCGGGCATCCGGGAGGCGGCGAGCAGCAGAGCCGTTCCGATGACCGCCGCGACGAACTGCTTGCGGAAGAAGTACGAGGCGGGGAGCGACAGCTCCAGCGCCTTGATCATCGACGCCGAGTAGACCATCACGAGGCCGAGCACGGTGATCAGCAGAGCGCTGCCCAGGATGAGGTAGTACGCCGTCAGAGGGCGGTCCCAGGTGCGGCGCGCCTGCTCGTACAGGCGGCGCAGCCGGTTCTCACCGGGCGGTCCGGACAGGAGCGTGCGACGGCGTACGGCGGCGGGACGGCGGGCTGTCCGTGCCCCGGCCGCACCCGGGCGCCCGCGCAGCGCGGTGCGGGCGCGCGGGGCACTGTCGTCGGCCAACATCTCGGTGTCCCCTCCACTCATGAGCTGCGCCGGCCGGTCCGTGGCGCGGGGACCGGTCCGCTAGTCGCGCTCCGGAGCCAACTCGCGTACGGCGTCGGCGAATGCCTCGCCACGCTTGTTGTAGTTGGTGAACATGTCCATGGAGGCGCAGGCCGGGGCCATCAGGACCGTGTCCCCGGGCTGTGCGAGCCGCGCCGCTTCGCGGACCGCCGCCGACATCGCCCCAGTGTCGGTCCGGTCGAGGTCGACCACCGGTACCTCGGGGGCGTGTCGCGCGAGGGCTTCGCGGATCAGGGCGCGGTCGGCACCGATGAGGACGGCGCCGCGCAGCCGCTTCGCCGACTTCTCGACGAGCTCGTCGAAAGTTGCGCCCTTGGCGAGGCCGCCGGCGATCCACACGATGGGGTCGTACGCCGCCAGGGAGGCCTCGGCGGCATGGGTGTTGGTGGCCTTGGAGTCGTCGACGTACGCGACACCGCCCACGTCCGCGACATGCTCGATGCGGTGGGCGTCGGGGCGGAAGGCCCGCAGTCCGTCGCGTACGGCGGCGGGCTCGACGCCGTAGGCACGGGCGAGGGCCGCGGCCGCGAGGGCGTTGGCGATGTTGTGCGGGGCGGGCGGGTTGACGTCGGAGACCTCCGCCAGCTCCTGCGCGTTCTTCTGCCGGTTCTCGACGAAGGCGCGGTCGACCAGGATGCCGTCGACGACACCGAGTTGGGAGGGCGCGGGCGGGCCGAGGGTGAAGCCGATCGCGCGGCAGCCCTCCTCGACGTCGGCCTCGCGGACCAGGGCCTCGGTCGCCGGGTCGGCCACGTTGTAGACGCACGCGACCTGGTTGCCCTCGTAGATCCGGCCCTTGTCGGCGACGTACGCCGCCATGGAGCCGTGCCAGTCGAGGTGGTCGGGCGCGAGGTTCAGCACGGCCGCGGAGTGGGCGCGCAGCGAGGGCGCCCAGTGCAGCTGGTAGCTGGAGAGCTCGACGGCCAGGACGTCGTACCGCTCGTCGCCGAGGACGGCGTCGAGCAGGGATACGCCGATGTTGCCGACGGCGGCGGTACGCAGGCCGGCGGCCTCCAGGATGGAGGCCAGCATGCGTACGGTCGTGGTCTTGCCGTTGGTGCCGGTGACGGCGAGCCAGGGAGCGGCGTCGGGGCCGCGCAGGCGCCACGCCAGCTCGACGTCGCCCCAGATCTCCACGCCCGCCTCGGCGGCAGCCAGGAAGAGCGGCTTGTCGGGCTTCCAGCCCGGCGCGGTGACGATGAGCTCGGTGCCCTCGGGGAGGGTCGCGCCGTCGCCGAGGCGCACGGTGACGCCCAGGGCCTCGAGTTCGGCGGCCTGGGCGCGGGAGCGCTCGTCGTCACCGTCGTTGACGACCGTGACGTGGGCCCCGAGGCCCCGCAGCACACGTGCCGCGGGGATCCCGGAGACGCCAAGACCCGCGACGGTCACCCGCTTGCCGGCCCAGGTCACTTCTGTCACTTGTCGGCCGCCCAGCCCGCGTAGAAGAGCCCGAGGCCGACGATCACGCACATGCCCTGGATGATCCAGAAGCGGACCACCACAAGGACTTCGGACCAGCCCTTGAGCTCGAAGTGATGCTGGAGCGGCGCCATCTTGAAGACGCGCTTGCCGGTCATCTTGAACGAGCCGACCTGGATCACGACGGACATCGTGATGAGGACGAACAGGCCGCCGAGGAGCGCCATCAGGAACTCGGTGCGCGAGCAGATCGCCAGACCCGCGAGCGCGCCGCCGAGGGCGAGCGAGCCGGTGTCTCCCATGAAGATCTTCGCGGGCGAGGTGTTCCACCACAGGAAGCCGAAGCAGGCGCCCATGAGGGCGGCGGCGACGACCGCGAGGTCCAGCGGATCCCGTACCTCGAAACAGGCATCCGGGTTGGTCAGGCTCAGCGCGTCCGCGCAGGACTCCTGGAACTGCCACAGACCGATGAAGGTGTACGCGCCGAAGACCATCACGGAGGCGCCGGTGGCGAGTCCGTCGAGGCCGTCGGTGAGGTTCACACCGTTCGACATCGCCAGGATCATGAACAGCGCCCAGACGACGAACAGCACCGGGCCGATGGACCAGCCGAAGTCCTGGACGAAGGACAGCTTGGTGGACGCCGGGGCGAGGCCGCGGAAGTCCTTGAACTGCAGGGCCAGCACCGCGAAGGCGATACCGACGATCAGCTGTCCGGCCATCTTCGCCTTGGCCCGCAGGCCCAGCGAACGCTGCTTGACGATCTTGATGTAGTCGTCGAGGAAGCCGACCAGGCCCATGCCTGCCATGAGGAAGAGCACCAGCAGGCCGGAGGCGCTCGGCTTCTCGCCGGTGATCACCTTCGCCAGGGCGTACGCGATGAGCGTGGCCAGGATGAAGGCGATGCCGCCCATGGTCGGGGTGCCGCGCTTGCCGTGGTGGCCGCGCGGACCGTCGTCCCGGATGAACTGCCCGTAACCCTTGCGGGCCAGCAGTTTGATGAGCAGCGGGGTCCCGATCAGGGTCAGGAAGAGCCCGATGGCTCCCGCGAAGAGGATCTGCCTCATCGGCCGGCGACCTCGCCCTCGGTGCGGTGGTCGAGGAGCGCCTGCGCGACCCGCTCGAGACCGACCGACCTGGAAGCCTTCACCAGCACGACGTCCCCCGGACGCAGCTCACTGCGCAACAGGTCGACCGCCGCCTGTGCGTCGGACACGTGCACCGACTCCTCACCCCACGAACCCTCGTTGTAAGCGCCCAGCTGCAGCCAGGACGCTTCCCTGCCCCCGACTGCCACGAGCTTGCTGACGTTGAGCCGGACGGCGAGCCGTCCGACCGCGTCGTGCTCGGCGAGCGAATCGTCACCGAGCTCGGCCATCTGGCCGAGCACCGCCCACGTACGCCCCCCCTTTGCCTGAGAGGCCCGGCCCATTGCCGCGAGCGCGCGCAGGGCGGCTCGCATGGATTCGGGGTTCGCGTTGTAGGCGTCGTTGACGACTGTCACGCCGTCAGGACGCTCGGTGACCTCCATGCGCCAGCGGGACAGCGTGCCCGCCTCGGAGAGCGCGGTGGCGATCTCGTCCACGGACATGCCCAGCTCATGGGCGACGGCGGCCGCGGCGAGCGCGTTCGACACGTGGTGCTCACCGTACAGCCGCATGGTCACGTCACTGCACCCGGTGGGTGTGTGAAGGCTGAAGGCCGGCTGTCCGCTCCCGGTGAGCCGGACATTCTCGGCCCGTACGTCCGCATCTGCGGCCTCGCCGAAGAGCACCACCCGGGCCTTTGTGCGAGCGGCCATGGCCCGCACGAGCTGATCGTCGGCGTTCAGCACGGCCACCCCGCCCGCTTCCGCCGTCGGCAGCGCCTCGACCATTTCGCCCTTGGCCTCGGCGATCTGCTCGCGGCCGCCGAACTCGCCGATGTGGGCGGTTCCGACATTCAGTACGAGGCCGATGCGCGGCGGGGTCAGCTCGGTGAGGTAGCGGATGTGGCCGATGCCGCGCGCGCCCATTTCGAGGACCAGGTGCTCGGTCTCCTCGGTGGCGCGCAGGGCGGTGAGCGGCAGGCCGATCTCGTTGTTGAGGGAGCCGGGCGTCCAGACCGTGGGGGCCTTGCGCTCCAGCAGCTGGGCGATCAGATCCTTGGTGGACGTCTTGCCGGCCGAGCCGGTGAGCGCCACGACCTTCGTGCCGAGCCGTCCGACGACGGCGCGTGCCAGGGCGCCCAGCGCCTCGGTGACGTCATCCACGACGACGGCCGGAACGCCGACGGGGCGGGTGGCCAGAACGGCCGCGGCGCCCGAGGCGACGGCCCGCTCGGCGTAGTCGTGGCCGTCGACGTTCTCGCCGGCGAAGGCGGCGAACAGGCTGCCGGGCTGCACCTCGCGGGAGTCGATGACGACAGGGCCGGTGACCTGGAGGCCGCTGTCCGGTATGTCGTGCGACTGCCCGCCGGTGATTCCGGCGATCTCGGCGAGGGAGAGTGCGATCACCGGGTCACCCCGCCGTCGTGGGCCGATCCGGCGCTGCGGATCGCGGCGCGGAGCACCTGGCGGTCGTCGAAGGGGCGTACCACTCCGGCGAGGTCCTGACCCTGCTCGTGGCCCTTGCCCGCGACGAGCACGGTGTCGCCCGGCTTGGCGCGGGCGACCGCCGCCGCGATGGCCGAGGCCCGGTCGGCGTCGACCAGGACGTCGCCGCGCTCGTGCGCGGGGACCTCGGCGGCGCCCGCGAGCATGGCGGCGAGGATCGCGAGGGGGTCCTCGGAGCGCGGGTTGTCGGAGGTCAGTACGGCGGTGTCGGCGAGGCGGGCCGCTGCGGCGCCCATCGACGGCCGCTTCTGTTTGTCGCGGTCGCCGCCGCAGCCGAGCACGATGTGCAGCTCACCCTCGGTGACCTTGCGCAGGGCGCGCAGTACCGATTCGACGGCGTCCGTCTTGTGGGCGTAGTCCACGACGGCGAGGTACGGCTGGCCCGCGTCCACGCGCTCCAGGCGGCCCGGTACGCCGGGGACGGCGGCGATGCCGTCGGCGGCGGTCTGCGGGTCGACGCCGGCCACGGCGAGCGTGACGATCGCGGCGAGCGTGTTGGCGACGTTGAAGGGGCCGGCCAGCGGGGCGGTCGCGGTGACGCGCTCGCCCTTGGGGCCGACCGCCGTGAAGGTACTGGTGAACGGGCCGACCTCGACGCCCTCGGCGCGCCAATCGGCGTCCGGGTGGCCCTCGGCCGAGAAGGAGGTGACGGGGACGCCCGACTCGGTGATGAGCCGGCGGCCGTACTCGTCGTCGAAGTTCACGACGCCGGTCCGGCTGCGCTCCGGGGTGAAGAGACGCGCCTTCGCCTGGAAGTAGTCCTCCATGTCGGAGTGGAATTCCATGTGCTCGGGGCTCAGGTTGTTGAAGACGGCGACGTCGAAGACGCAGCCGTCGACCCGGCCGAGCACCAGCGCGTGGCTGGAGACCTCCATGGCGACCGCCTCGACGCCTCGCTCGCGCATGACGGCGAAGAGGGCCTGGAGGTCGGTGGCCTCGGGGGTGGTGCGCTCGGACTTGATCCGCTCGTCGCCGATGCGCATCTCGACCGTACCGATCAGACCGGTCTTCCTCCCGGCCGCCTGCAGACCGCCCTCGACGAGGTACGCCGTGGTGGTCTTGCCGGACGTGCCGGTGATGCCGAGCTGGAGCAGGGCGTCGCCGGGGTGGCCGTAGATCTCGGTGGCGAGCTCACCCATCCGGCCGCGCGGGTCGTCGACGACCAGGGCCGGCAGGCCCGTGGCCTCGGCCCTCGCGGCGCCGGCGTGATCGGTGAGGATCGCGGCCGCGCCGAGTCCCGCCGCCTGCGTGGCGAAGTCCGCGCCGTGGAGGCGCGCCCCGGGCAGGGCGGCGTACAGATCACCTGGCCTGACCGCGCGGGAGTCGTGCGTGATACCGGTGACCTCGGCGGCGCTCTCGGCGGCCCGGGTCTCGATACCCAGCCGTTCGGCCAGCTCCCCGAGGGGTGTCGGGCGGACCTGGACCGGCCGGGGCGCCCCGGGGTAGGTCACCGGGGCGTCCTTCTGGGTGGTTTGGGACTGATCAGCGTGTGGCACGGCGGTGAGCGTACCGGGCGTACCCGGCCCCCCGCGAAACGAGGGGTGCCGACGCGCATCGCTGTCGGTTGCGGGTGGTGGCGGGAGACGGGAGGGAGAGGGGGCGCTGCGCGCATCGGGGTCTTCGTGGTTCCCGGGGTTCCGGGTGATGGTTGTCACTGGTGGTCCTGAGTCACTCGCCGGGTGTGAAGGACACCGGCAGCCGGGCGGGCTTGCTGCCGGTCGGTGCGACCTGGAGGGTCTTGAGTGCGAACTCCATCACCTGCTTGTAGATGGGGCCGCAGATCTGGCCGCCGAAATAGCTGCCCCTGGTCGGGTTCTGGATGGCGCAGTACACGGTGACCCGCGGTTTGTCGGCGGGCGCGAAGCCGGCGAAGGACGCGGTGTAGCCCTTGTAGCGTCCGGTGGCCGGATCCACCCGGTTGGAGGTGCCGGTCTTGCCGCCGACGCGGTAGCCGGGGATGCGGGCCTTGGTGCCCGTACCCTCCTCGTCGTCGACGACCGACTCCAGCATGGTGGCCACGGTCCTGGCGGTCTTCTCGCTGACCACCCGGCTCTTCCTGGGAGCGGGGGCCGGAGTGAAGCGGCCGTCGGGCCCCTTGGTGCCGCGTACGAGCGTTGGCTGGATCCGTACACCGCCGTTGGCGATCGTCGAGTAGACGGACGCGGCCTGCATCGCGTTGAGCGACAGGCCCTGGCCGAACGGGATCGTGTACTGCTGCGAGGTGCTCCAGTCCTTGGGCGCCGCCAGGATGCCCGACGTCTCGCCGGGATAGCCGAGCCCGCTGGGACGGCCGAGGCCGAACTTGCGCAGGTAGGAGTGGAGCACCTGGTTGGCCTCGCGCCGGGTCTTGCCGAGCTGCTCGGTGGCCAGGATCGTGCCGATGTTGCTCGACTTCGCCAGTACGCCGTTGAGCGTCAGGTTCCAGGTGGGGTGGTCGATGTCGTCCTTGAACAGCCGGTCGCCCCGGTGCAGCCGGTTCGGTACGACGACGTGGGTGCCCGGCGCCGCCGCGTTCTCCTCCAGTACCGCCGCCATGGACATGACCTTGGCGGTCGAGCCCGGTTCGTACGCGTCCTGGAGGGCGGCATTGCCCATGGCGGCGGCGTTGGCCTGCGAGAGGTCGTTGGGGTCGAAGCCGGGGGCGTTGGCCATGGCGAGGACCTCGCCGGTGCGGGTGTCCTGGACTATCACGTAGCCACGGTCCGCGCCGGACTTCCTGACCTGCTCGGTGATGGCGTCCTGGGCGGCCCACTGGATGTCGCGGTCGATGGTCAGCTCGATGTCCGAGCCGGGGACCGCGGGGACCTCACGGGCGCCGACGGTGGGGACCCTGCGACCGCCGGACTGGGCGTACTTGATCTCGCCGTCCTTGCCGGCCAGTTCGTCGTCCAGCTGGGTCTCCAGGCCGCCCGCGCCCTTGCCCTCGGAGTTGACGTAACCGAGTATCCCGGCGGCGAGATCACCGTTGGGGTAGACGCGCTTGCTGCTGGCCTCCTGGAAGACGCCCGCGAGGACGTTGACGCCCTTGCCGCCCTTGGCCTTGTCCTCACCGGCCTTCTCGGCGAAGACGCTCCTGAGGTCCTTGATCTGGTTCCAGATCTGCGGTGTCTGGCGCTGGGCCAGAACGACGTACCTGATCTTGGGGGTCCGCAGCTTCTTCGCCAGGTCGTCCGCGTCCTTGCGGAGGATCGGCGCGAGGAGCGCGGCGGCCTGCTCGGCAGCGTCCGGCGTCTTGGTGAACTTGGCGGTGAACATGAACGGGTCGGCCGTGATGTTGTGCGCGTCGACGCTGGTGGCCAGCGCGATGCCGCCGCGGTCGGTGATCTGGCCGCGCTCGGCGGCCAGCGTGGAGCTGAGGTACCGGTTCTTCTCCGCCTTGGCGGTGTACGCGCTCGCGTCGACGGCCTGGACCTGGAGCAGCCGTACGACGAAGGCCAGCATGACCAGGGTGAGACCGACACCGACGAGCCGCAGCCGGGGCCGGGGACTGCCGAGCACCAGGGCGCGCGGCGCCTTGGGAGCGGGGCGCGGCCGCGCCACCGGGGGCCGCGTCTTGGGCCGCGCGGGGGGCTTCGGGCGCCCGCCGCTGCGCGGCCGCCCGGGGCCGGGCACGCGACGGCGCGGGGGTTCCTGGGGGGGCACTGCGTCACCTGCCGGGGTCGGGGTCGGCTTCGCGGACGGGCGGGCTGTGGTGGATGCGGGGACGGGCCGGGACGGCTTACGGGACGGGAACAGGTGCGGGCGCGGGCGGGCCGGCGGGCGCCGGGGCCGAGGCGGGCAGGGACGCGGGCGGCGCAGGGACGGTCAGGACGGGCGCGGAAGAGGGGGCGGACGGCGCCGGGCCCTGCGGGGCGGAGGACACCGCCGGGGGCGGACCGGGGGCGGGGAGGCCGAGGGGCGCCCGGTGGGCGAGGGCGTTGGCCGAGGCCTGGGAGGGCACGCCCCGGACCGTACCGTCGGGGCCGAGGAACGCGGGGCTGCCACCCGGCACCATGCCGAGCTCGCGGGCCCTGCGCTCCAGCGCGGCGGGCGCGGACCGGTCGTCCACGTCCTGCTGGAGCGCCTGCTCCTCGTCGGTCAGTTCGGTGGTGCGCTTCTTGAGCTCGCTGAGCTTGAACGAGCCTTCGTTGAGCGAGGAGTTCAGCAGCAGGAGCGTGATGAGACCGCCGCCGAGCAGCAGCACGACCAGCAGCACGAAGGGGGTCCTGGCCGCCTGGTGGGGGCCCGAGGGCATCAGCCGCGACAACCGCGCGGCCCGCCCCTTCAGCTGCTTGGCCGGCTTGGTCACAGCACGTCCTCCCGGATGCGCTGCGCCCCCCGCAGCCGCGCGGGGGCGGCGCGGCGGTTCTCCGCGACCTCTTCCTCCGTCGGCAGTTCCGCGCCGCGCGTCAACAGCTTCAGCCTCGGCTGGTACTGCTCGGGGACGACCGGCAGACCCGGCGGCGCCGTATTGGCGGCGCCCGCCGCGAAGACCTGCTTGACCAGGCGGTCTTCGAGCGAGTGGTACGAGAGGACGGCGATCCGTCCGCCCACGGCGAGCGACTTCACCGCTGCCGGGACGGCCCGCTCCAGTACCGAGAGCTCACCGTTGACCTCGATGCGCAGCGCCTGGAACGTGCGCTTGGCGGGGTTGCCGCCGGTGCGCTTGGCGGCCTGCGGCAGTGCGTCGCGGATCAGCTCGACGAGCCGGGCGCTGTTGCTGAACGGCTCCTTCTCGCGCTCGCGGACGATCGCGGAGACGATCCTCTTGGCCTGCTTCTCCTCGCCGTACTGGCGCAGGATCCGCACCAGCTCGCCCGGCGGGTACGTATTGAGGACTTCGGCGGCGCTGACGCCCGTCGTCTGGTCCATGCGCATGTCGAGCGGGGCGTCGTGGGCGTAGGCGAAACCGCGCTCGCGCTCGTCGAGCTGCATCGAGGAGACGCCGAGGTCGAAGAGGATGCCCTGGACGCGCGGGACGGAGAGGCGTTCCAGTACGTCGGGGAGCTCGTCGTAGACGGCGTGCACCAGGGTGGCCCGGTCGCCGAACGGGGCGAGCCGCTCGCCGGAGAGCCGCAGCGCCTCCTTGTCCCGGTCGAGCGCGACGAGCCGCGCCTCGGGGAAAGCGGTGAGCAGAGCCTCGCTGTGTCCGCCGAGGCCGAGGGTGCAGTCGACGACCACCGCTCCCGGCTCGCCGAGCGCCGGGGCCAACAGGTCCAGGCATCGCTGGAGCATCACCGGGACGTGTCGGGTCTGGCTCATGCGCCCTCTCAGGTACCGGCGCGGTGGTGTACGTACGACCTGGTCCCCACCCGCTCGAAAGGGGACGGTCTGCCGGCGCCGGGGAAGTGGCGTCGGCCGACCGGCGAGCGGGAGGAGGCCGGGCCGTACGTACGCCGCGCACGCGGGAGAAATTCATAATGTGCGAGATGTTTCCGTAACGCAGTAAGGGACGCGTCACGCCACCCACTTCGCGTCACTTTAGTCGACTCGTCCTTCCGGTCAATCAACGGGCCAGCGCGTCGCGCGGGCTTGTCTTCACCCGTAAGGAGGATGCTTCGCGACTCCTGTGGGTTACCTCACAACAAGCCTCGTTGACGTTCTTTGTCCCATCTCACAGCGGGCCCGCCCCGCCCGTGACCATTAACGTCTATGGCATGTCGACTTCCGCGCACCTCCCCGCCGACCCCACCGCAGCGCAGCCCGTCGCGGCGCGCACCGGGGGCACGGTCACCGACCGTCTCGTAGAGGCCAACCAGGAGTACGCCGCAGGGTTCCGTGATCCGGGGATGGACGCGCGGCCCGTGCTGCACGTCGCCGTGGTCGCCTGCATGGACGCGCGCCTGGACCTCCACGACGCCCTCGGCCTGGAACTGGGCGACTGCCACACCATCCGCAACGCCGGCGGCGCGGTCACCGACGACGTGATCCGCTCGCTGACCATCAGCCAGCGTGCGCTCGGCACCCGCAGCGTCATACTCATCCACCACACCAACTGCGGTCTGGAGAGCCTCACCGAGGACTTCAGGCACGAGCTGGAGGACGAGGTCGGCCAGCGTCCGTCCTGGGCCGTGGAGGCCTTCCGGGACGTCGACCAGGACGTTCGCCAGTCGATGCAGCGCGTACGGACCTCGCCGTTCCTGCCGCACACCGACGATGTACGCGGCTTCGTCTTCGAGGTGGCCACCGGCCTGCTGCGGGAGATCGACCCGGTGAAGTAGCGTCCGCGGCGGCTGTCGAGCGGACGAAACGGCGGCAACCCCCGACATATCCCTCCCCGTTATCCACAGGCGAGTGACACGAAGCGGTAACGGCAACAACAATGCGGGTGTGACAACGCGCCGGGACCGTCCGTGCGTGATGTCCGTGTTTCGGGGTGGGCCGTTCCGTCGTCGTGGCGCCGGCCCGTAGAACGGGGCCGAGGAGGGCCGGGTGACGACCTATGACGATCGAGCGAGCCTCACAGATCTGACCACCACAGCGGAGCGGGTGCGCAGGTCGGTGGAGGGCGTGATCGAGGGCAAGCCGGAGGTCGTACGGCTTTCGCTGACCGTGCTCCTCGCCGAGGGGCATCTGCTGATCGAAGACGTGCCGGGCGTGGGCAAGACGATGCTCGCCAAGGCGCTCGCGAGATCCATCGACTGCTCGGTGCGGCGTATCCAGTTCACGCCCGACCTGCTGCCTTCGGACATCACCGGCGTGAGCATCTACGACCAGCAGCAGCGCGAGTTCGAATTCAAGCCGGGCGCGATCTTCGCCCAGATCGTGATCGGCGACGAGATCAACCGCGCCTCGCCGAAGACGCAGTCGGCGCTGCTGGAGTCGATGGAGGAGCGCCAGGTCACCATCGACGGCAAGACGTACGAGCTGCCGTCGCCCTTCATGGTGGTGGCCACGCAGAACCCGGTGGAGATGGAGGGCACGTATCCGCTGCCCGAGGCCCAGCGCGACCGCTTCATGGCGCGGGTGTCCATCGGTTACCCGAGCGCCGAGGCCGAGCTCCAGATGCTGGACGTGCACGGCGCGGCTTCGCCGCTCGACGACCTCCAGCCGGTGGCGCACGCCCACGAGATCCTGAAGCTGATCGACGCGGTCCGCACGGTCCACGTGGCCGACGCCGTACGGCGGTACGCCGTCGAGCTGGTCTCGGCCACCCGCAGCCACCCCGACCTGCGCCTCGGCGCCTCGCCGCGCGCCACGCTGCACCTGCTGCGCGCCGCCAAGGCCTCGGCGGCGCTGAGCGGACGCGACTACGCGCTGCCCGACGACGTACAGGCTCTCGCGGTGGCGGTGCTCGCGCACCGGCTGCTACCGACGGCCCAGGCCCAGCTGAACCGGCGTACGTCCGAGCAGGTCGTTCTGGAGATCCTGCAGCGCACCGCCGTACCGACGGCGGAGCGGGGAACGGCGCCGCCTCCCGCTGCTCCGCTGTACGGCCATCAGCAGCCCGGCGTACGGCGACTGTGATGGCGGCCGGGGCGCCCGCCGCTGCCGACGGCGGCGGGGACGGCGACGGCGGCAAAGGCGGACCGCGGGCCGCACTGTCGGGGCTGACCACGCGCGGCCGGTCGTTCCTGGCGGCGGGCGTGGCCGCCGCGGTGTGCGCGTACGTCCTGGGCCAGGGCGACCTGCTGCGGGTCGGGCTGCTGCTCGCCGTGCTGCCGCTGGTCTGCGTGACCGTCCTGTACCGCACCCGCTACCGGGTCGCGGGCAGCAGGCGGCTGACGCCGTCGCGCGTCCCGACGGGTTCGGAGGCGCGCGTACATCTGCGGCTGGACAACGTCTCGCGGCTGCCGACCGGTCTGCTGATGCTCCAGGACCGGGTGCCGTACGTCCTGGGGCCCCGGCCCCGGTTCGTCCTGGACCGGGTGGAGGCGGGCGGCCGGCGCGAGGTGTCCTACCGGGTCCGCTCGGACCTGCGCGGTCGCTACCCGCTCGGTCCGCTCCAGCTGCGGCTGACGGACCCCTTCGGCATGTGCGAGCTGACGCGCTCGTTCAACGCGTACGACACTCTGACCGTCATCCCGCGCGTCGAGGCGCTGCCCGCCGTGCGGATGACCGGCGAGGCTTCCGGATACGGCGACGGACGCAACCGCTCGCTGGCGCTGGCCGGCGAGGACGACGTGATCCCGCGCGGCTACCGGCACGGCGACGACCTGCGCCGCGTGCACTGGCGCTCCACCGCGCGCTACGGCGAGCTGATGGTGCGCCGCGAGGAGCAGCCGCAGCGGGCCAGGTGCACGGTGCTGCTCGACACCCGGCGGCTCGCGTACCAGGGGGCCGGCCCCGACTCGGCCTTCGAGTGGGCGGTGTCGGGGGCGGCTTCCGCTCTGGCTCACATGCTCGAACGGGGCTTCTCGGTAAGGCTGTTGACCGACACGGGCAATTCGGTACCCGGTGAAGGGGCCGACGGTTTCGCCGGGGCCACCCAGGAGACGGCCGACTCCGCCGGGCTGATGATGGACACGCTCGCCGTCGTCGGGCACTCGGACTGCGTCGGGCTCTCCGCTTCGTACGACGTGCTGCGCGGCGGGAACGAAGGGCTTCTGGTCGCCTTCTTCGGTGATCTGGACGAGGAGCAGGCGCTCGTGGCGGCGCGCATGCGCCAGCGCAGCGGGGCCGCCGTCGCCTTCGTCCTGGACAGTGAGACCTGGACGCGGGTGCGGGCCGCGGGGCAGAGGAGAGTGGTGGACGCGGCGGGCCTGATGGCGCGCGTACCGGCCGCGGCCGAGGAGCGGGTCAGGCCGCTGCGCGAGGCGGGGTGGACCGTACTGACGGTGCCGCCCGGCATGCAGCTCGCCGACCTGTGGCGGATGGCCGAACGACAGCGCACCGGCTCGGGGGCCTCCCCCGCCGGCGGCGCGGCGGGCACAACTGGGGGTTGGTCATGAGCGGTCGCGGACGGCTGGCGCTGTGCGCCACGGCGGCCACCCTGATGGCGGCGGGAGCGCTGCTGCCGCTGGTCAACAAGGCGTCCTGGTTCCTGACGGCCGTACTGCTGGTGGCGGTCCAGGCGGGGGTGGGAGCGCTCGCCAGGCGGGTTCCGCTGGCCCGGACTCTGACCGTGGCGGTCCAGGCCCTCGTGGCGCTGGTGATGCTGACCGTGGTGTTCGCCAGGGACGCGGCGATCGGCGGCGTACTGCCGGGGCCCGAGGCGTTCCAGGCCTTCGCGCGGCTGCTGACGACGGGCGCCGAGGAGGTCGGGCGGTACGCCATCCCGGCTCCGGCGACCGAGGGCATCCGGCTGATGCTCGTCGGCGGCGTGCTGCTGATCGGTCTGGCGGTGGACGCGATCGCGGTGACGTTCCGCAGCGCGGCCCCGGCCGGCCTGCCGCTGCTCGCGCTCTACTCGGTGGCGGCAGGACTTTCGCCGGGCGGCGCGAGCTGGCTGTGGTTCCTGCTGGCGGCCTCGGGCTACCTGCTGCTTCTGCTGTCCGAGGGCCGGGACCGGCTCTCCCAGTGGGGCCGCGTCTTCGGCGGCGCGCCGCGCGCCCAGGGGCGTACGGCGGCCGCCGGGTTCGAGACGGCGGGCGGTTCCGCGCTGGCCCCGGTCCGCACGGGCCGGCGCATCGGCGTACTGGCGCTTGGCATCGCCCTGGTCGTCCCCGCCTCGCTGCCCGCCCTGGACGGCGGGCTGCTGAGCGGCACGGGCGCCGCCGGGAGCGGTGGCGGTTCCGGCGGCGGCACCATCTCGGCGGTCAATCCGCTGGTCTCGCTCCAGAACAGCCTCAACCAGCCCGAGGACCGCGAGGTGCTGCGGTACCGCACGAACACGGACAGTACGAAGGACCTCTATCTGCGGATCGTCGCGCTGGACCAGTTCGACGGCGCCGCCTGGAAGTCCTCGGAGCGCCGGATCGAGGACGTACCGGAACGGCTGCCGCGTCCGCAGGGGCTGAGCCCCGACGTCCGTACGACCGAGATCAACTCCAGCGTCTCGGCGGCCGGCTGGTACGCGCAGAGCTATCTGCCGCTGCCCTACCCGGCGACGAAGGTGGACATCGCCGGCCGCTGGCGGTACGAACCGGCCGGCCGCACCCTGGTCGGCGACCGGGGCCAGACCACCCGCGGCGTGCGGTACACGGCCGGCAGCCTGATAGTGCAGCCGACCGCCCAGCAGCTGGGCGCGGCCACCACGCCGCCCGCCCGGCTGCTGCGCGAGTACACCAAGGTGCCCGGTTCGCTGCCTCAGGTGGTCGGGGCGACCGCGCTGCGGGTGACGAAGGGGGCCGCGAACGACTACGAGCGGGCGGTGGCGCTCCAGGACTGGTTCGCGTCGAAGGGCGGCTTCACGTACGACACCCAGGTGCAGTCGGGCAGCGGCACGGCCGCGATCGCCCGCTTCCTCCGGGACAAGGAGGGCTTCTGCGTCCACTTCTCGTTCTCGATGGCCGCGATGGCCAGGACACTCGGCATCCCGGCACGGGTGTCGGTGGGCTTCACCCCCGGCTCCGTACAGCCCGACGGCACCATGTCCGTCGGCCTGCGCGACGCGCACGCCTGGCCCGAGCTGTACTTCGAGGGCGTGGGGTGGACGCGGTTCGAGCCGACGCCGACCCGTGGCTCGGTGCCGGAGTACACCCGCGAGCAGACGCCGTCCGACACCGCGTCCAACCCCGCGCAGGCCCAGCCGAGCACCTCCAACGCGCCTTCGGCGGCACCCAGCGTCACGGACAGCTGCCCCCCGCAGATGCGGCGGCAGGGCGAGTGCGGCGGGCCCGCGCAGCAGGGCGGGGCCGGGCCCACCGACACCGGGTTCCCGCTCGGTCCGCTGCTGCTGGTGGCGCTGGGCGTGGTGCTCGTCGTACTCGTGGTGCTGCTGCCGTTCCTGTGGCGGAGCCAGGTGCGGGCGCGACGGCTGGGGTCCGGGGGGCGCACGCCCGCGGACGCGGCTGCCCGTACGCTCGCCGGCTGGCGTGAGATCTCCGATGCGGCGTGGGACTACGGCGTTGCGCCGGACGAGTCGCAGACGCCGCGCAAGGCCGCCGCGCGGATCGTGCGCCTCGGGAAGCTCGAAGGCACCCCGGCCGAGGCGGTGCATCGGGCGGCGGGTGCGGTGGAGCAGGTGCTCTACGCCCCGCGGCCCGCTGTCGCGGGCAGCCTCGCCGAGGAGGCCCGGCTGGTACGGGAGGGTCTGCGGGCGGCGGCGGGCCGGGGAGCGCGTCTGCGCGCGGTTCTCGCACCGCGCTCGACTGTCCGGGTGGTCTGGGCCGTGTCGGCTCGCTGGACCGCCGTGGGCGACCGGTGGGGAGCGAGCCGCTGGAACGTGGAGCGGTGGGCGGGCGCCCTGCGGCGCCGGCCGTCGCGGCAGCGCGGCTGACCGGAGGCGTACGAGAGACGAGTGAGGGGTGACCGCGAAGTAGCGGTCACCCCTCACTCGTCTGCAAGTGTTGGATGCGATCGACCGGTGTCCGGTCAGCGAACGCGGCCGGTGTCAGTGTCCTTGGCCCTCGTCGCGGCGACGCTGCCACCGCTGCTCGATGCGGTCCATGACCGACCGTCGCTGCCGGGGCCGGCTGCGAGCAGCCGCACCGGTACCGGTACCGGGAGCCGGTTGCTCCCCCGGCTTCGGGGCCTTGCGCCAGCCGGTGACCGCGAGCACCGCGCAGCCGAGCATCACAAGGAAGCCCACCACGCTGACCCAGATCTGCTGTGCGACCATTCCGGCCATGAGGAGCGCGATACCCACCAGAAAGCCTGCGACTGCCTGGTAGACCCGTCGCCGGGTATACGTACGCAGCCCGCTTCCCTCAAGCGCTGTCGCGAACTTGGGATCTTCGGCGTACAGCGCTCGCTCCATCTGCTCGAGCATTCGCTGCTCGTGCTCCGAGAGCGGCACGGGAGTCCTCCTACTCGTCGGTCGCGGGGGGCGACCGTTTGCGGCCCTTTCAGAATAGGCAGGGAATCGCCCCCGTGAAACCCGCCCTCTACGCCAATTCACATTCCGGGCCGCCATGCCGTCTCGGTTGCCTGAGGTGTGCATTCCCCATTGGCCGATCCGCCATGCGCACGGTGTGCTCCGATCATACGGGGCAGAGCGGCTGATCGGGGGGCCTGTGGCGGACTCCATGTGCCACTGCGTTGCTGATCAGCCGCTTCTCGCGCCCCCGGTGACCGGTTGGTCAGAGCTCGCCGGGCTCCTGCTTCTCACCGAGGACGTGGAGCTGGGTCGCGACGGCGTGGAAGGCGGGCAGCTCGGCTGCCGCGGCCTCCAGCTTGAGCAGGGCGTCCATGGCGCCCGGCTCGGTGTCCACCAGGGCGCCGGGGACCAGGTCGGCGAAGACCCGTACCCCGTGGACGGCGCCGACCTCGACGCCGGCCTCGGCGACCAGCTCGGTGAGCTGATCGGCGGTGAAGCGCCGCGGGACCGGGTCGCCCTCGCCCCAGCGGCCCGCCGGGTCGCTGAGGGCCTGCCTGGCCTCGGTGAAGTGCCCGGCCAGTGCCCTGGCCAGGACGGCGCCGCCGAGGCCCGCGGCGAGCAGGCTGAGGGTGCCGGAGGGGCGCAGGGCGTCGACTGCGTTGCGTACGCCCTCGGCCGGGTCGTCGACGTACTCGAGGACGCCGTGGCACAGGACCGCGTCGTAGCCACCGCGCTCGACGACGTCGAAGAGGCCGTGGATGTCGCCCTGCACGCCGCGCACACGGTCGGCGACGCCTGCCTCGGCGGCCCTGCGCTCCAGCGCGAACAGCGCGTTGGGGCTGGGGTCGACGACGGTGACGCGGTGACCGAGGCGGGCGACGGGCACCGCGAAGTTGCCCGTGCCGCCGCCGGTGTCGAGGACGTCCAGGGCGTCGCTCCCGGCCGCCTTGACCTTGCGGTCGAGAGCGTCCTTGAGGACCTCCCAGACCACGGCGGTACGGAGGGAGGCGCGGGGGCGCATCGGGTCCGACACGGCAGTTGACTCCTCGGCGCGGTGCCGCCGCGGACGGCGGGGCGGTGAACGGTGCGGGCGATAGACGCCCAGCCCACCCTATTGCCTCCGCGAACCGGTCCTGTCATCCGGCGTCCGTACGGTCCGCACTCCCCGTCCGCGGCTGGGGCAGCACCGGATCGAGCACGAGCAGCCGCTCGACCAGGCGCAGGAACATCGCCGCGTCGCGCAGCAGGTCGTCGGCGTCCCGGGTGCTCGCCGCTCCCTGTATGCCCGCCTCGGCGAGCGCCCGGCGACGGGCGCCCGACGCGAACAGGGCGCTCCATTCAGTCAGTTCCGGCGCGATCTCCGGGAGGACCTCCCAGGCGGTGCGGATCCGCCGGCGCCGGGGCGCGGTGGTCTCCGGCCGACCGCGGGCCGCGAGGACGGCGGCGGCGGTGCGCAGCGCGGCGAGGTGGGCCGTGGCGTACCGCTCGTTCGGCACGTCGAGGCCGGCGGCCTCGTCCAGTCCGCTGCGGGCCTGGGCGAGCAGGTCGAGTGCGGCGGGCGGCGCACCGGCCCGGCGGAGCACCGGGTGGACGTCGCCGGCGGGGCCGGTCGGGGAGGGAGCGGGGCCGGTGGCGCGGCGCCGGCGTGCGGCAGCTGAGGACGTGCGAGACGTGCGAGCCATGACGAACCTCCTTCGTCGCGTGACGGCTATGTCGCCGTATGTGTCCATCGTGAGGGGCACCACTGACAATCCGCCCTGACCTGGTCTTTTGCTTCGGAAGCAGGTTCGGGATACTTTTGCACTGACTGGTCAGTTCAAAAAGGGGAGGGCTTGTGGACAGCCCGCACGGGGCAGCTGTGACAGCGGAGAACTTCGGCCTCAAGGGTCCGCGTGGCTGGGCGTTCCGCGGCGTGCGCGTCGTGGCGGAGCCCGGCACGCTCATCGCGGTGGAGGGTCCGTCCGGATCCGGCCGCACCTGTCTTCTGCTCGCTCTCACCGGCCGCATGCGCGCCACCGAGGGTCACGCGGAGATCGGCGGCCTGCGCCTGCCCAAGAAGATGGCCGCCGTACGCCGCCTGAGCGCGCTCGGCCCGGTCACCGGCGTCAGCGAACTCGACCCGGCTTTCACCGTCGCCGAGCATCTGCGGGAGCGGGCGCTCCTGCAGCGCTGCTACGGCGGCTCGCTGCGCGCCCTGCTGCGGCCCCGCGCCGAGCGCGCCGCCGCCGCCCGGGCGCGGATCGACGCCGCGCTCGACGCAGCCGGCCTGGACCTGGACACGCTGCCCAAGGGGGCGCGTACGTCCGTACGGGACCTTGAGCGGCTGGAAGCGCTGCGTCTGTCCGTCGGACTCGCGCTGATGGGAAGCCCCCGGCTGCTTGCCGTGGACGACATGGACCTGAAGCTCTCCGACGCCGAACGTGCCCTGGCCTGGGAGCTGCTGCGCTCCGTCGCCCGCGGGGGGACGACCGTCGTCGCGGTGTGCAGTGAGGCACCGGACGACGCACTGCGGGTCAGCACCGGGAGCGACACCACCAAGAGCGGGGCGGAGGCCGAGCCCGGGAGCGGCACCGAGACCGGCACCGGGACCGGCACCAGCACCGGCACCGAAGGCGGGACCGGTAACGATGCCGATGCCGCCACCGAGGCCGAGACAGCGACCAAGACCGGGACCGGGACCGGGACCAGCAACGACACCGACGAAGAGGGGGCGGACGATGCGATCGCCGAAGCTGGCCGCGCTTGAGCTGAAGCGGTTCGGAAGGGGCAGGCTGCCGCGCGCCGCACTCGTCGCGCTGCTGCTGCTTCCCCTGCTGTACGGCGCGCTGTACCTGTGGTCCTTCTGGGACCCGTACGGCAGGCTCGACCGCATACCCGTCGCGCTGGTCAACGACGACAAGGGCGCCACCGCCGGCGGCAAGAAGATCGCCGCGGGTGACGAGATCACCGGAAAGCTGCTCGACAGCAAGGTCTTCGAGTGGCACGAGGTGAGCGCCGACGAGGCCCGCAGGGGCGTCGAGGACGGGGCGTACTACCTGTCCCTGACCATGCCGGAGAACTTCAGCGAGCGGATCGCGTCCAGTTCGGGCGACGTTCCCGAGACGAGTGCGCTTCAGGTGCGCACCAACGACGCGAACAACTACATCGTCGGGCAGATCTCGCGAACGGTCTTCTCCGAGGTGCGGACCGCCGCTTCGAAGAACGCGTCGCGTTCGTTCCTCGACAAGATCTTCATCTCCTTCTCCGACATCCATGACTCCACCGCGAAGGCGGCCAAGGGCGCCGACGACATCAAGGGCGGGATCGGAAAGGCCAAGAAGGGCTCGAGCGACCTCAAGGGCGGCCTCAACAAGGCCAAGGCCGGCTCGAAGAAACTCGACGACGGACTGACGGAAGCCAAGAGGGGCAGCAGCAAACTGTCCGGAGGCCTGACGACCCTGCACACGAAGTCGGGCGAGCTGAAGACCGGTGCGCAGCGGGTGGCCGACGGCACGCAGCGGCTCGCCGACAAGGTCAACGGCATCGTGGACTCGGTCAGCCCATACCTCAGGGACAACGGCAAGACGGTCGGTGACACGGCCACTCTCGTCGCCGACAGCACCCGGATCGTCCGCGACAACCTCGGCTCGCTCGTGAAGCGCGCGCCCGTCGCGGCCGAGGCTTCCCGCGTGGCGGCCGACGAACTGCACACCGTCTACGAGGCGCGCTGTGTGAACCAGCCGCTCGACGACCCTGCCTGCCCGCACCTGAAGAAGGCCGACAAGGCCGCGGCGGACACGGCTCTGATCGCCGCGGACGTCAACAACCTCGTCAAGAACCAGCGCGGGGATCTGGACCGGCTCGACAAGGAACTGGGCAAGCTCCAGGACCAGGCGCGCAAGATCGCCGCGCGGGCGCCGCACCTGGACGAGGACCTCGACACCGCCGTCAGCCAGGTCAACGCCCTGAACAGTGGCGCCGAGAAGGTCGCCCGGGGCGCCGCCAGGATCAACACCGGTCTGGGCTCCGCGAAGACGGGTGCGGTGGACCTCGACAGCGGCATCGGCAGGCTCGACACCGGTGCCACCGACCTCGACAACGGGGTGTCCCGGCTCCAGTCCGGCGCCGGCGAGCTGAACGGCGGCCTGGTCAAGCTCGCCGACGGCTCGGGCGACCTCGCCAGCGGCCTGCACAAGGGCGTCGGCAAGATTCCGGACTACGACAAGAAGAACCGCGACCAGCGAACGGGTGTGATGGCCGACCCGGTCCAGCTCGCCTCCCAGTCGATGCACAAGGCGCCCAACTACGGCACCGGCTTCGCCCCGTACTTCATCCCGCTGTCCCTGTGGGTCGGCGCCATGGTGGCGTACATGCTGATCCAGCCGCTCAACCGCCGCGCCCTCGCGGCGGGCGCCTCGGCCTGGCGGATCGCTCTCGCGGGCTGGCTGCCGGTCGCCGCGCTCGGGGTGCTGCAGGTGGCCGCGCTGATGTCCGTACTGCACTGGGGCCTCGGCCTGCAGATGGAACGCGCTGCGGGGACGGTCGGTTTCCTGGCGCTGGTGACGGCCTGCTTCTCGGCGATCGTGCAGTGGCTGAACGCCCGGTTCGGCGCGGCGGGCCGCATCCTGGTCCTCGCCGTGCTGATGCTCCAGCTGACCTCGGCGGGCGGCACCTACCCCGTTCAGACCAGTCCGGGCTTCTTCAACGCCATCCACCCCTTCCTGCCGATGACGTACGTCGTGGAGGGCCTGCGCCGGCTCATCACGGGCGGCGGTCTGGAGCCGGTGTGGACGGGCAGCGTCGTTCTGCTCGCGTTCACCGCGGGAGCGCTGGCGCTGACGGCCCTCTCGGCGCGGCGCAAGCAGGTGTGGACGCTCGACCGTCTCCACCCGGAGCTCAGCCTGTGAGAATCGTCCCCATGGAAAGCAGCAGCACGCGCCGCCAGGTCACCCGGCAGAAGCTCTACGAGGCGGCCGTCACTCTCATCGCGGAGCAGGGGTTCTCCTCGACGACGGTGGATGAGATCGCCGAGCGCGCCGGGGTCGCCAAGGGCACGGTCTACTACAACTTCAAGAGCAAGACGGAGCTCTTCGAGGAGCTGCTGCGGCACGGAGTCGGACTGCTCACCGCGTCCCTCCAGGCCGCGGCCGACGAGACGGCCGAGCGCGGCGGCACGAAGGTGGAGGCCCTCGACGCGATGATCAGGTCCGGCCTGGGCTTCATCGACCGCTACCCGGCCTTCACCCAGCTGTACGTCGCCGAACTGTGGCGCACCAACCGGGCCTGGCAGTCGACGCTCCTGGTCGTACGGCAGGAAGCCGTCGCCGTCGTCGAGACGGTGCTGCGCGAGGGCGTCGAGAACGGTGAGCTGAGCAAGGAGATCGACATTCCGCTGACGGCGGCCGCGCTGGTCGGCATGGTGCTGGTGGCGGCGCTGGACTGGCAGGCATTTCAGCGTGAGCGGACCATCGACGACGTGCACTCCGCGCTGTCGCTGCTGCTGCACGGCCGGGTGAGCGGACGCCGGTAGCGAACCCCCTGGCGAACCCCGCTCGGGAACCCCGCTGAGGGCGTGCTGTGGACCGCCGCCCGCGAACGCCGCTCGGGAACAGCGAAACGCCGGTCCTGCGAGGCTCGATCCCCCCGAGCCTCGCCGGACCGGCGTCTCTCTGTGCTCCCCCCGCGGGGTCCCCCGACCCCGTGGTACACCCCCGCTCCGGCAGGGGAACCGCTCCGCTCCGCCGCCCCGTGTCGGCGGTATCGGCGCCGGCGCCCCTTCCGTGGTCCCCACTCTTCCGTCTGCGCAGGTGGGAGCCCATCCGTGCTCCTACTCATCTCCCGCACTAGGTACGGATACTCACCCCTGTGTGCTCACCCCCAGCCGCGCCCCGCACCGGCTGGGGACCATCGCGTCCGCGCATGTACTCCCCCCCACTCCCCCGTCCCCTGCCCCCGCCCGGGTTGTCAGTGGCGGCCGCTAAAGTCCCTGGCATGGCACGGATTGTGGTGATCGGCTCCGGGATGGGCGCGATGGCGTCCGCCGCCCGGCTGGCCGTCGCGGGCCACCGCGTGGCGGTGTACGAGCGCGCGGCGACCTACGGCGGCGCGCTGGGCAGGCACGAACGGGACGGCTTCGTCTTCGACACGGGGCCGGGCCTGTTGCACCTGCCCGCCGTCTTCCGGGACCTGTTCGCCAAAACCGGCAAGGAGTCCCTGGAGCAGTGCGTCGGGCTCGTCCCCGTGGACCCGGCCGCCCGCCACCTCTTCGCCGACGGTACGGACGTCTCGCTGCCCAACGCCTCGCGCGCGGGCGTCGTTTCCGCGCTGGACACGGCGTTCGGCGCCGGAGCCGGTGAGCGCTGGGGCGCGTTCATGAACCGGTCACGCGACGCGTGGGACCGGACCAGACGGCCCCTGCTCGAAGAGCCGCTGTGGCCGGACTGGCAGGTGCTCGGCCGGGACCCGTATCCGTCGGTGCGCCTGCGCAGGATGCTGCGGCGGGACCGCACGGCGGCCACGGTCGCGCAGATCGGCGAGTGGGAGCTGGCAGACCCGAGACTGGCCGCCCTGCTGGACAGTTACGCCCTGGCGTACGGCCTCGATCCGCGCGCCGCACCCGCTGCCGCCGCCGTCCTGCCCTACATGGAGCAGACCTTCGGCAGCTGGTACGTGCGCGGCGGGATGCGGGAGCTCGCGCGGGCGCTGTACGAGCGGTGCCTGGCCCGGAAGGTGGAGTTCGCCTTCGGCGCCGAGGTCGTCACCGTGACGGAGAAGGACGGCCGTGCGTCGGGCGTGGAGCTGGCCGACGGCACGGTCGCCGAAGCGCACACGGTGGTCTTCGGGGGCGATCCCCGTCTCCTGGCCGGGATGACGCCGGGGCGTGAGCTGTGGGCCGCCGGCGATGTCGTCCCCGGACCGGTGCCTCCGGGCCGGCTCACGGTGCTGCTGGCCCTGCGCGGCGGCCGCCGGGACGGGACCGCGCACCGGACGGTGGTCCACTCCCCCGACGCGGGGGCGGAGGCGTCAGCGGCATTCGCCGGCGAGCACGCCGAGCGCCCCACGGTCACCGTGCTGCGCCCCGACGACCCGCTGACCCGCCCGGACGACGACCACGAGGCCGTCACGCTCACGGCGACCGTCGCCCCGCAGGGGCCCGTCGACTGGACGGACGAGGCGCTGGTCGCCCGGTACGCCGACGCGATGACCGGGGCCGCGCTCGCGGCCGTCCCTGATCTGCGGGAGCGCCTGCTCTGGCGTGAGGTCCGGACCCCGGCCGACACCGCGGCGACGACCGGAGCCCCGGGGGGTTCGGTGCCGCCGCCGTCGCTGGCGGGCGCCGGGGGCGGTCGGCTGCACCCGGCCAACAGCACACGGCTGCCCGGTCTCCTGCTGGCCGGCGGCTGGGCGCATCCCGGCGGCGGACTGGCGCACGCCGGGATGTCGGGAGCCCTCGTCGCGGGGCTCGTCGTGGAGGGAGAGGGCTTCCGGGGTTCGCAGTAGGCGCCGTGACCGGATTACGTCGCCCCCGCCGGGCCGGTCAGTAGCGGTACTGCTCGTTGTAGCCGGTGGGGTCGTAGCCGTTCTGGTAGGGCTCCTGGGCAGGCTGCTCGCCGCCGAAGGGCTGCTCCCCGTCGCGCTGTTGCGGGACCCACACACCGCCGGGCGGAGTCTCGTTGCCGTACTGCTGGGTGCCGTAGTCCTGGCCCCCGCCGTACTCCTGGCCCCCGCCGTACTCCTGGCCGCCGTACTCCTGCGCCCCGTACTGCTGAGTGCCGATGTACGGGTCGGAGTAGGCGGCGTACTGCTGCTGGCCCTGCGGGTAGCTGTACTGGTCACCGGTGTACGTCTCCTGGTTCGGCTGGTCGTAGCCCGAGTAGGTGTCGTACCCGCCGTATGCCCCGAACGCGTCGTTCTGGGACTGCTGTTGGGCGGCGTAGGCCGCCACGTCGTAGACGCCGTACTGCCCGGTCTCGTCCGGCAGCGGCTCCACCGGCGTGTACACCGGCTCGGCCGGGGCGGCGGGTTCGTACTCGAGGTCCGACACCTCCAGCGTCGGCTCCTGCTCGACGGGCCGCGCACCGCGCTTGCGGCGGCGGCTCTCACCCGGTTTGCCGCCGATCGCCCAGCCGGTCGAGAAGCCGCGGCGGAACGACAGCGTGACGTACGTCTGGCCGATCGCGAAGGCGACAGCGCCGCCCGCGATCACGATCACGGACGGCATCAGCACGCCGAGGACCACACCCATGAACCCGGCGAAGGCCAGCAGCCGCCACCGCAGCCGCGCCTTGTACTGCAACAGCACTTCGCCGAGCAGCCACAGTGCGACAACTCCGAACGCGATGTAGAGGACCGCCCAGCCCATGCCCGCCCCTCTCCTACGGCCGCCGCCGCGAAGGGTGGCGGGTACGGCCGGTCAGGACTGCTCGTGCAGTCCGAGATTCTCGTAGATCTCGAGCGTCGCCGTGGAATTGTTGAGCGTAATGAAGTGCAATCCGGGAACGCCCTCGGAGAGCAGCCTCGCGCAGAACTCCGTGGCGAACTCGATGCCAATGGAGCGTACAGCGGCCGGATCGTCCTTGACGGCGAGGATCCGCTCTTTCACGGCGGGTGGGAAGTGCGCGTTGCTGAGCTGGGGGAGCCTGTCCAGTTGTTTGACACCGGTCACGGGCATGACCTCGGGGATGATCGGCGTCTCGCAGCCCGCGGCCGCGACGCTGTCCCGCAGCCGCAGGTAGTTCTCCGGCTCGAAGAACATCTGCGTGATCGCGTAGTCGGCGCCGGCGCGGCACTTGTCCACGAAGTGCGCGATGTCGGTGTCCCAGTCGGTCGAGCGCGGGTGCATCTCGGGGAAGGCAGCGACGCCGACGCAGAAGTCGCCGGACTCCTTGATGAGACGGACCAGGTCGGCGGCGTACCGCACGCCCTGCGGGTGCTTGACCCACTCGCCCATCGGGTCGCCGGGCGGGTCTCCGCGCACGGCGAGGATGTTCCGGATCCCGGCGTCCGCGTACTGGCCGATCATGTTGCGCAGTTCCGCGACGGAGTGGTCGACCGCCGTGAGGTGCGCGACCGGGGTGAGCGTGGAGTCGGAGGCGATCTGCTCGGTGGCCCCGACCGTGCCGGCCCTGGTGGATCCGCCCGCCCCGTACGTCACGGAGACGAAGCTGGGGGCCACTGCCTCGACCCTGCGCAGCGCGTTCCAGAGGTTCCGCTCGCCCTTCTCGGTCCTGGGCGCGAAAAACTCGAACGAGTACGAAGTTTTGCCGGTCGCGAGCAGATCACGCACGGTAAGCGCGTGATCCGTCCTGGTCGAAGCTGTCCCAAGGGCCATACCCGCAGGTTAGCGAGGGCTCGGCGGGGACCCAACAATAGAGGGGGTTTTGTCCCTATTGCCGGATTATTGTCCACCTATCGGACAACCGTGGACAGCCGTTGACAGGCCATCGACAGCCGGGAGCGGTTATCCGGCGTACGCCCTGACTCTCTTCGCGAGGACGGCCGCCGCCTCGGCGGGGTCGTCGGCCTCCGTGATCGCCCGTACGACCACGACCCTGCGGGCGCCCGCGTCCAGCACCTCGTCGAGGTTGCCCGCGTCGATGCCGCCGATCGCGAACCACGGCCGGTCCTGCCGCAGGCCCGCCGCGTACCGGACGAGGCCGAGGCCCGGGGCGTACCGGCCGGGCTTGGTGGGGGTGGGCCAGCAGGGGCCGGTGCAGAAATAGTCCACGCCTGGCTCGGCGACAGCCGCGTCGACCTCGGACTCGCCGTGCGTGGAGCGGCCGACGAGGATGCCGGCGCCCAGGATCGCCCGCGCGGCCGGGACGGGCAGGTCGCCCTGGCCCAGGTGCAGCACATCCGCGCCGATGGCGTGGGCCACGTCGGCGCGGTCGTTCACGGCGAGCAGCTTGCCGTGCCTGCGGCAGGCGTCGGCGAAGACCCGGAGGTGCTCCAGCTCCTCGCCGGCCTCCATGCCCTTGTCGCGCAGCTGCACGATGTCCACGCCGGAGGACAGCACGGCATCGAGGAACTCCGGGAGGTCGCCCTGGCGCTTGCGCGCGTCCGTGCACAGGTACAACCGGGCGTCGGCGAGCCGCTCGCGCGCGGTGACACCGTCCGTGAACGGGGCCGCGGAGGTGGGCGTGGACGTGGACGCGGGCATGGTGGTGTCCCCCCGTGGGTGGGCGGTGCACGGGCCGGCGAAGGCCCGTACACCGCGTTCGGTCGTGTCGGCTGAGGTCAGACGGCGAGCGCCTGGGCGCGCCGCTTCACCTCCGTGCCGCGATTCTCACTCAACGCCTGCGCGGGGGTTCCGGGCAGGGTCGGGTCGGAGGTGAAGAGCCACTCGAGCATCTCTTCGTCGGAGAAGCCGTCGTCCCTCAGGAGCGTCAGGGTCCCTGCGAGACCCTTGACCACCTTGTCGCCGTCGATGAAGGCGGCAGGCACCTGAAGCACCCTGTTCTCTCCGCGGCGTACGGCGATCAGCTGGCCTTCCTTGACCAGCTGCCGGACGCGCGTCACCTCGACATCGAGCTTTTCCGCGATGTCGGGGAGGTTGAGCCAGGCGGGGACGAGAGCATCGATCTTTGCGTCAATCTCGGTCACGGGACAAGCGTGCCATCTGGGACTGACAGCCGGTAGTCGGGGCCTGCCGTCCGGGCCGCAGTGACCGCCTAACGAGTGGCGGACTTGAGCGGTACGGACGGATCGGCGGTCCGCTCCGGGTCCAGCCGGACGCCCGACGCGATGAGCCTGCGGCCCTGCGCGAGGTCGCGCGGCCGGGCCACGGTGAGCAGCGCGACGAGCGAACCGTCGCGCAGCCAGCACACCGACCAGGCGGCGTCGGCCGGGTCGCCGCGCCACACCGTCGTGTCGGCTTGGGCGTGGTGGCCGGCGTACTGCACGAAGCGGCCGAACTGCTCGGACCAGAAGTACGGCACCGGGTCGTACTTCTGCGGTGTCTCGCCGACGATGTTCGCCGCGACCGTGCGCGGGCCCTGGAGGGCGTTGTCCCAGTGGTGGACGAGCAGGCGTTCCCCGTAGCGGGCGGAGGGGAAGGACGCGCAGTCCCCGACGGCGTACACGTCCGGCTGCGAGGCGCGCAGGCGCGCGTCGGCGGTGACGGAGCCGTCCGGGCCGAGGGCGATGCCGGAGCCCGCCAGCCACGCCGTCGCGGGCCTGGCGCCGATACCGACGACCACCGCGCCCGCCGCCAGCCGCCGGCCGTCGGCAAGGACGACCGTGCCCGGCTCGATGTGCGCGACGCGCGCGCCGGTGAGCAGTTCGGCGCCGCTCTCGGCGTACCAGCCGGCCATCGGAGCGGCGACCTCGGCGGGCATGGTGCCCGCGAGCGGCCGGTCGGCCGCCTCCACGACGGTCACCGCGCAGCCCGCCTCGCGGGCGGCGGTGGTGAACTCCGCGCCGATCCAGCCCGCCCCGACGACCACGATGTCGTGCTTCCGGTCGAGGACGGGCCGCAGCCGGGCGGCGTCGTCGAGGGTGCGCAGGAGATGGACGCCGGGTACGCCTTCGCCGCCGGGCAGCGTGATGGGCATCGCTCCGGTGGCGACAACCAGTACGTCGTACGGAACCGGGCCCGAGGGGGTGTCGATCTCGTGCCCCGCGGGGCGCACGCCCGACACCTCGCGCCCCAGGTGGAGTCCGATGCCGAGCGCCTCGAAGTCGACGTCGAAGGCCGACCCCTCGGCCTGCCCGAGCAGCACCGCCTTGGACAGCGGCGGCCTGTCGTACGGCTGATGCGGCTCGGCGCCGATCAGCGTGACGGAGCCCGTCCAGCCCTGCTCGCGCAGGGCCACGGCGGTCTGTACGCCAGCCATTCCCGCGCCGACGATGACGACGCGCCGCTCTGTCTGCCTCTGGTCGCTCACCCGGTCACTCTAGGGCGGCGCGTCCGGCCGCTCTCAAGTCCACGAAAGGGAGATCTCTGACACACCGTCACGGGGAGGGCTGGGACAGCTCCTCGACGACGCTCGTCCCGCTGCCCTCCTGCGACTCCCACGCCCAGGTCTCCTCCAGCCGTACACGCCCGTCGGGGAGGCCGACGACCGTGGACGTGCAGTGGCCCGACGAGGTGGTTCCGTCGTGCTTGAGCTGTACGTACCGGAAGTCCAGCGCGTCACCCTCGCGCGTGCCGACGAGGTGGCCGCGTACGACATCGCCGCCCGTGTACTCGGCCCAGATCCTGCCGCCCTGCTCGTGATACGTGAACCGGGTCTGTGTGCCCACCTGGCCGGGCGCCTGGTCGGCGACAGGTGAGAGGACGCGTCCGTCGAGCGAGCGGGCCACTGGAGTTGCTCCCTTACAGCGCGTTGGGGCCGGGCGTTAGGGTGGCCACCGTACTGCTGCCGTCCGGGGCGAGATCTCCGGCCCCAGCAGGCGAAAACAACTCGCGGGAGTCCGGGCGTACCGGGCTGAGAGGGAGGCTGGGCGGCCTCCGACCGTACGAACCTGATCCGGGTCATGCCGGCGAAGGGAGGGGCTGGACGCCCATGTCACGTACATCAGACGTCCTCGTTGTCGGGGGCGGGATCATCGGCCTGGTCACGGCCTGGCGGGCCGCGCAGCGTGGGCTGCGCGTCGCTGTGGCCGATCCGGAGCCGGGCGGCGGGGCCGCGCGGGTCGCGGCCGGAATGCTCGCCGCCGTCACCGAGCTGCATTACGGCGAGCAGACGCTGCTCGGGCTCAATCTCGCGTCCGCGGAGCGCTACCCGGCGTTCGTCGCGGAGCTGGAGGCGGCGAGCGGGCAGGACACCGGCTACCGCGCCTGCGGCACGCTCGCCGTCGCGCTCGACACCGACGACCGGGCCCACCTGCGCGAACTCCACGCCCTCCAGCGCCGCTCCGGCCTGGAGTCTGAGTGGCTCACAGGGCGCGAATGCCGCCGCCTGGAGCCGATGCTCGCGCCCAGCGTGCGCGGGGGCCTGCGCGTGGACGGCGATCACCAGGTCGACCCGAGGCGGCTGGCCGCTGCCCTGCTGACGGCCTGCGAGCGGGCCGGGGTGGTCTTCCACCGCGGCTGGGCCGACCGGCTCTCAGTGGTACGGGAACGGGCCTCCGGCGCCGTACTGGCGGACGGGACCGAGCTCGCCGCCGGGCAGGTGGTGCTGGCGGCGGGCAGCCTCAGCGGCCGGCTCGCGGGCGTACCGCTGGACGTGCTGCCGCCGGTACGGCCGGTGAAGGGCCAGGTGCTGCGACTGGCCGTGCCCCGGGCGTACGCGCCCTTCCTGAGCCGGACGGTGCGCGCCGTGGTGCGCGGCAGCCACGTCTATCTGGTGCCACGCGAGAACGGCGAGCTGGTCGTCGGCGCGACGAGCGAAGAACTCGGCTGGGACACGACGGTCACGGCGGGCGGCGTGTACGAGCTGCTGCGCGACGCGCACGAGCTGGTGCCCGGGATCACCGAGCTGCCGCTGACGGAAACCCGCGCGGGCCTGCGCCCCGGCTCCCCCGACAACGCGCCGCTGCTGGGCCCGACCACGCTGCCCGGGCTGCACCTGGCCACCGGGCACTACCGCAACGGGGTGCTGCTCACGCCGGTCACAGGTGACGCGATGGCCGCCGTGCTGGACGGCGGGGAGCTGCCGGACGAGGCGCGTCCGTTCAGCCCGCTGCGTTTCGCGCCGGCGTCTCCGGCCTCCCCCTCTTCTGCCGTGTCCCCCCTCTCCGTACCGCAGGAGCAGCCCGTATGACCATCTCCGTGAACGGCGAGACCCGGGAGGTCGGCGCCGGTACGACGCTGGGCGCGCTCGTCGCGACCCTCACGCGGGCCCCTTCCGGGGTGGCCGCCGCCCTCAACGAAACCGTCGTACCGCGCGGGCAGTGGGATTCCACCGCGCTCGGCGACGGCGACCGTATCGAAGTCCTCACCGCAGTCCAGGGAGGCTGAACCATGGCCGACGACCTTCTGACCATCGGCGGCACGACGTTCTCCTCGCGTCTGATCATGGGAACGGGCGGGGCGCCGAGCCTCGACGTACTGGAACGTTCACTTGTCGCGTCCGGGACCGAACTGACCACCGTCGCGATGCGGCGGCTCGATCCGAGTGTCCAGGGATCGGTGCTTTCCGTTCTGGAGAAGCTCGGTATCCGTGTGCTGCCGAACACGGCGGGGTGTTTCACGGCGGGCGAGGCGGTGCTGACGGCGCGCCTGGCTCGGGAAGCGCTCGGTACGGACTGGGTGAAGCTGGAGGTCGTCGCAGACGAGCGGACGCTGCTGCCCGACCCCGTCGAGCTGCTGGACGCGGCGGAGACGCTGGTGGACGACGGCTTCACCGTGCTGCCGTACACGAACGACGACCCTGTGCTCGCGCGGAAGCTGGAGGACGTGGGGTGTGCGGCGATCATGCCGCTGGGCTCGCCCATCGGGTCCGGGCTCGGCATCCGCAACCCGCACAATTTCCAGCTGATCGTGGAGCACGCGCGCGTGCCGGTCGTTCTGGACGCGGGAGCGGGCACCGCTTCGGACGCGACGCTGGCGATGGAGCTGGGGTGCGCCGCGGTGATGCTGGCGTCGGCGGTGACGCGGGCGCAGGAGCCGGTGCTCATGGCCGAGGCGATGCGGCACGGGGTGGAGGCGGGGCGCCTCGCGTACCGGGCGGGGCGGATTCCGCGGCGCCACTTCGCGCAGGCTTCGTCGCCCGGGGCGGGGCGGGCGGCCCTGGACCCGGAACGCCCGGCGTTCTGACCGGCCCGGCCGCGCCGGCCGCTGCGCAGGGAGCTTTCCCGACCCCGCTCCTTCCCGCTGTGACACTTCGAGAAGTGGGGTCCGGGGCGAGCCCCGGCCACCCCGCCCCACGCGCCCGGCCCCACGTCACAGCTCCGCTGCAATACCGCCCCCGCCCGGCACGGGGCGGGAAGGGTGTCAGCGGCGGCTCGTAGACTCGCCCCGTGGATACGACCCTTCAGGACCCGCTCGTCGGGCACGTGCTCGACGGCCGCTACCGCATCGACGCGCGCGTCGCCGTCGGCGGCATGGCCACGGTCTACCGGGCCGTCGACACCCGCCTCGACCGGGTGCTCGCGCTCAAGGTGATGCACCCCACCCTCGCCGCCGACGCCTCCTTCGTGGACCGGTTCATCCGTGAGGCCAAGTCGGTCGCCCGCCTCGCGCACCCGAATGTGGTGGGCGTCTTCGACCAGGGAACGGACGGGGCGTACGTCTACCTCGCGATGGAGTACGTCGCCGGCTGCACCCTGCGCGACGTGCTCCGCGAGCGCGGCGCTCTCCAGCCCCGTGCCGCCCTCGACATCCTCGAGCCCGTACTGGCCGCGCTCGGCGCCGCCCACCGCGCCGGCTTCGTCCACCGGGACATGAAGCCGGAGAACGTCCTGATCGGGGACGACGGCCGCGTCAAGGTCGCCGACTTCGGTCTCGTGAGGGCCGTCGACACCGTCACCAGCACCACCGGCTCCGTCCTCGGCACCGTGTCGTACCTCGCGCCCGAGCAGATAGAGCACGGCACGGCCGACACCCGCGTGGACGTCTACGCCTGCGGTGTCGTGCTGTACGAGATGCTGACCGGCGCCAAGCCGCACACCGGCGGCACCCCCGCGCAGGTGCTCTACCAGCACCTCCACGAGGACGTGCCCGCCCCGTCCGCCGTCGTGCCCGGTCTCGCCGTCGGGCTGGACGAGCTGGTCGCGGGCGCCACCGCACGCAACCCGGAGATCCGGCCGTACGACGCCGTCGCTCTCCTCGCGCAGGCCAGGGAAGCGCGCGCCGCCCTGCGGGACGACCAGCTCGACGCCGTGCCGCCGCAGGCCCACGCGGAGGTGACGCACGACGGCGCCGAGGACCGTACGAGCGTCATCCCCCGGGTCATCGGGAGCAGCGCCGCCAGCAACGGCGACGGAGACGAACCGCTCAACCGCACCAGCCGCCTCCAGATGCCCACGTCGCAGCCCGCGGCTCCCCGGCGGGCCCGCGCGCCCAGACGCGGCGTGCTCGCGATCGTCGCCGCCGTCCTGCTCGTCCTCGGGGTCGGCGCCGGTGTCTGGTACATCAACTCCGGGCAGTTCACCCGCGTCCCCTCGCTCCTCGGCCAGACCGAGAAGGAGGCCACCGAGCGGCTCTCCGCCGCCGGTCTCGACGTGAAGAAGGTGCAGCGCAAGTACAGCGAGACGTACGACCGCGGCACCATCATGAACAGCGACCCGGCCTCCCGCGCTCGTGTCCGCGACAACGGGTCCGTCACGCTGGTCGTCTCGCGCGGCCCCGAGACGGTGAAGGTCCCGGACGTCGAGGGGCTGCCGCTGGCCAGGGCGAAGGACGAGCTCGAGAAGACCGGCCTCGCCCCCGGCATCGTCACCAGGACGTTCAGCGAGGACGTGGCGCAGGGCTCGGTCGTCCGTACGGACCCGCGCGCCGGCACCGAGCGGCACCCGGACTCCGCCGTCGCCATGGTCGTCAGCAAGGGCATCGCCGTGGAGGTGCCCGACGTGACCGGCGAGAGCGTGGACGACGCCACCTCCGAACTGGAGGAGGCCGGGTTCACCGTGAAGGTCGCACCCGCGCGGATCACCTCGCAGGAGGAGGCCGGAGCCGTCGCCCGGCAGTCCGCCAACGAAGACGAGCGGCTCGCCGAGGGCGACACCATCACGCTGACCGTCTCCAAGGGCCCGCGCATGATCCCCGTGCCGGACGTGGTGGGTGAGAACGTCGACGACGCGGAGAGCACTCTCCAGGACGCGGGCTTCGAGGTCGAGATCGACCGTCCCTTCCTCTCGTTCAGCGACGAGATCGCCGGCCAGTCGGTCGAGGAGGGCGAGAAGGCCCCGGAGGGCAGCACGATCACCATCAGGACCAAGGGCGGTCTCTAGACGGCCAGGGGGCCAGGCGGCCCGGGGCCCGGGGCCCGGGAGGCCCCCCGGGCCCTGGCATCCTTGACGGCGATGAGCAACGCACCTTTCCCCTCCCGCAACCCCGTCGGCGGCCACATCCCCGTGGCCGGCGGCCTCGCCACGAACGGTCTCGCGTACGCCCGTGAGATGGGCGCCGAGGCCGTCCAGGTCTTCGTCGCCAACCCGCGCGGCTGGGCGACACCCACCGGAAATCCGGCGCAGGACGAGCTGTTCCGCGCGGCCTGCGCCGCTGAACGGATACCGGCGTACGTCCACGCCCCGTACCTGATCAACTTCGGCTCCCACACCGAGGCGACCGTCGAGAAGTCCGTGGAGTCGCTGCGGCACTCGCTGCGCCGCGGCCGCGAGATCGGCGCGCTCGGCGTGGTGGTGCACACCGGCTCCGCGACCGGCGGGCGCCCGCGCTCCGAGGCGCTCGCGCAGGTACGCACCCACCTGCTGCCGCTCCTCGACGAGCTGACCCACGACGACGACCCGTTCCTGCTGCTCGAATCGACGGCGGGGCAGGGCTCCTCCCTCTGCTCGCGCACCTGGGACTTCGGCCCGTACTTCGAGGCGCTCGACGCGCACCCCAAGCTGGGCGTCTGCCTCGACACGTGCCACATCTACGCGGCCGGGCACGACCTCGCGGGGCCCGGCGGGATGAAGCAGACGCTGGACCTGCTGGTGGACACGGTCGGTGAGGGCCGGCTCAAGCTGATCCACGCCAATGACTCCAAGGAAGGCGTGGGCGCCCACAAGGACCGACACGAGAACATCGGCTCGGGCCACATCGGCGAGGAGCCGTTCCGGGAACTGTTCTCGCACCCGGCGACCGAAGGCGTACCGCTGACGATCGAGACACCCGGCGGCAAGGAGGGCCATGCGGCCGATGTGGCGCGGCTGAAGGAGCTGCGTGACTTCTGAGTACTCCTGAATATCATTGAGGAATACCCTGGGGGGGTATACGGTTGGGTCGGAAGGCAGGAACCGCTACCTGGCTCTGGGGGCTCACATGCAGCACGACGCACACGCGCACGGCACACCTGAGACGCACGACGCGCACCACGGCGGCTCCGAGGACCACCAGGACCACGGGGACCGCGCGACCCACGCCCACCATGGCACCCACGGCACGGGCAAGGTCAGCTGGTCCATGGCCGCCCAGGCCACGCTCCACTGCCTCACCGGCTGCGCCATCGGCGAGGTGCTCGGCATGATCATCGGCACCGCGCTGGGCTGGGGCAACATGCAGACGATGATCCTGGCGATCATCCTGGCGTTCTTCTTCGGTTACGCCCTCACCCTGCGCGGCATCCTCAAGGCCGGCGTCGGCTTCAAGACCGCCTTCCGGGTCGCCCTCGCCGCCGACACGCTCTCCATCGCCGTGATGGAGCTGATCGACAACGGCGTACTCGCCCTGTGGCCGGGCGCGATGGACGCGCATCTCACGGACGCGATGTTCTGGGGCGTGCTCGCCATCGCGCTCTTCGCCGCCTTCCTCATCACCACACCCGTCAACAAGTGGATGATCGGCCGCGGCAAGGGCCACGCGGTGGTCCACCAGTACCACCACTGAATCCGTCGGCGGGGACGGGACCCAACAGCCCCGGTGGAGACGGTCCCGGCCTACAGTTCGGGGCCGTCCCCCGGCTCCTCCTGGTACGAGTACCGCTGCTCGCGCCAGGGGTCGCCGACGTTGTGATAGCCGCGCTCCTCCCAGAAGCCCCGGCGGTCTGCGGTCATGTACTCGACACCCCGGACCCACTTGGGCCCTTTCCAGGCGTACAGATGCGGTACGACCAGGCGCAACGGGAAGCCGTGCTCGGCGGTGAGGAGCTCGCCCCCCTTGTGGGTGGCGAAGATGGTCCGCTCCGAAGTGAAGTCCGCGAGCCGCAGATTCGCGCTGAAGCCGTATTCGGCCCAGACCATGACGTGGGTGACGCTCGGCGCGGGGGGCGCGAGTTCGACGAGCGTACGAGCGAGTACGCCACCCCATTCGGCCCCAAGCATGCTGAATTTCGTGACGCAGTGCAGATCGGCCTCGACCGTGGAGAACGGGAGCGCCGAGAACTGCTCGTGGTTCCAGCAGCGTTTGTCACTGTCGGCTGTCGCGCCGAATATGCGGAACTCCCAGCGTTCCGGCTTGAATTTGGGTACAGGACCGTAGTGGGTGACGGGCCAGCCACGCTGCAGCCGCTGCCCCGGCGGAAGCTCGGGCTGCGCTGATTCGTGATGTTCCCGGCTTTCCGGCTGACCCATGACTCCATGGTGACAGACGGCGAAGGGTGGTCATGACCAGGTCTGACCCTATTCGGGGCAACTCCTAATAAGCCTGCACTTACTGGACGCTCCTCACCCGCGATGCGAGGATGCGCGAAACCTGCCCAGTACCACGCCTGGAAGGAGCCTCTGCGATGCAGGGCGACCCCGAGGTCATCGAATTCCTCAACGAGCAGCTGACCGCCGAGCTGACTGCCATCAATCAGTACTTCCTGCACGCCAAAATGCAGGACAACTTCGGCTGGACGAAGCTCGCGAAGTACACCCGGGCCGAGTCCTTCGACGAGATGAGGCACGCGGAGACACTGACCGACCGGATTCTCTTCCTGGACGGCCTGCCGAATTACCAGCGGCTCTTCCATGTGCGGGTGGGGCAGACCGTCACTGAGATGTTCCAGGCCGACCGGCAGATCGAGGTCGAGGCGATCGACCGCCTCAAGCGCGGCATCGAGGTCATGCGGGCCAAGGGAGACATCACCTCGGCGAACATCTTCGAGGACATCCTCAAGGACGAAGAGCACCACATCGACTATCTCGACACCCAGCTGGAGCTGGTCGACAAGCTCGGTGAGTCGCTCTACATCGCCCAGCTGATCGAGCAGCCGAGCAGCTGAGCGGCCGATCGAGGCGGTCGGCCGATCGAGGCGGTCAGGCGGCTTCGGGGAGGCGCGAATCGGCGAGGGACGTCTCGGCCAGAGCCGTCTCGCCCTGTTCGATCAGCGCGCGGCGCGGGCACGCGCCACGGCCGAGAAGTCCCTGGATGGTGCGCACGCAGGAGCCGCAGTCCGTCCCCGCCTTGCTGACCGACGCTATCTGGCGCGGTGTGCAGGCACCGGCGGCAGCGTGCTCCTTGATCTGCTGATCCGTTACGCCGAAGCAGGAACAGACGAACACGCGGCACACCTCCTGACACGGGCGAGGGGGACGACTAATCGGTAAGGTCAACCTAACCTTACCCGGCGCCCCGCGCACGTAAAAGCCCCTGATACGACTGTGGGGCGCGGATCACATTCGATCCGCGCCCCCCAGCCGTTCTGCTTCTACCGCCTACTGATCGCGGTACATCTCGGCGACCAGGAACGCCAGGTCCAGCGACTGGCTGCGGTTGAGCCGCGGATCGCAGGCCGTCTCGTAGCGCTGGTGCAGGTCGTCGACGAAGATCTCGTCGCCGCCGCCCACGCATTCCGTGACGTCGTCACCGGTCAGCTCGACGTGGATGCCGCCCGGGTGCGTGCCAAGCCCCTTGTGCACCTCGAAGAAGCCCTTGACCTCGTCGAGCACGTCGTCGAAGCGACGCGTCTTGTGGCCGGAGGCCGCCTCGTAGGTGTTGCCGTGCATCGGGTCGGTCACCCACGCCACGGCCGCACCGGAGGCCGTGACCTTCTCGACCAGCTCGGGGAGCTTGTCGCGGACCTTGTCGGCGCCCATGCGGACGACGAAGGTCAGCCGGCCGGGCTCGCGGTCCGGGTCGAGCTTGTCGACGTAGCTCAGCGCCTCGTCGACGGTGGTCGTCGGGCCGAGCTTCACGCCGATCGGGTTGCGGATCTGCGACGCGAACTCGATGTGCGCGCCGTCGAGCTGGCGGGTGCGCTCACCGATCCACAGCATGTGGCCCGATACGTCGTACAGGTGGCCCGTCCGCGAGTCGACCCTGGTCAGGGCGGACTCGTAGTCCATGAGCAGCGCCTCGTGGGAGGCGTAGAACTCGACGGTGCGGAACTCCGCGGGGTCGGTCCCCGCGGCCTTCATGAAGTTCAGCGCGTTGTCGATCTCGCGGGCCAGCTGCTCGTAACGCTGCCCGGAGGGCGACGACTTCACGAAGTCCTGGTTCCAGGCGTGCACCTGGCGCAGGTCCGCGTAACCGCCGGTGGTGAAGGCGCGTACGAGGTTCAGCGTCGAGGCGGACGCGTGGTACATCCGCTTCAGCCGCTCGGGGTCCGGGACCCGGGCCTTCTCGGTGAACTCGAAGCCGTTGACGGAGTCGCCGCGGTAGGTCGGCAGGGTCACGCCGTCGCGGGTCTCGGTGTTCTTGGAGCGCGGCTTGGAGTACTGGCCGGCGATCCGGCCCACCTTGACGACGGGCACGGAGGCGGCGTACGTCAGCACCGCGCCCATCTGGAGAAGGGTCTTGAGCTTGTTTCGGATGTGGTCGGCGGATACAGCGTCGAAGGCCTCGGCACAGTCGCCGCCCTGCAACAGGAACGCCTCGCCCTTGGCGACGGCTCCCAGTCGGGCGCGCAGCTGGTCGCACTCGCCCGCGAAGACGAGTGGCGGATACGACTCGAGGTCCGCGATCACATCGCGCAGAGCCTCGGCATCGGGGTACTCAGGCTGCTGCGCCGCGGGAAGGTCTCGCCAGGTGTTGCCACCGGTAGGGGTGGTCTTAGCGTTCACGGTCACCTTGACAACATTACGGGGTCAGCCCGCCTGTCCATCCTCCGGCCCACCAGATGAGACACGGGCCGCTCGCATGGCCGCCCGCTCACCGGCGCTCGGCGCCGCCAGTGCCAGTCTGCGGTGCGTACGGCGCAGCATGGCGCGAGCCATCAGGGGATGCACCCTGCGCACCACACTCCAGTAGAGCCGCCCGCGCGTGGTGTCGGCCCTCGCCACCGTGCTGAGCGTCACATGCCGTTCGTCGACCAGGATCGAGGCCCGCGCCCGCAGCCCGGCCGTGTCGACGTCCATCAGCAGCTCGCCGCCCTCGCGCGCCACGACGGGGAAGGCGTCCCGCAGGATTCCCGTCCAGCTGTCCGGGTCGCGTGGCATCCCGGGCAGCAGCGGCATCCGGTACGCGTCCTGGTAGCCGGGACGATCGATGGCGGTACGGATCAGCCGGGCGCTCTCCGGTATGCCGACCGCGGCCGCCCGGCCCCAGTTCAGCCGGTGCAGCAGCCGCACCCAGGGCGACCAGCGCACGGGCCGCTCCACGCCACCGGCCACCCCCCGCTCGATGTTGTCGAAGAGCTCCTCGACGACGGTGCCGTGGACCGCCTTCACCACGGTGTGCCACAGCAGGAGCGCGGTGCCCCGCAGGTCCTGCTCCAGTACGTGCCGCACGAGACAGCGGCCGGGCCCGAGCGGCTCCACCGTCAGCTCGTGGAAGCCGTTGTCGGGCGGCGCGAAGGCGAAGCGGACACGGCGGCCCGGTTCGTACGCCGACACGCTGTAGCGGACCGGGCCGTGACCGCCGGACGCGCCGACGGCGAGGGGGCGGTCGAAGCTCATGGCCTCCCAGGCCGGCGTGGGAAAGACGGGGTCGTCCTCGGCGGAAAGGCGGTCGAGCAGGGCGCCCACCTCTTCCGCGGGGGCCTGGACAGTGCGTTCGTGGACATTGCGGATCGCGCTCACGGCGAACCTCCATACGCTGGCGTATGGTCAACCATACGGTACCGTACGGTCATGGCACAACGGCAGGAGAAGAAGGACAGGAAGGCCCGGCTGAGCGCGCAGGACTGGGCGGACGCGGCGCTCACCGCGATCGCCGAGGGCGGCCTCGCGGCCGTCGCCGTCGAGCCGCTCGCCGCCCGGCTCGGCACCACCAAGGGCAGCTTCTACTGGCACTTCACCAACCGTGAGGCGCTCATCGAGGCCGCGCTCGCCCGCTGGGCCGAGACCGCCACCGAGGCGGCCATCACGGAGATCGACAGCGAGCCCGATCCCGCAGCCCGCATCCGCCGGCTCTTCACCGAGGCCACCACATCGGCCATCGACGACCCGCTGGAGGTCTCCCTGCTGGCCACCGCGTCGCACCCGCAGGTGGCCGCGGCGCTGCGGCGCGTGACCGAGCGCCGGGTCGACTACGTGGCCGGGCTCTTCGCCGACCTCGGCTTCCCCGAGCCGGAGGCACGCCGCCGCGGACTGCTCGCGTACAGCGTCTATCTGGGACACAGCCAGCTGGGACACGCCGCCCCTTCCGTGCTTCCCGAGGGCGACGAATTCGGCTCGTATCTCGCGTCGGCGCTCGACACGCTGATGCGTCGCTGAGACACGCATGACGCACGTGTCCGATTCCGCTAGGGTGCGGAGCATGTTCGCGCAGACGACTCAGACCTGGTGGTGGCCCGCTCATCCGGCGGCCCACTGACAATCGCGCGCAACACCGCATCGCGAAGGCCGCCCGAGGGGCGGCCTTTGGTGTTTCCCAGGGGCTGTTCCTCTCCACCCGGATCGACCGGATCCCCCCGGAAGGAACACGACCCCATGCTCATCGGCACACTCCTCGACGACACCCGCCCCTTCGCGCTGCTGCACAGGCGGACGCCCGGTCAGGACCACGACAGCGTCGAGCTGCTGATCGGTGACGTGCACGAGGCCGCGCGCCTGGCCGACATCCCGGCCGGCGACGGCGACATGCCCGTGCTCGCGCTCGTGCCGTTCCGGCAGATCAGAGAGCGCGGGTTCGACGTACGCGACGACGGGACGCCACTGAGTGTGCTGGTCGCCGGGGAGACGTACGCGCTCCCGCTCGACCAGGTCCTCGCGCAGCTGCCCGCCCACGACGTGCGCGTGGAGGGTGGGGCCTTCGACGTCGCGGACGAGGAGTACGCCGGGATTGTGCGGCGGGTCGTCGAGGACGAGATCGGGCGCGGCGAGGGCGCGAACTTCGTGATCCGCAGGACCTTCGAAGGCGCCATCGCGGGGTTCTCGCGGGCCGACGCGCTGGCGCTCTTCCGGCGGCTGCTCGCCGGTGAGCGCGGGGCGTACTGGACCTTCGTCGTGCACACCGGGGAGCGCACGCTGGTCGGCGCGAGCCCGGAGGTGCACGTCCGGATGAGCGGCGGGACGGTCGTCATGAACCCGATCAGCGGCACGTACCGCTACCCCTCGGACGGGCCGGACACCGAGAGCCTGCTGGACTTCCTCGACGACGGCAAGGAGACCGCCGAGCTGTCGATGGTCGTCGACGAAGAGCTCAAGATGATGTGCACCGTCGGCGACAGGGGCGGGGTCGTCGTCGGCCCCCGGCTCAAGGAGATGGCCCATCTCGCGCACACGGAGTACGAGTTGCGGGGCCGCTCCTCCCTCGACGTGCGCGAGGTACTGAAAGAGACGATGTTCGCGGCGACCGTCACCGGTTCGCCGGTGCAGAACGCCTGCCGTGTCATCGAGCGGTACGAGCCCGGTGGCCGGGGCTACTACGCGGGCGCGCTGGCCCTCATCGGCCGTGACGCGGGCGGCGCCCAGACCCTGGACTCGCCCATCCTCATCCGCACCGCCGACATCGCGGCCGACGGCCGGCTGCGGGTGCCCGTCGGCGCGACGCTGGTGCGCGACTCGGACCCGCACAGCGAGGTCGCCGAGACGCACGCCAAGGCGGCGGGGGTGCTGGCGGCGCTGGGCGTGCGCCCCGGCAGGCCGGCGCACGAGGGCGTACGGCCGAAGCTGGCGGACGACCCGCGCGTCCGGGAGGCGCTGGACTCACGGCGGGCGCACCTCGCGCCGTTCTGGCTGCGGATGCAGGAGCGGACGGCGGCCCTGACCGGACACGCGCTGGTGATCGACGCCGAGGACACCTTCACGGCGATGCTCGCCCACCTGCTGCGCTCGTCCGGGCTCGACGTGACCGTACGGCGGTACGACGAGCCGGGCCTGCGGGCGGCCGCGCTCGCGCACCGGGGTCCCGTGGTGCTCGGACCGGGGCCCGGCGACCCCTCCGACGCGGACGACCCGAAGATGCGCTTCCTGCGGGGGCTCACGGCGGAGCTGGTACGCGGCCACCGGTACGGGCTGCTCGGGGTCTGCCTGGGGCACGAGCTGCTGGCGGCCGAACTCGGGCTGGAGACCGTGCGCAAGCAGGTGCCGTACCAGGGGGCCCAGACCAGGATCGACCTCTTCGGGCGCCCCGAGACCGTCGGCTTCTACAACAGCTTCGTCGCGCGCTGCGGCGAGGACGAGGCGGCGGAGCTGGCCGCGCACGGCGTCGAGGTCAGCCGCGACCCGGCCACGGGCGAGGTGCACGCCCTGCGCGGGCCGGGCTTCGCGGGCGTGCAGTTCCACCCGGAGTCGGTCCTGACGTTGCGGGGCACCGCGATCACCGGCGAGCTGCTCGGTCAGCCGGTACCGGCGTCGGCGCCGGCCTCGTCCTGCGATTCGCCCTCCGCCGGGACGAGCACGTTCTCGCTGCGGCGGCCCGCCGTGTAGTCGAGGACGTTCCGGCGGGTCGCCTCGACGATCTGGCCGACCGCGTCCACGGTGTAGTAGGCCTGGTGCGAGGTGACCAGGACGTTCGGGAAGGTGACGAGCCGGGCCAGGGTGTCGTCGTCGATGCCCTCCAGGGACTTGTCGACGAAGAAGAGCCCGGCCTCCGCCTCGTACACGTCGAGCCCCACGCGGTGAAGCGGCCCTGGCGCAGTTCATGGACGAGAGCCGCGGTGTCGATGAGGCCACCGCGGCTCGAGTTCACCAGGACGCAGGCGGGGTTCTGCACCACGTCCCAGCCGAGCAGGTTCATGCCGAAGCCGTGGGCGATACGGGTGAACGCCTCGCCGATCTTGCCGGTCCCGAGGACACCGGCCGTACGGCCGCGCAGGTCACGGCCGAGGAGGCCGTCGAGGCGGAAGTCGAAGTCCCGGGTACGGCCCGCCGCGCGCACGATGCGGCGGTTGACGGCCATGGCGAGGGTCCAGGCGAATTCGGCGACGGAGTACGGCGAGTAGTACGAGACCCGGGCCACGGTCAGCCCGAGCTGCCGGGCGGCGTCGAGGTCGATGTTGTTGAAGCCGGTGGAGCGCTGGGCGATCATCTTCGTCCCGCCGGCCGCCAGGGCGCGCAGGACGCGCGGGCCGAGGTCCGCGTTCACGCCGGAGCTGACGACTTCGTAGCCGACGGCGATGGGAGCGGTGTCCTCGGTGAGGAAGACGTCCAGGCAGCGGATGTCGTGGTGGCCGGCGAAGGCGCTCTCGATCAGCGGCTTCTCGTCGGACTGCACGCCGAATGCCAGGATTTCCACGGCGTCTCCCGAGGTGGCGAAAGCGGGGCTGTGGGCCCTTCAGCGCGAAGATAGGGCCCACAGCCCCGCCCCGCTCAGCCGAAGAAGACGCCGACCTCGGCGTAGAGCTCCGGGTCGACGGTCTTCAGCCGCGCCGTCGCCTCCCCGATCGGCACCCGCACGATGTCCGTGCCCCGGAGCGCGACCATCTTGCCGAAGTCGCCGTCGCGCACGGCCTCTATGGCGTGCAGCCCGAAACGGGTCGCCAGCCACCGGTCGAAGGAGCTCGGCGTACCGCCGCGCTGCACGTGCCCGAGGACGGTGGTGCGCGCTTCCTTCCCCGTCCGTTTCTCGATCTCCTTGGCCAGCCACTCACCGACTCCGGAGAGCCGCACATGGCCGAACGAGTCGAGCGTCCCGTCCTTGAGGACCAGTTCGCCGTCCTGGGGCATGGCGCCCTCGGCGACGACGACGATCGGGGCGTACGACGCCTTGAAGCGGGAGGTGATCCAGCCGCAGACCCGCTCGATGTCGAAGCGCTGCTCGGGGATGAGGATGACGTTCGCGCCGCCGGCCAGGCCCGAGTGCAGGGCGATCCAGCCCGCGTGCCGGCCCATGACCTCGACGACCAGGACGCGCATGTGCGATTCGGCGGTGGTGTGGAGGCGGTCGATCGCCTCGGTCGCGATGCCGACGGCGGTGTTGAAGCCGAAGGTGTAGTCGGTGGCGGACAGGTCGTTGTCAATGGTCTTGGGTACGCCGACGCACTTGACGCCGTACTCGTCGGACAGGCGGGCGGCGACGCCGAGCGTGTCCTCGCCGCCTATCACGATGAGCGCGTCGATCTCGCACGTGGCGAGGTTCTCCTTGACCCGGCGGATGCCGTCGCCGGCCTGGAGCGGATTGGTGCGCGAGGAACCGAGGATGGTGCCGCCGCGGGGCAGGATGCCGCGTACGGCCGGAATGTCGAGCCGTACGGTGTCGCCGTCGAGCGGCCCGCGCCAGCCGTCCCGGAAGCCGGTGAAGTCGTAGCCGTACTCCTGCACGCCCTTGCGGACGACGGCGCGGATGACCGCGTTGAGCCCGGGGCAGTCGCCTCCCCCGGTCAGTACTCCGACCCGCATGAAATTGTCCCTTCGCCACATCCAGCTGTGCCGTGTGGCGGCCACGCTAGTGGTGAGCCAGGTCACAGCGACATGGGGCGTCGGGCAATTCCGGGGCGTGCTCCGGGTCGTACTAGGCGTCGTCGAGGCCGCGTTCGATGGCATAGCGGACGAGCTCCACGCGGTTGTGCAGCTGGAGCTTGCCGAGTGTGTTCTGCACGTGGTTCTGGACGGTTCGGTGCGAGATCACCAGGCGCTCGGCGATCTGCTTGTACGACAGGCCCTTCGCCACCAGCCGCAGCACCTCGGTCTCGCGATCCGTGAGCTGCGGTGCCTTCGGTTCGTTCGAGGAGGCGGCGGGCGGCGGGTCGGAGGCCAGCCGGCGGTACTCGCCGAGGACCAGGCCGGCCAGCCCCGGCGTGAAGACCGGGTCGCCGGCGGCCGTGCGGCGCACCGCGTCGATGAGCTCCTCGGGCCCTGCCGACTTCAGTAGATAGCCCGTCGCACCGGACTTCACCGCCTCCAGTACGTCGGCGTGCTCACCGCTCGCGGACAGCACCAGGACGCGCAGAGACGGGTCGGCGCCGACGAGCTCCTTGCAGACCTGGACGCCGGGCATGCCGGGGAGGTTGAGGTCGAGGACGAGGACCTGGGGGCCGACGGCCTGGGCCCGGCGCACCGCCTGCGGCCCGTCGCCCGCGGTGGCCACCACGTCGAAGCCGGCGGCGTCCAGGTCGCGCGCGACCGCGTCCCGCCACATCGGGTGGTCGTCGACCACCATCACCCTGATCGTCTGCTGCTCGTCGCTCATCTCGCCTGTCCTGCCTTCCCCCGTGGAACCTTCAGTTCGACTTCAGTGCCCTGCCCCGGAACCGAGATCAGCTCGGCGGTGCCGCCGATGTCCCGCAACCGCCCGCGGATCGAGAGGGCGACGCCCAGGCGCCCCTCCCCCTCGGCCTGCGCGAGCCTGCCCTCCGGAATGCCGGGACCGTCGTCCCGTACCGTCACGATCACTTCTTCCGGCCAGTCCTCGATCAGGATCCAGGCCTGGGCGTCCTCACCCGCGTGCCTGCGCACATTGTCCAGGGCGGCACTGACAGCCGCCGCCAGCTCCATGGCCGCCGCCGGTTCCAGCAGGACCGGGGCGCCGGGTTCGGCGAAGCTGACCATCGAGCAGGCGTGCGGGGCGAGCAGGGAACGCAGGTCGCAGGCTCGCGCGGCGGGCCCGGAGGCGCGCTCGTCGTCGTCCTCGTCCACCTCGACCGCACGGACGACCGCGCCCAGCGCCGCGTCCTCCGAGGCGCGCGTCGCCGGTACGAGGCCGCTGGAGACCAGGGTGCGCAGGGCGACTTCCTGCTCGCCGGCCATCCGGCCCAGTTCGGCCGCCTCGCCGCCGAGCGAGGTGCCGCGCCGCTGCACCATGGCGAGCACCTGGAGCACGCTGTCGTGGATGTCGCGGGCGAGGCGCTCGCGCTCGCGGGTCGCGGCCTCGATCTCCAGGGCGCGGGCGAGGGTGCGCTCGGAGGCGCGGGCGACCTCGACGACGTAACCGATCGCAATGGAGGCGACCCACACCAGCAGGACGTTGTGGAACATGTCCCGGCTGGGCTCGCCGCGCTCGACGATGTTGGCGGCGGCAACGAAGGACGAGGCGAAGGCCGCCCAGCGCCAGCCGCCCTTGATGGCGAACGCCAGCACCGAACCCGCGGTCCATATCGTCGGCAGCGTGGAGCCGTCGATCTGCTGCGCCTGGGCATCGGCGAGCGGGGTGAGCAGGATGCCGGTGAGGGCGATGGTGAGGTCGGCGACGAGGAAGCGCCTGGTGCAGTTCGCCGCGTTCGCCACCTTGGGGAGCGTGGCGAGGGTCCACACGGACATCACCGCGAGGAAGGCGACGGCCACCCACGGACGCTCGAACTTCTCGCGTGTGAACACGGAGAGGAGCACCGCGTACCCCATCGTCATGACGCGGTAGCCGGTCAGCGCACGCCACAGCGGCTGCTCGACCGACATGCGTACGACACGCTCGCGCTGAGCCCTGGCCATCATCCCCACCCCTGGACGGACGCTGTTACGCGCCGGTCCGTTCCGCCTTCTGGGCCTTCTCCAGCTCGGCCCTCTCGGCCTTCGCGGCCTTCTCCGCGTCGGCGATCTGGCGCTTCGCCGCCGTCGCGTAGATGTCGACATACTCCTGGCCGGAGAGCTTCATGATCTCGTACATGACCTCGTCGGTCACCGACCGCAGGATGAACCGGTCGCCGTCCATGCCGTGGTAGCGGCTGAAGTCCAGCGGCTTTCCGATCTTGATCCCCGGGCGCATCAGCTTGGGTACGACCTTGCCGGGCGGCTGGATCTTCTCGGTGTCGATCATCGCGACCGGGATCACGGGCGCTCCGGTGGCGAGCGCCACGCGCGCGAGGCCGCCCGGCTTGCCGCGGTAGAGACGGCCGTCCGGCGAGCGGGTGCCCTCCGGGTAGATGCCGAAGAGACCGCCGCCCGTGATGACGTCGATGCCGGCCTTGATCGCCGCCTCACCCGCGCCGCGCGCACCCGAGCGGTCCACGGGGAGCTGGCCTACGCCCTTGAAGAACGCGGCCGTGAGCTTCCCCTTCACACCGGGCGAGGTGAAGTACTCGGCCTTGGCGATGAAGGTGACCTTGCGGTCGAGCACCGCGGGCAGGAAGAAGGAGTCCGAGAAGGACAGGTGGTTGCTCGCCAGGATCGCGGGGCCCTCGGCGGGAATGTTCTCGAGGCCCTCCACCCAGGGTCTGAAGGCAACCTTCAGTGACCCTCCGATGGAGAACTTCATTGCGCCGTAGATCAACCGAGTGCCTTCCTTTGTCTGTCGAACAGACCATAACCCGTGCCGGGCCTGCGTTCTCGCGCACAAGGCCGCCCGACGGACCTGGTCGGTGTCGGTCCGGTCGCGTACGGTGAAGGGCATCTTGCGCACCCCCCTCGCAGTACAAGACTCAGACTCACACTCATGAACAGGAGACCCCGGTGCCGGTCCTTCCTGGAGCCGAACCGTTCCGCCACGAGGGCGGAGAGGTCGGCGTCCTCCTCTGTCACGGCTTCACCGGTTCCCCCCAGTCGCTGCGCCCCTGGGCAGACCATCTGGTCGAGCGCGGACTGACCGTCTCCCTGCCGCTGCTGCCCGGGCACGGCACCCGCTGGGAGGACATGCAGCTCACGGGCTGGCAGGACTGGTACGCGGAGGTCGACCGCGAGCTGCGTGTACTGCGCGGGCAGTGCAGCCAGGTCTTCGTCTTCGGGCTCTCGATGGGCGGGGCGCTGACGCTTCGCCTGGCCGCGAAGCACGGGGACGCGATCACCGGGATCGTGGTGGTGAACCCCGCGAACAAGGTGCACGGCCTGTCGGCGTACGCGCTGCCGGTGGCCCGCCATCTCGTCCGTACGACGAAGGGTCTGCGCAGCGACATCGCGAAGGCGGGCTCCGAGGAGGTCGGCTACGACCGCGTCCCGCTGCACGCGGCGCACTCCGTGCGGAATTTCTTCCGGCTCGTCGACGGGGAGCTGCCCCAGGTGACGCAGCCGATGCTGCTGCTGCACAGCCCGCAGGACCATGTGGTGCCCGCGGCGGACTCGGCCCGCATCCTCAGCCGGGTGTCCTCGACCGACGTCACCGAGATCCTGCTGGAACAGAGCTACCACGTCGCGACGTTGGACCATGACGCGGAGCGGATCTTCGACGAGAGTTATGCGTTCATCGGCCGCCTCGCTCCGAGTGTCGGGAAGAAGGGGAGCACGACCGGTGGCTGAGCACGACGCGGAGCCTGCGGGCCGCGAGGAGGAGCGGGAGCCGGACGAGACGGCGGCGGACGCGGCTACGGCCGCGGCTGCCGCCGCCGGGGAGCCCGTCGGCAAGCCCGTCGACGAGGACGCCGCGTGGGCCGCGATCGTCGCGGGGTACGGCGAGGAGCCACCGGACCCGCCGGGCGCGAAGCCGTTCAAGTCGATCGAGGATCTCGCCCTGCCGGAGGGTGATTTCAACAGCGTGGATGGCGACCGGCCGCGGAAGTCGCTGAAGAAGGAGGACGCCGGGGCGGCGTCCGAGCACGACGAGACGGACCCGGACACGGACCCGGACGGGGGCCCGGACCGGAACAGACCGCTCGGCGGCTCCGTGGTGTTCGCTCCCGGCGTCGGCGGCCCGCGCAACTACTCGTTGGACGAGCCGGACGAGGACGACCTCGACGAGAGCGACGAGGGCCACTTCGTGCCGCCGGAGCCGCCGCCGCTGCCGCCCGCCGACACCACGGCCCGGTTCGCCTGGCTCGCGGTCATAGGCGGCCCTCTGCTGCTGCTCGCCGCGGTGCTGTTCCAGTGGGACATGACGTGGTGGCTGACGACGCTCGGCGTGGGCGGCTTCCTGGGCGGTTTCGGCACGCTGGTGGCGCGGATGGCGCACGGCGACGAGGAGGACGACGACCCGGGTCGCGGCGCGGTCGTCTAGCGGTTGCCGCACCTGGAGGTTGCCCCTCACCCTCCCCACCTGGACGACGAGCCGGTGAGGGGGGTGGTCCCGGGTTACGACGCCGGCACGCGCAGGGCCGCCAGCACCGGCAGATGGTCCGTGGCCGCCCGCAGGTCCGCCTCGGGGGCGCCCAACGGGACGCCGCAGCCCAGGACTTCGATCCCGGGAGTCGCGAAGACCGCGTCGATACGCTGATGAGGACGGTCCGGGGTAGAGGTGTACTCACCGCCCCACGGCTTCACCGCCCAGCAGTCCTGGAGCTCCCCCGCCAGCCGGCGGAAGGTCCGGCCGTCGGGCCGTTCGTTCAGATCGCCGCCCGCCACCGCGTGCGGTACGTCCAGCGCCGCGAGCCGGTCGAGCAGCATCCCGCCCTGCGCGTACCGCTCCTCCCGCTGGAGGCTGAGGTGGCAGCTCAGTACGCCGAGCCGCGCACCCCCGATCCGCACCACCGCCGTCGCGAACCCCCGCTGGTGCAGTCCGGGCGTACGCGGCAGCAGCACGTCATCGGTGCGCTCCACCGTCACCCGCAGCGAACACAGCAGCAGCGGGCCCGAAGCGGTCGCTCCGCCGCCGAGCATCACCAGGTCGCTGCGGGCGGCGAGCCACGCGGCGTGCTTGCGCCAGCGGAAGAAGCGCGGCGCCTCCTGCACGAGGACAAGGTCGGGCTCGCAGGCACCGATGACCCGGGCCAGCGCCTGGCGGTCGTCTCGCATCGAGCGGATGTTGTAGCTGAGGACACGGATCACGGCCGAACCGTCAGGCTCGGTACGGGACTCGGGCAGCGTGCTCGTCGTACTCGTCGCCATGCGGATCAAGATACGGAAGTGCCCGCCGCACCCCAAGGGGGCACGGCGGGCACGGCCACACGTACGTGAGCCGGTTGTCAGCCCTGGCGCGCCAGGTCCGCCGCCCCGACCAGGCCTGCCTTGCCGCCCAGCTGCGCGGCGAGCACCTGCGCGTGCGGACGCCACTGGCCGCCGATCAGCCAGCGCCGGAACGACTTGCGGATCGGGTCGAGCACCAGCTCGCCCTCGTCCGAGACGCCGCCGCCGACGATGAACGCCGACGGGTCGAAGAGCGAGGCCAGGTCGGCCAGGCCGGCGCCCGCCCAGCGGGCCAGCTCCCGGAAGGAATCCACGGCCACCGGGCAGCCCTGGCGGGCGGCGGCGCTGATGTGCTTGCCCTCGATGCCCGCGACCGTACCGTCGCCGAGGGCGAGCAGGATCTTGGCGTTCTCGGGAGTGGCGTTGGCGCGCTGCTTGGCGTACCTGACGAGGGCGCGCCCGGAGGCGTACTGCTCCCAGCAGCCCTGGCTTCCGCAGCCGCACAGCAGGCCGTCGGGGACGACCCGGATGTGGCCGAACTCGGCGGCCACGCCGAAGCGTCCGCGGCGCAGCTTGTTGCCGATGATGATGCCGCCGCCGAGGCCGGTGCCGAGGGTGATGCAGATGACGTCCTCGTGGCCCTTGCCGGCGCCGAACCTGTACTCGCCCCAGGCCGCCGCGTTGGCGTCGTTCTCCACGACGACCGGAAGCCCGACGCGCTGCTCGACCTTGTCCTTCAGCGGCTCGTGCCGCCAGTTGATGTTGGGCGCGAAGAGGACGGTGGCGCGCTTGTCGTCGACGTACCCGGCGGCACCGATGCCGACCGCCTCGATCTGGTGGCCCTTGCCGGCCTCGGAGACAGCCGCGCAGATCGCGTCGACGATGCCTTCGGCGGTCGGCGGCGTCGGCACCTTGTGCGTGTCGAGAATGGTGCCCTCTTCGTCGACCACGCCTGCCGCGATCTTCGTGCCGCCGATGTCGACGCCGATGGTGAGTCCCATGTGTCCCTCAGTTTTCGGTCGAGCCCCGCTAGGGCCAACCGTACCCGAGGCGCAGCTCAGTCCAGGTCGATGTGCGTGCTCGGCGAAGGGCCTTCGGGGCCGTCGTCCCCGTCGTTCTCACGGTCCGTCGGCTGAGCGGGGCCGCGGGTCCAGCGGCCTTCCTGGCCTTGGACGGCGGACCGGTAGGCGGCCAGCAGCTCGTTGCCCGCGGCGGCCAGGTGGTCGAAGACCTCCGGGTTGCGCTCGATGACGGGCTCGACGGCCGACTTCGCCTGGTCGATGAGCTGGCTGACCGTGCCCTGCGCGGCCATGCCCGGCAGGGCCGACTGGAACGAGGCGACCTTGTCGGCGACGGCGTCGACGAGCTTGCGCAGCTCCTCGGCGGCGGACCCCGGCTGAGCCCCGCCGCTCGTGGCGCGGCGGCGGGCCTTCTCGGCGGCGAGATCCTCGGCGCATGCCTTCGCCCACGCGTCGGCTTCGGGGGCCTCGGCGGGCTCGGCGGCGTCGGGAGAGGGACGCTCGGTGGCATCGCTCATGTCGGACTCCTGCGGGCAGGCGGCGGTTCGTACGGTACTTACGCCTCGTACCACCGACGTTACCCGAACGGCGGCAGCCGGTTCACTTGGTCTGCGGCCACAGCTTGGGGTCCGGAGTGAATCGCACCCTCAGTACGCCGCCGGTCAGGCCCGCGCCCGAGACGTCGCAGCGGCGCAGGGCGGAGGGCAGGTGCAGGATCCGGCGGAACGGGCCCGCGTCGAGGACGAGTTCGTCGCCCCGGCGGACCAGGCCGAGCTCTCCCTTCACTGCTCCCGGCAGCGGCAGGTGCCAGACGAGGAAACCGTCCTCCGCGAGGCGGTCCTCCACCGGCCACGGATCGTCCGCGCCCGACGGCCCCGGCTCCACCGCCAGGACCCCGCCCGCTCCCAGGGCGTCGAGGTCGTCGAGACCGCGCGGGTCCCCGCCGAGGTGACGCACCTCGCGGACCGGCGCCGCCGGCTGCCCCGCGCCGTACCACTCGGCCCACTCGTCCAGGCACTTCTGCTGCTGGGCGGCGAGCGGGGCCAGGAAGGTGTCCGGGGAGTCCTGCGGCAGCATCCGGTTCGCCGTCACCGCCTCCACGCGGAGGCCGAAGAGGGCCAGTCCGGTGCGGGCGGTGCGCAGTGCGTCAGCTCCCGCGGGCCCCGGCTCGGCGACCAGTCGTACGGTCGTTTCCGGGTCCGCGAGCAGCGCCTCGACGGCGGCCAGCTCTCCGTCCCAGCGGGCGGCCGTCTCGTACAGCCACTGCGCGGGCATCGGGACGCCGGCGAGCTGGGCGAGCATGGGCCGCAGCGCACGGGCCGCCTGGCGCTCGGGCGGCAGCAGCCTGCGTAGGTAGCGGCGCAGCTGCTCGGGGAGCGCGAGGGCGGCGAGGGCCGCGTGCAGCGGCGGCAGGTCGACGACGACGAGGTCGTACGCGCCCCCGGGGCCCGGCTCCTCGCCGCAGGACCGCAGGGCGCGGAGCAGTGCGAACTGTTCGCTGCCGGGGAGTTCGGTGAGTTCCTCGGCGGCCAGGCGGTTCGCGCCGAGCAGGTCGAGTACGGAGCCCGCGCGCTCCTGGAGGGCGAGGAGTTCGGCGCGGAAATGCGCGCCGGAGTCGGTCCTCGCGGCCCACAGGCCGGGCGCGGCCTCGGCCGGCGCGGAGCCGGTGGTTATGCCCAGGGCCGCGCCCAGGGTGTCCGCCGGATCGGTGGAGAGGACCAGGACGCGCTTCCCGCGTCGCGCGGCCGCCAGGGCGGTCGCCGCGGCGACGGTGGTGCGGCCCGCGCCGCCGGGGCCGGTGACGAGGACCGTGCGCATGCAGGACATCAGCCCTTCGGCTGGGTGGGTTCGCTCTCGACGCGCTTCTTGAGACCGGCCAGAGCACGGTCGATGATGACCTTCTCGGCCTTGCGCTTGATCATGCCGAGCATCGGGATCTTGACGTCGACGGTCAGCTGGTAGGTGACCTCGGTACGGTCGCCGCCGCCCGCCGGGGCGAGGCTGTACGAACCGTCGAGGGCGCGCAGCATCTGCGACTTGACCAGCGTCCAGCTGACCTCGTTGTCGCCGGTCCAGGTGTACGCGAGTGTGTGGTCGTCCTTGATCGCGCCGGCGTCCAGGAGCAGGCGTACCTGCTCGGCGCGGCCCTTGGCGTCGGTGGCGAGGACCTCGGCCTCCTTCACCTCGCCGGTCCACTCGGGGTAGCGGGCGAAGTCGGCGATCACGCCCATCACGTCGGCCGGTGCCGCCTCGATCGTGATGCTCGAGCTGGTGTGTTCCGCCATCGCTGTGGCTCCTCCAGTGCGGTAACCGGTCAGGGGGGCAGGTACTCGGGGGACTTGTCCGCGTGAAGGCTACCGCGACCGGTCGGGCCGCGATTCACCGCTCCGGGCTCACCACTCCAGGGCCCAGGGACGGCCGGAGGACGCGAAGTGACCGACATTGACGCATTCCGTGACGCCGACGCGCATGCGCTGGACCTGCGGCTGGTGGACGTGGCCGAACAGCGCGTACTTGGGCCGGGTTTTGCGGATCGCCGCGAGCAGCGCCCGGCTGCCGCGCTCGAACCGGCGGGCGACGGTGTCGTACACCAGCTCGGGCACCTCCGGCGGGATGTGCGAGCACAGCACGTCCACCTCACCCAGGGCCTCGACCTTGGCGGCGTACTCCTCGTCGTCGATCTCGTAGGGCGTACGCATCTGTGTCCTGAGCCCGCCGCCCACGAAGCCGAAGACGCGGCCGCCGATCTCGACGCGCTCGCCGTCGAGCACGGTGGTCCCGGGCCGGGCGTACTCGGGCCACAGCTGCGGCATGTCCACGTTGCCGTAGGTGGCGTACGTCGGGGTGGGGAACGCCGCGAAGAGTTCGGCGTACTGCGCCCGCACCGCCTCCTCGGTGGCGGCCGCCCGGTCGACGCCCGCCCACAGCCGGCGGCCGAGCTCCCGGGCCTCCTCGAAGCGGCGGGCGGTGCGCAGTTCGACGATCAGGTCCGCGTTCCCGGTGCCGAAGAGCTCGGGGAAGATGCCGCGGGAATGATCGGCGTAGTCGAGGAAGAGCACCAGGTCACCGAGGCAGACGAGCGCGTCGGCGCCGTCCCCCGCCCGAGCCAGATCCTTCGCGTTCCCGTGTACGTCGCTGACCACATGCACTCGCATGGCGATCACCCTAGGACGCCCGGGTCCCGCCTGGGTAGAGGGGGCCGGACCTGCGGTTACTACCGGGTTTCCGCGTGGTTGGACTAGTCTGCCCGGAGCACCGCCACCGCGTGTGACGCAGCGAACATCTGGCCGGAACCCCCTATCGGGAACCGACTACTGATGGGTAACGTCCGGGCAGTCCAACCGTGCTCACCCCACTGAGCACCTGCCCGGTCTTGGACCGGAACCGACGCGCACATTGACGTGGCGCCGGCGCCCGATGAGGAGCAGCAGTCTTGCGCGAGTTCAGCCTTCCGGCCCTGTACGAGGTCCCCTCGGACGGCAACCTGACAGATCTCATCCGCCGCAACGCCACTCAGCATCCCGATGTGGCTGTCATGAGCCGCAAGGTGGCAGGCGTCTGGACGGATGTCACCGCCACCGAGTTCCTCGCCGAGGTCCGCGCCGCCGCCAAGGGCCTGATCGCCGCCGGGGTGGCGCCCGGCGACCGGGTCGCCCTGATGTCCCGCACCCGCTACGAGTGGGTGCAGATGGACTTCGCGATCTGGACGGCCGGCGCGGTGACCGTGCCGGTGTACGAGACCAGCTCCGCCGAGCAGGTGCAGTGGATCCTGGGCGATTCCGGCGCGGTCGCCGTGATCGTCGAGAGCGACGGGCACGCCGCCGCCGTCGAGTCCGTGCGCGACCGGCTGCCCGCCCTCCAGCACGTCTGGCAGATCGACCGGGACGGCGTGGAGCAGCTGCGCGTCTCGGGCGCCGAGGTCACGGACGAGACGGTCGACGAGCGCAGCACGAGCGCCAAGGCCGACGACCCGGCGACGATCGTCTACACCTCCGGCACCACCGGCCGCCCCAAGGGCTGCGTGCTCAGCCACCGCAGCTTCTTCGCCGAGTGCGGGAACGCCGTCGAGCGCCTGAAGCCGCTGTTCCGTACGGGCGAGTGTTCGGTGCTGCTGTTCCTGCCGGCCGCGCACGTCTTCGGCCGGCTGGTCGAGATCGCGTCGGTCATGGCGCCGATCAAGCTCGGCTGCGTACCGGACATCAAGAACCTGACCGACGAGCTGGCCTCGTTCCGGCCGACGCTGATCCTGGGTGTGCCGCGCGTCTTCGAGAAGGTCTACAACTCGGCGCGCGCCAAGGCGCAGGCGGACGGCAAGGGCAAGATCTTCGACAGGGCCGCGGACACCGCGATCGCCTACAGCCGCGCGATCGGCACCCCGCAGGGTGCGTCTCTCGGCCTCAAGCTCAAGCACAAGCTCTTCGACAAGCTGGTCTACAGCAAGCTGCGCGCGGTGCTCGGCGGCCGCGGCGAGTACGCGATCTCCGGCGGCGCCCCGCTGGGCGAGCGCCTCGGCCACTTCTTCCGGGGCATCGGCTTCACGGTCCTGGAGGGCTACGGCCTGACGGAGTCGTGCGCGGCCACCGCCTTCAACCCGTGGGACCGGCAGAAGATCGGTACGGTCGGCCAGCCGCTGCCCGGGTCGGTCGTGCGCATCGCCGACGACGGCGAGGTGCTGCTGCACGGCGAGCACCTGTTCTCGGGGTACTGGAACAACGAGGCGGCCACCGCCGAGACGCTGACCGACGGCTGGTTCCACACCGGTGACATCGGCACGCTCGACGAGGACGGTTATCTCGCCATCACCGGCCGCAAGAAGGAGATCATCGTCACGGCCGGCGGCAAGAACGTCGCCCCCGCGGTGATCGAGGACCGTATCCGGGCGCACGCGCTGGTCGCGGAGTGCATGGTGGTGGGCGACGGGCGGCCGTTCGTCGGCGCGCTGGTCACCCTCGACGAGGAGTTCCTCGGCCGCTGGGCCGCCGAGAACGGCAAGCCGGCCGGTTCGACGGCTGAGTCGCTGCGCGACGACGCGGAGCTGCTGGCGGTCGTCCAGCAGGCCGTGAACGACGGCAACTCGGCGGTGTCGAAGGCGGAGTCGGTGCGCAAGTTCCGTGTGCTGCCGACCCAGTTCACCGAGGAGGCCGGTCACATCACGCCCTCGCTGAAGCTCAAGCGCAATGTGGTCGCGAAGGACTTCGCGGACGAGATCGAGGCGATCTACCGGGGCTGACCGGCCCCGTACGCGGCAGCGGCCCCCCGGAAGGATCCGGAGGGCCGCTGCGCTGTCCTGCGGGCTCGCGCGGGCGTCAGAGCAGCGTCTTGAGCTTCTCCGCGAGCAGGTCCCAGCGCCACTTCTCCTCGACCCACTCCCGGCCCCGCTCGCCCATCCGGCGCCGCAGCTCGGGGTCCTTGAGCAGCGCGACGATCCGGTCGGCCGACTCGTCGGCGGCGACCGCCGCCGGACCGCCGCGCACCACCCACCCGGTCTCTCCGTCGAGTACGGCGTCGGGCGCCCCGCCCGAGTCGCCCGCCACGACCGGCAGGCCGGTCGCCGACGCCTCCAGGTAGACGATGCCGAGCCCTTCGACGTCGAGGCCGCCCCGGCGCGTACGGCACGGCATCGCGAAGACGTCACCCGCGCCGAAGTGCGCCGGCAGGTCCGCCCAGGGCACGGCCCCCGTGAAGCGCACCGATTCGGTGACGCCCGTCTCGGCGGCCAGCTTCCTCAGTTCCCCGGCGTACGGCCCGCCGCCGACGATCAGCAGTACCGCGTCCGGCACCTCGCGCAGGATGCGGGGCATCGCCAGGATCAGCGTGTCCTGGCCCTTGCGGGGCACCAGGCGGGACACACACACCACCACGGGCCGGTCCGTGAGCCCGAGCCGCTCGCGGACGGCGTCGCCGCCGGAGCCCGGGTGGAAGGTCTTCTCGTCGACGCCGGGCGGGAGCTGGACCATGCGCGCGGCGGCCTGCGGCGTGAGCGCGGCCGCGATGCGCGAGCGCGTGTACTCACCGAGATAGGTGATCGTGTCCGTGTCCTCGCCTATCCTGCGCAGCAGCTGCCGGGAGGCGGGCAGCTGGGCCCAGCCCGCCTCGTGGCCGTGTGTGGTGGCGACGATCCGCCGCGCGCCCGCCCTGCGCAGTGCGGGAGCCATCAGCCCGAGCGGCGCGGCCGCCCCGAACCACACGGACGTACAGCCGTGTTCGCGCAGCAGTCCGGCCGCCCGCCGGGTGACGCGCGGCGTCGGGAGCAGCATCGTCGTCCGGTCGCGTACGACGGTGAACGGCTGCTCGGCGTCGAAGGCCCCGGTCGCCTCCGCACCCTCGCTGCCGCGCTTCCACGTGGAGGCGTAGACGACGAGCTGCTCGGGGTCCAAACGCAACGCCATGTTGTGCAGGAACGCCTGGATGCCGCCGGGGCGGGGCGGAAAGTCATTGGTCACGATCAAGGTCTTGTGCATCGCCGCCGACAGTACCGAACGGCCCAGCTCCTTGGCTCGCACAGCCCGGCCCTGCATCATGTCTCCCTCAGCGATGCAGGAAACGGACGAGGGTGGTCATGACGGGCGCAGGCAGTACAAAGCCCATCGGGGTGTGGGTGCTCACCCGGACCGTCCTGCTCCTGTGCGTCTTCAAGGTGCTCACCGTGCCCGGGCCGGACGTCACGAGCGACGTCTCGGTGATCTATCAGGGCTGGTACGAGATCCTGCGGACCGGCACCTTCCCGCTGGACGACATCACCTGGCAGTACCCGCCGGCGGCCGCCCTGGCGGTCCTCTCCCCCGCCCTGCTGCCGTTCCTCGGCTACGCGACGGCCTTCTTCGTGCTGGCCTGCTTCGCGGACGCGCTGGTCACCGGCCTGCTGCTGTACGCCGGACACCGCCCGGGCAAGCGGCTGGCGGGCGCGTGGGTGTGGGTGGCGGGGGTACCGCTGCTGGGCCCGACGGCGTACGCCCGGTACGACGTGATGGTCACCGCGGTCGCCGTCGCGGCCCTGCTGGCGGGGGCGCGCCACCCCCGCGTCCTGGGGGCGCTGGCGGCCTTCGGAGCGCTCCTGAAGGTGTGGCCGGTGCTGCTGCTCGTCGGCACGGCACGGGGGCGTGCGACCCGCGCCGCGTGGGCGGCGGCGGCTGCGGCCGGGGCCGGGCTCGTGGGGGCGTTCAGCGCCACGATGCCGGGGGCTCTCGCCTTCCTCACCTTCCAGCGCGACCGGGGCACCGAGGTCGAGTCGCTCGGCGCCCTCGTTTTCCATGTGGCGCGGCACTTCGGCTGGCGGGGCGAGGTGCTGCTCAATTACGGCTCGGTCGAGTTCGTCGGCCCGTACGTGCCGCTGGTCAGCGCGGCCGCGATGGTGCTGACCGGGCTCGCGTTCGGCTGGCTGCTGGTGTGGCGGGTGCGGGCGGGCGGGTTCCGGGCGTCGACGCCGTGCGACGCGGCCTTCGCCGCGGTCCTGCTGTTCACCACGACGAGCCGGGTGATCAGCCCGCAGTACCTGGTGTGGCTGGTCGGCCTGGCCGCGGCGTGCCTGGTCTTCCGGGGCAGCCGGATGGGGCGGCCGGCGCTGCTGGTGCTCGCCGCGGCCGGGGTCACGTGCCTGGAGTTCCCGGTGTGGTTCTCGCACGTCGTGACGAGCGACGGACTCGGCGTGCTGTTGCTGGTGCTGCGCAACGGGCTGCTGGTGGCGGCGACGCTGAGCGCGTGCCGCCGGCTGTGGCGGGACACGGTGCCCGGGCGGCGTACCGGCGACGCGAGGCCGCTGCCGGCGCAGCGGGCGGGAGCGGCGGGGAAGCGGAAGCAAATGGCGTCGTAGTGTGCGCGCCCCTCATGTCCCGCGGCGCCGGGGGAAGGCCGACTGGGACTCAGCCCAGCCGCTGCCGTACGTACTCCCGCCACCGCGCCGTGAAGTCCTCCGGGGTCGTTCCCAGCACATCCCCCATCGCCCGCTCCACCGCCCCCTCCCGCCGCGCCTGCCCGCCCACCGCACGGTAGAACGCGGTCAGCTTCTCCTCGCCCCACTCCTCCGCGATCAGCGCGCACGCCAGCCAGCCGCCCTCGTACGCCCGGCCGAGCGCCCCCGCGTCGCCGCCGAAGCCGAAGTCCTTGTCGGCAGGGAGGGCCGCCGGAAGATCGCCGGAGCGTACGGCCAACCCGAGCCCAGGGGCGATCTCCCCCGCAGTGCGCCCCGTCCCCCGGTACGCCGCCCAGTCGGCGAAGCCCTCCGAGAGCCACATCGGGGTGGCGGCGGAGGTGTGGGCGCGGGTGGCGACATGCGTGGACTCGTGGGTGATGACGATCCGCTGCCCGAAGTCGCCGAGCAGCCCGTACGCCTCGGGATTGACGATCACCCGGTCCGCGGGCCTCGCTCCCGAACCGCCCGCTTCCGCGCTCGTGACGGCCGCCGTTCCCCGGTACCCCGCCGCCGGGCCCCCCAGCAGAGCCCCCATGCCCTCGAGCGAGGGCGGCACGAGGATCACCAGCCGGCGGGTCCACCGCGCCGGCCAGGCCCGGTCCACCGCCGGGACCGCGCGGTCGGCGATGTCCGCTATCTCCCGCAGCCGTTTCGTGTCCTGCCCGGCGCCCAGGACCAGGCTGCGTTCGCCCCGTACGACAGTGACCCTGCCCTGCTCCCAGAGCCGGCCGCCGCCCCGGCGCTCCGGGCGCTCGGCCACGACGTACCAGCGCCCGTCGCGTCGCGTCAGGTCCAGCCGCTCGGCCACCTTCACGGGCGCCTCGTCGTACCCCGCGAACCGGTAGCGCAGCTCGACCCGCACGGTGGCGCGCCCCGTGCCCGTACGGTCGAGGCCCGTCAGCCGGTAGTCCCAGGAGCGCAGCGGCACCTCGGCGAGGTTCGCGAACTCCTCGCGCTCCGCCGCCCGCAGCTCTGTCGCGGCCGGGTCGAGCGCCGCCAGGTACGCCGCCTCGTCGCGGGAGACGACGGCCGCCGCCCGGCGGTCGAGCGTCCGCTGGATGTCCCGGGTCGCGGTGTCCGCGGGTTCCCCGGGCGTCGTACACGCGGACACGAGAAGGAGAGGCACGAGGGCGGGTCCCGCCCACCGCCTCCACCGCGTCCCACGCCTCCGGCCTGCCACCCAGCCGATCGTACGGGCAGGGCGGTCCGCTCAGCTCAGACCCGGGTCACCGACGAGACCGGCATCATGCCGACCGGGTCGTAGCGCACCGGGGCCCCGGGGTAGGGCGCGTGCACCACTTGACCGTTGCCCATGTACATCCCGATGTGGCTCGCGTCGTCGCGGTACGCCACGAGGTCCCCCGGCTGCGCCTGGTCGAGGGAGACCTGCCGTCCGGCGTACCGCTGTGCCTGCGAGGTACGCGGCAGGGAGACGCCGGCCTGGGCGTACGACCACTGCGTGAGGCCCGAACAGTCGAAGCCCGAAGGGCCGTTGGCGCCCCAGATGTACGGTTTGCCCACGGCTCGCTGTGCCGCCAGCACGGCGGCCGACGCGCGCGAGGAGGCGGGCGCCCCACCCGGCAGAGGCGGCGTCTCACCGCGGTCGCCGGAACGCGAGGACCGGCCGTCGAACTCCTCGCGCTCCTCCGTCGGCAGCGAGTTGAGCAGCCGCCGCGCCTCCGCGAGCTTGCGCTCGACGACGCGCTTGTGGCGGGCGACGGCGGCCCGGCTGCGCTCCAGTTCGCCGAGCTTGGTGGAGGCTTCCGCGCGCTGCTGCCCCAGCTTGCGCTGGGCGGCCCTGAGTTCGGTGAGGGCGCTCGTCTGGCGGGCGCCGATACGGTCGAGTGCCGCGGCCTTGGAGAGGTAACTGTCGGGGTCCTCCGACAGCAGCAGGGCGAGGGCCGGGTCCAGGCCGCCCGCCCGGTACTGGGCGCCCGCGACCGCGCCGAGCGCGCCCCGCATGCGGTTGATGCGCTCCTGGCCGCGCGCCGCCATGTCCTGGGCCTGGCCGACCTCTTCGCGCAGCCGGTCCGCGAGCTCGTCGGCCTTGTTGAACCTCTCGGTCGCCTGCTCCGCCTGCTCGAAGAGCCGGTCGACCCGCGTCCGGGTGGCCGTGACGGTGGCCGGGGAAGTGGCCGAGGCGGTCGCCGAGGAGCCGGCCGGCGACGTGTCGTGGGGGTCGGCGCTCGCCGGGGACGCGACGAGCGCTGCCGCCGCCGTCGCCGCGGCGGCGGACAGAACCGTGACCCGGGCGCTCTGCGTGAGGCCGGACTGTGAGGGACGCCGGTGGGTCGCCACAGGAAGCCGCACTCCTTCCACTGCGTGCAGCCCCCTGCCGCCCGGACGGGCGGACCAATGGACCGGGGGCTGCGCGAGCAGACAGTAGCGGTGCGATCACGCGGCGGCCAAAGACCTCGCCGGGCGGAGAACGGGCACAGACAGCGACGCCCCGCCGGAGAACCAGGTCACCGGCGGGGCGGACAGTCAGCGGGAGTTGCCGGAATTCGCCCGAATGGGCGGTGTCGGCAACGGCCGTCGCGACTGGCGTTTGTCAGACGCGCACGCCGAACTGGAAGGTGCCCATGTAGTCCATCGACTCGTACCGCACGTTGGCACCGGGCTTCGGGGCGTGCAGGATCTGGTTGTTGCCGGCGTAGAAGCCGACGTGCGCCAGGTTGTTGAAGAACACCATGTCGCCCGGCTTGAGCTGGCTCTTGCTGTACAGCTTCTGGCCGTCGTTGTGCTGGGTGAACGTGGTCCGGGAGATGGAGACACCAGCCTGGGCGAACGCCCACTGGGTCAGCCCGGAGCAGTCGTACGCGTTGGGCCCGGTCGCACCGGAGATGTACGGCTTGCCGATCTGGGTGGCCGCGGCGCTCAGCGCGGCGGCGCCGCGGTCGGAGGCCGGAACCTCCTTGCCGAGGTTCACGCGCTCGCTGGCCGCGCGGCTGGCGCGCTGCTCCTTCTCCCGCAGCTCTTCACGCTCGGCGGCGGTGAGCGTGTTCAGGAGCCGCTGCGCCTCGGCGAGCTTGCCCTGGAACTTCTTCTTCTTCTCGCCGAGTTCCTGGCGTACGTCTTCGAGGTCGTCGAGCTTGTCCGTCGCCTCGGCGCGCTGCTGCGCCAGCGAGCGCTGCTTCGCCTGGATCTTCTCGAGCGACTCGGCCTGCTTGGCGCTCAGCTGGTCCATCGCGCCGGCCTTGTCGAGGAAGGTGTCCGGGTCGGCGGAGAGGAAGAGCTGCACGGAGGGGTCGATGCTGCCGGTGCGGTACTGGGCACTGGCCACCGAACCGAGCGCGCCGCGCATCTCGTTGAGGTCCTCCTGGCCGCGGGCGACCTTGTCCTGGAGGTTGTCGACCTCTTCCTTGAGCTTGTCCTGCCGCTCCTTGGACTGGTTGTACTTCTCCGTCGCGGCTTCGGCCTCGTGGTAGAGCTTGTCGACCTTGGCCTTGACCTCGCTCTTGGTCGGCTTGGGGTCGGCCTGAGCGGTCTGGGACGTGAGCGCGACGGCTGCGGCTGCGGTCGCGGTGAGCACGGTCACACGAGTGCGGCTCGGCTGCTTGGGACGACGGTGGGACGCCACGAAGGCGAGCTCCTTCTTCCTCGAGCCGCCTACCGGGATCGGGGACGTGATCCCCGGCTCCACGCTTCGGCTCCCCCGCGGAAATGGACCGAATTGCATGGACTCGGCGGTACCTTCGCTGACACCCCGGATGGGCGATCTACCGTTCGAAGGTTCGAGGGCAGACCTTAGTGACCTTCTTGTGATCAGTTCAAATCCTCAGGTGTAAAAACTCACCCAGTGGTCACAATCTTTACTTACATCACACTGGCAGTAATGGCCAATTGACGGTGCGTTTCCCGAATTCGGGCATTACGCCGAGACGTCACTAGACGCGCGAAAGCCTCTTCAGCAACAAGGCGGACGCAACGGGCCTCGCGCCCGACTTGGCGACACCGTCGGCCACTTCACGGTCGGTCGAGGCCACCACGACGGGACGCCCCGGCGGTTCCGCCCGTACGAGCTGCCTGATGAGCTCGTCGGCCGTCACGCCCGGCTTGCTGAACAGCACCCGCACTCCGCGCGGCGGTGCGAGCAGCACCGGCGCCACCAGTTCCGCCCCGTCGAAGACGCACGTCACTTCGGCGCCCGTCTGCGCCGCGAGCATCGAGAGGCCGCCGAGGAGCCTCAGCCGCTGCTTGTCGAGCGGCATCTGCGGATAGCCCGTCTTGGTGACGTTGTAGCCGTCCACGACCAGATGACACTGCGGCAGTTCGAGCAGCTGGTCGAGCAGCGCCGGGTCGGTCTCGGAAAGCGCCCTGGCCGCGATGTCCTTGGGGGTCATACGTCCGGGCTCGACGGCGTCCACCGTGTCGGCGGGATGCACGGAGGCGGGCGGCAGGGCCAGTTCGCGACGCAGCCCCTGGGCGGCGTCCAGCACCGTGTCGAGCAGCAGCCGCACTCGCATGTCCTCGATGCTGCGGCCCTCGCGCACCGCCCTGCGGCTCGCCTCGACGGACGCCTCCGCCTCACCGAGCCGGGCCCGCAGCCGCCGGGCCTCGCTCTCGGCGGCGGTGACCCGGGCGGCGGCGTCGGACTTGAGCATCTCGGTCTCGGCGTTCGTACGGCGCAGGGCGGCCTCGCCGCGCTTCACGTCACTGAGGGCGCTGCGCAGCTTGCGGCTGAGCACGTCGGCCTCCTTGCGGGCGGCCTCCAGCTCCGTGCGCAGCCGTTCGGTCTCGCTCTTCGTCTGCTCGCGCGCGTGCGCGAGCTCCTCGCGCAGCCGCTCCAGCTCGCGCTGGGCGGCCTCGTCGGCCCGCTCGATGTCCGCCCGCAGGGCCTCCTCGCCTGCGGCGGCCACCAGCTTGACCCAGCCGACGGGACGCAGGACGTACGCAGCGGCCGCCACGTCGACGGGATCGGCGGCGGCCGGTGGCGCGCCCGACTCCAGGGCGCGGGCCAGCTCGGGCTGCGCCTCGCGCAGCCGCTCGCTGATGCGCTGACGGAACAGCGAGTCACCCTCCAGCGCGGCGGCCATCGCGTTGCCCGCGAACTTGGCGCGCCGGGAGGGCGTAAAACGGGCGTACTGCCTCAGCTGGGAGGGGAGTTCCGCGACGGTGAGCCCGCCGAAGGCGTCCGAGACCAGTGCGACGACCTTGTGCCGTACGCCTTCGGGCAGCGGGCGGTCGAGCACCTCGGCGGCGTCCCCGGCCGGCCCGGCCGGTTCAGCGCCGCTTGCATGCTCCACAATCCGTCACCCCACTACTTTCGGGCCGGTCCTCTCAGGAGCCGGCGCCCGGCCTGTCCACCAGTTCGATCTGGTCCACCGCGTTGCACCAGCGGCAGCGCACCGACTCGATGGTCTCACTGACCACCTCGCGTTCCTCGACCTTCGGCTCTCCGGCCAGGTCGAGATGGACGTACTCGATCACCTTCGACGAGCGGGTGACATCGAAACGTGTGAGGTTGCCGCACAGGGCGCAGCGCCACCGGGTCTGGGCAGTCGGCAGGGGAACTGTCGTCATCGTGCGTCCTCTTTCGTCGTGCCTACTGCCCGTAACCCTACGGCCTCACGGGTACCCCCTGCGGCGGACTGTCCACGCTCCGGGACGGGGTCCGGCGAGGCACTCCGTCCCGGCCGGTCCTGTTACGGGATGATCTGGCCGTGATCAATTGGCGCGAAGCGGCCCGGGGCCCCGTGGTGACGTACGGCGCGATCGGCCTCTGCTGCCTGATCTTCGCCATCGGCCCCCTCTCGGGACTCCATCCGGTGTACGGCACGGGCGACATCCTCCTCGCCGTACAGAGCGCCTACTTCGAACGCTGGGGCGTGATCCCGAGCGAGCTGCTGAGCGGCGACCCGTCCAGGCTCGTCACCCCGCTCACCGCCCTGTTCGTGCACGGCAGCTGGCTCCATCTGCTGGGCAACATGCTCTTCCTGTTCGTCTTCGGGGCGATGGCCGAGCAACGCATGGGCCGCCTGCAGTTCGCCCTGTTCTACGTCGGCTGCGGCTACCTCGCACTCGTCACGTACGCCGTCGCCCATGCCGAGTCCGAACAGACGCTGGTGGGGGCCTCGGGAGCGATCTCGGCGGTGCTCGGCGCCTTCCTCTTCCTCTTCCCCCGGGCGCGGGTCACGAGCCTGTTCCCCTTCCTTCTCTTCCTGCCGCTGCGCTTCCCCGCCTGGATCGTGCTGATCTTCTGGTTCGCCCTGCAATGGCTGGCGGCGCAGCGTGCGGGTTCGGGTCCCGGGGTGGCGTATCTCGCGCACGTGGCGGGGTTCTGCGCGGGCTTCCTCTACGCATGGGGGCGTAGTCGGCGTACGGCTAGAGTGAGGACCTCAGCGCCGGCCACCGAGGGAGAAAGCCAACCGTGATCACCGCGATCGTGCTCATCAAGACCAGCGTGGACCGGATCCCCGAGATCGCCGAGTCGATCGCCGCGCTGGACAGCGTCAGCGAGGTCTTCTCGGTCACCGGTACATACGACCTGATCGCCATGGTCCGCGTGGCCAGGCACGACGACCTGGCGGATGTCATCCCCGGCCGGATCAGCAAGATCCCCGGAGTCGAGGGCACCGACACGCATGTCGCGTTCCGTACGTACTCGCAGCACGACCTGGAAGCGGCCTTCGCGATCGGCCTCGACGCGTAGCCCGTCCCGGCGCGCACGTGGGATCCCACGGGGCGGCGCCGGGGGCAGGCGGCCGCGGGCGGTGGCGACGCGAGCGCGGGCCGTTCAGACCGCCGGGACGCAACGGCCTTCCTCGGTGCGGTAGTTCCACTTCGCACCGTCCTTGACGAGCTCCTTGACGGCGCCCACGAAACGCTCGACGTGCTCGTCGGGCGTACCGGCGCCGAAGCTCACGCGGATCGCGTTCAGCGAGCGCTCACCCGGCTCGGCCTCCGGCGCGCCGCACTCGCCCGGCTCCTGCGGTTCGCTGCCGAGCAGAGTGCGGACCAGCGGGTGGGCGCAGAACAGTCCGTCCCGTACGCCGATTCCGTACTCGGCGGAGAGCGCGGCCGCGAAGTGCGAGCTGTTCCAGCCCTCGACGACGAAGGAGATGACGCCGACACGCGCGGCGTCGTCCCCGAAGAGCGAGAGCACCCTCACCGCGTCGACCTCGGCCAGGCCCTCCAGCACCTTCGTCACGAGCCGCTGCTCGCGCTCGACCAGGGAGTCGAAGCCGGCCTCGGTGAGCGCCTTGCAGGCGGAGGCGATCGCGTACACGCCGATGACGTTGGGCGAACCGGCCTCGTGGCGGGCGGCCGTGGTGTGCCACTCGACGTCCACGCCGCCGTCGGCGCGGCGGGCGACCTTGCGCGAGGCGCCGCCGCCCGCGAGGTACGGCTCGGCGCTCTGCAGCCAGTCGGCGCGGCCCGCGAGCACGCCGGAGCCGAACGGCGCGTAGAGCTTGTGCCCGGAGAAGGCGACCCAGTCGACGTCGAGCTCGGCGATGTCCAGCGGGTGGTGCGGGGCGAGCTGCGCCGCGTCGAGCACGATCCGCGCGCCGTGGGCGTGCGCGGCGGCGGCGAGCTCCTTCACCGGCCACAGCTCCCCGGTGACGTTCGACGCGCCGGTGACGCACACCAGGGCGGGGCCGTAGGGATCGCGCTCGGCCAGCGCGCGCTCCAGGGTCTCGACGGCCTGGGCCGGAGTGCGGGGCGCGTTCAGGAAGTTGACCCGCGCGTCACGCCACGGCAGCAGCGAGGCGTGGTGCTCGGTCTCGAAGACGAAGACCTTGCAGTCGGCGGGGAGCGCGGCGGCCAGCAGGTTGAGCGAGTCGGTCGTGGAGCGGGTGAAGACGACCTGGTCGCCCTCTCGGCAGCCGAGGAACTCGGCGACGGTGGCACGGCTGTTCTCGAAGAGGTCCGTCGACAGTTGCGAGAGGTACCCGGCGCCGCGGTGCACGCTGCCGTAGTACGGCGCGTACGCCGCCACGTCGTCCCACACTCGCTGGAGGGCCGGGGCGCTGGCGGCGTAGTCGAGGGCGGCGTACGTGACCTCTCCACCGGTCACGAGCGGCACGAGGACATCTCGTCCGAGAACGGGAAGCGGCGTACAAACCGTCTGGTCGGCGGCAGCAGTGGAAACAGACATGGCGAACTCCCGGAACAGGCAGGCGAATTCCCCGCGCCGGCGGATACGCGGCAGCGCTGGAGAAGAAGAGAAAAGGGGTGTGCGAAGAAGGGGCGTAAGGCCCTATCGCATTCGCTTGCTCACAAGGGGCTCCTTGAGGACCAGGACCCCAAGCTGTGACATTCACCGATGTCGAGGGGTCCGCGCTTGCCGTGGACCTTTCTGTCCACGACCCGGTCTTCACCCGGGGCACCCCGCCACGGACGGAGGGTTGCCGGACAGCAAGCCGGGGCCAAAACGCTGTCACTCATGACCTGCCAAGCATCCTGCCACACGATCAAGAAGACGCAAGGCGTAGTCCACTTTTTGAGACCCGAAGTGGCTTGGACCACTCCTTGCGCCATCTCACCGGCCCTCGACCGGCACTCAGCTGTTGCTGGCAGCCACCCAGCGCTCCAGCGCGGCCCTGGCCGCGCCCGAGTCGATCGACTCGGCGGCCTTGGCGATCCCTGCCGCGAGTTGCTCGTCCAGCGGGGCGTCGGACGGGTCCAGCGCCACCAGCGCCGCCGCGGTGTTCAGCAGCACCGCCTCCCGGACGGGACCGGTCTCGCCGGCCAGCAGCCGCCGCGCGACATCCGCGTTGTACGAGGCGTCCGCCCCGCGCAGCGCTTCGACGGGCACGATCTCCAGGCCCACGTCGCGCGGGTCGAAGGCCTGCTCCGTGACCGTCCCGTTCCGTACGATCCACACCCGCGAGGTCGCGGTCGTCGTCAGCTCGTCGAGGCCGTCGTCGCCACGGAAGACCAGCGCGGAATTCCCCCGTTCGGCGAGGACACCCGCCACGATGGGGGCCATCCGCGCGTCCGCGACACCGACGGCCTGCGCCTTCACCCGGGCCGGGTTCGTGAGCGGGCCGAGGATGTTGAACGTCGTCTGCGCGCCCAGCTCCTTGCGCGCCTTGGCGGCGTACCGCAGGGCGGGATGGAACTTCACCGCGAAGCAGAACGTGATGCCCGCTTCCTCCGCCACCTCGGCGACGCGCCGCGGCGTCAGCTCCAGGTTGACGCCGAGCTTCTCCAGGACGTCGGAGGCCCCGCTCGCCGACGAGGCGGCCCGGTTGCCGTGCTTGACGACCTTGGCGCCGGTGCCCGCCACGACGATCGCCGACATCGTCGAGATGTTGACCGTCTTGGCCAGATCGCCGCCCGTACCGACGATGTCGACCGTACGGCCCGGCACCTCGATGGTGTTGGCGTGCGCGTACATGGCCCGCACCAGACCGGTGACCTCGTCGACCGTCTCGCCCTTGGCCCGCAGCGCGACAGCGAAGCCGGCGATCTGGGCGTCGGTCGCCTCGCCGGTCATGATGCGGTCCATCGCCCAGGCCGTGTCGTCGGCGGAGAGGTCCTTGCCGCGCAGCAGGGCGTTCAGGACACCCGGCCAGGAGCCGGCCGCCACGCTGTCGCCGCCAACCGGGGTCACAACGTTCATGGTCCGCTCCAGGGTCCACAGCCAATAAGGATGGCTCCTACCCTATCCAGCCGGGCGGACAGCGAAGAGCCCCGTCCGACGAATGGACGGGGCTCCTGCTGTGGCGACCTTGTAGGTCGGAGATCAGTGGTGGCCGTGGCCGCTGGTGATCTCCTTGTACTCGTCGGCGGTCGGCTTGGGGATCTGGTTCCCCTCGCCGTAGTAGCCCTTGCTCAGCTTGGCGCGGAGCTTCTGGCCGCGCGTCACCTTGCGCTCGACGCCGTTCTCGTCGACCGACGGGCCGATCTCGGCCGGCGCGTACTGCTCGTGCGCCGTGAGCGTGTGCAGCTGCTGCTGGCTGAGCGGCTCGTGCACCTCGACGAACTCACCGTGCGGCAGGCGCTTGATGATGCCCGACTCGCGTCCGTGCAGCACCTTGTCCTTGTCGCGCCGCTGGAGGCCCAGGCAGATGCGCCTGGTGACGATGAACGCCAGGACCGGGCCCACGAAGTAGGAGATCCGGACGAACCACGTGATCGAGTTGATCGACAGGTGGAAGTGCGTGGCGAAGATGTCGTTACCACCACCGAGCAGCATGATCACGTAGCCGGTGATCCAGGCGACGCCCAGCGCGGTCCGGGTCGGCGCGTTGCGCGGCCGGTCCAGGATGTGGTGCTCGCGCTTGTCGCCGGTGACCCACGACTCGATGAACGGGTACACCGCGATCGCCGCGAGGACCACACCGAAGAGAGTCAGCGGGATGAACACACCCAGGGCGAGCGTGTGGCCCCAGAGGTTGATCTCCCAGCCCGGCATGACACGGATCAGGCCTTCGGCGAAGCCCATGTACCAGTCGGGCTGGGCGCCGGTGGACACCTGGTCCGGACGGTACGGGCCGAGCGCCCAGACCGGGTTGATCGTGAAGAGGCCGGCGATGACCGCGATGACACCGAAGACCAGGAAGAAGAAGCCTCCGGCCTTGGCCATGTAGACCGGCAGCAGCGGCATGCCGACGACGTTCTTGTTCGTACGGCCGGGGCCCGCGAACTGCGTGTGCTTGTGGTAGAAGACCAGGATCAGGTGCGCCACCACGAGGCCGAGCATGATGCCCGGCAGCAGCAGGATGTGGATCGAGTAGAACCGGGCCACCATGTCGTGGCCGGGGAACTCGCCGCCGAACAGGAAGAACGAGATGTACGTGCCGACGACGGGCGTCGCCAGGATCGCGCCCTGCGTGAAGCGGACACCGGTGCCGGAGAGCAGGTCGTCGGGGAGCGAGTAGCCGGTGAAACCGGTGAACATGCCCAGGACGAACAGCAGGAAGCCGAACAGCCAGTTGATCTCACGCGGCTTGCGGAACGCGCCCGTGAAGAACACGCGCATCATGTGCACGAACATCGCCGCGAGGAAGATCAGCGCGGCCCAGTGGTGGATCTGCCGGATGAGCAGACCGCCACGGACGTCGAAGCTGATCTCCAGGGTCGACGCGTAGGCCTCCGTCATCCGGATGCCCTGCATCGGCACGTACGAGCCGTGGTACACGACCTCGTTCATGCTCGGGTGGAAGAACAGCGTCAGGTACACACCCGTGAGGATGATGATGATGAAGCTGTAGAGCGCGATCTCACCCAGCATGAAGGACCAGTGGTCCGGGAAGATCTTGCGCATGTTGGCCTTGGCGAGGCTGTAGATGCCCAGCCGGCCGTCCGCCCAGTCGGCTACCCGCTCACCGGCGGGTGCCTTGCGCTTGTCGTCGGTCACGGTGCTCATCCGCGCTCCCAGAAACTAGGACCGACGGGCTCTTCGAAGTCGCTGAGCGCCTCGAGGAATCCTTCGTCATTCACACCGATCCGCAGCTGCGGGAGGGCGTGACCGGCCGGGCCGAAGATGACGCGGGCACCGTCGGAGAGGTCGAAGGTGGACTGGTGGCACGGGCAGAGCACGTGATGCGTCTGCTGCTCGTACAGGCTGATCGGGCAGCCGACGTGGGTGCAGATCTTCGAGAACGCCACGATGCCCTGGTGGGACCAGTCGAGCTCGCGCTTGTCCTTGATGTCCTCCGGCTGGAGCCGGACGATCATCAGGGCCGCCTTGGCGATCTCGTTGTTGAACTCGTGGTTGTCCTCCTCCAGGCCTTCCGGCTTGGCGAAGGTCAGCGAACCCACCGCGACGTCCTCGGGACGCAGCGGCTCGTTCGTGTTCATGTTGATGAGCTGCTTGCCCTTGCTCCACAGCGTGTGGCGGAGCTTGTCCTCGGGGAGCGGGCCCAGGTCGCGCAGCAGCACCACACCGGAGAGCGGCACCATGGCCAGCGCGCCGAACATCGTGGTGCGGATCAGCTTGCGACGGCCGATCGCGGACTCCTCGGCGCCGTCCTTGAAGTCGGCCATGACCTTGGCCTTGACCTCGGGCTCGGCCGAGATGGCGTGCCGGTCGTCGGCGACCTCCACGTCGGACATCAGGGTGCGGGCCCAGTGGACCGCGCCCGCGCCGATGCAGAAGAGCGCGAGGCCCAGGGTCACACCCAGCGAGAGGTTCAGCGCGCTCACGTGGCCGAGCGGCCAGACGTACACGATCTTCTCGACCGAGAACGCCACGAAGGAGGCGATGAAGCCGATCGTGGAAAGCATCGACAGCGTGAACAGGAGGGCGACCGTGCGCTCGGAGCGCTTGGCTGCCCGCTCGTCGATGTCCTGGATACGCGGCTTGTGGGGCGGCAGCCCCGGGTCCGCGAACGGGTCTTCCGCCACGGCTACCGCGCCGTGCGCGGTGTCCTGCTCACTGGGCAGGTTCTTCTCTGGAATCTCTTGGCTACTCATGACTTCTTGGCCTTAGCGGTGTGGGCCGCGACCCAGACGGCGACGGCGATCAACGAACCGAGACCGAAGATCCAGCCGAACAGACCCTCGCTGACGGGGCCGAGGCCACCCAGCGCGAAGCCGCCGGGGGTCTCCGTCTCCTCGCCGTTCACCGTCTTGACGTACGCGATGATGTCCTTCTTCTGCTGCTCCGGCAGCGTTGTGTCGGGGAAGGACGGCATGTTCTGCGGGCCGGTCTGCATGGCCTGGTAGAGGTGCTTCGGGCTCACGCCTTCGAGGCTCGGAGCGTACTTGCCGTTCGTCAGGGCACCGCCCTCGCCCGTGAAGTTGTGGCACTGGGCGCAGTTGGTACGGAACAGGTCGCCACCCTTGGCGATGTCCGCACCCTCAGGGCTGTACTGCTTCTCGGTCGGCGTGATCGGGCCGGCTCCGAGGGAAGCGACGTACGCGGCGAGCTGGTCGATCTCGGCCTGCGAGTAGATCCTCGGCTTCTTGGGCACCTGGGCGCCGGGCTGCTGCGCCGGCATACGGCCGGTGCCGACCTGGAAGTCCACTGCGGCCGAGCCGACGCCCACGAGGGACGGGCCGTCACTGCCGCCCTGACCGCCGGTGCCGTGGCAGCTGGAGCAGCCAGTGGCGTAGAGCCGCTTGCCCTCCTCGATGGCGAGGGACTGGGCGGTTTCATCGGCCTGGGCCTTGCCCGCGGGCGCGAACGCGGCGTACAGCCCCCCGGTGGCCGCCAGCGCGAGGAGTAGTACGACGACCGCCGCCAGCGGATGGCGTCGTCGTGCGGAGAGCTTTTTCACGGATTACCCCGGTGTCAGGATCTTCTGCGTCGATGGTGCTGGATGTGGGCCGGGTTTCGGACCCGACCTACTTGATCATGTAGATCGTGGCGAAGAGGCCGATCCAGACGACATCGACGAAGTGCCAGTAGTAGGACACGACGATGGCGGCGGTTGCCTGCTCGTGGGTGAATCTCTTGGCCGCGTATGTACGGCCGAGGACCAGCAGGAAGGCGATGAGTCCGCCCGTCACATGCAGTCCGTGGAAGCCGGTCGTCAGGTAGAACACCGAGCCGTACGGGTCGGACGAGAGCGAGAGGCCCGCGTCCTTCACCAGCTCGGTGTACTCGAGGACCTGGCCTCCGATGAAGATCGCACCCATCACGAACGTGATGATGAACCACGCCCTGAGCTTCTTCACGTCCCCGCGCTCGGCGGCGAAGACGCCGAGCTGGCAGGTGAGGGAGGAGAGCACCAGGATCGTGGTGTTCGTCGCCGAGAACGGGAAGTTCAGGTGTTCGGCCTGCTGCTTCCAGAAGTCGGGACCCGTCACCGATCGCAGGGTGAAGTACATCGCGAATAGGGCCGCGAAGAACATCAGCTCGGAACTCAGCCAGATGATGGTTCCGACGCTGGTGAGGTTCGGTCGATTGACCGACGGGTGCGCGTGCCCGGTATCTACTGTCGTTGCTGTCGCCACGACCGACATTATGTCGGTCGCTTATCCCGCCCTCACTCCCGGGGGTGCCATTCGGTGTGTCCATGCTCTGAGAAGGCCCTGTGACCTGAGCCGAACGGCCCATCGGAGGTACCGTCGAAGGCATGAACGAACCCCTGCTGACCGGCCGTCGGACGGAGTAGCATCCGCGCATCGGTTCCTGATCCAACACCGAGCCTTCGAGGGCTTTCAGATGCATGGAGGAACAATGACCGCCACGGTCCTGGTCTACAGCGACAACGCGAACACCCGCGAACAGGTGCGGCTGGCAGCGGGTCGCAGGCCCGCCGCGGACGTGCCGCCGGTCGAGTTCCTGGAGTGCGCCACACTGCCGGCCGTTCTCAAGGCGCTGGAGGAGGGCGGTGTCGACGTCTGCGTGCTGGACGGCGAGGCCACTCCCGCGGGCGGCATGGGCGTGTGCCGGCAGATCAAGGACGAGGTCTTCGACTGCCCGCCCGTGCTGCTGCTGATCGGGCGCCCGCAGGACTCCTGGCTGGCCACCTGGAGCCGCGCCGAGAGCGCCGTGACCCTCCCGGTGGACCCGGTGGAGTTCGCGGACGCCCTGGCCGCCCTGCTGCGCCGCAGGCTCGCCGTAGAGGCGTGACACCCGCGCGGGGCCCCGTCAGACCTCCGGCCGCAGCCTGGCCGCGTCGACGGGGCTTCCGCCTTCGTGCAGGCCGGCCAGCAGCGCGCTGCCCTTGCGCCACTTGTCCCAGGGCAGGTTCCAGTCGCCGAAGCCGTTGCCGAACGGATCCATCATGTTGCCCGCGCTGTTGACGACCTTGACGATGTCGCCCTCGCGGACCGTCTTGAAGAACCACGCGGCGTTGTCCGTGCTCATACCGGTGCAGCCGTGGCTGACGTTGGCGGATCCCTGCGAGCCGACCGACCAGGGCGCGGCGTGGACGTACTCGCCGCTCCAGGTGACCCGGGTCGCGTAGTAGACGGGCAGGTCGTACGAGTCGGCCGTCCCCTCGGCGATGCCGACGGTCGTACCGCGCATCCGTACGAAGTACTCCTTGCCCAGTACGACCTTGACGCCGTTGCGGGTGGAGAAACCGGGCTTGCCCGTGGTCACCGGAATGGTGTTGATCACCTTGCCGTTGCGCTTCACCGTCATCTGGTGCGAGCCGGCGTCCGTGATGGCCTCGATCCGGTCCCCGGTGGTGAGCCGCAGCGGCTTCGTGGGGCCGCCGTAGAGCCGGTCGGCCACCTTGATGCCCTCGAGGGTGCTGCGCACCGTGATCGTGGCGTTGGCGGGCCAGTACTCCTTCGGACGGAAGTGCAGTTTCTTGTCGTCCACCCAGTGCCAGGCCCCCTGCACCGCGGGCTCCGAGCGCACCTTCAGGGCCCGTTCGACGACCGCCCTGGCCGTCTCGCCCTTGACGGGGGCGCTCAGTTCGGCGGTGACGGGCTGGCCGACGCCGTACTTGCCCGTCTTGGGGCCGAAGGCGACCTTCAGGCGCTTTCTTGGGGGGACCGAGGTCTCGAAGGAGAGGGTGCGCGCGCCGGGCGCGCCGTCCTCGTCCTCGGTGGCGACCTTGACCGTGTAGCGCGCTCCGGCGGCCAGCGGGGCGGTGCTGTGCCACCGTGAGCCGTCGGCGGAGAGCTCGCCCGCCAGGTAGCGCCCCGAGGCGTCGGAGGCCGTCACGTCCGTGATCCGGCCGTCCTTGTTCCTGGCGGTGATCTCCAGCGGCTTCTCGGGATCCGCCTTCGCCGTACCCGTGTCCGCGTTGAGGGAGACCTGGTCCGCCGCGTCGTACGGCGCCGCCGAGAGCGGATGGCCGTCGCCGGATCCGCCGCACGCCGTCCCGGCTGCCGCGAGGGACGCGATCAGCAGGAGGCAGCTCAGGACCGTCCGGGGTCGAGGAGAGTGGGTCATGATCACACATTAAGAACATTTCGCGTGCACGGCGCGCCGAGAGAAGCCAAACGAGGGGCCCGCCCACCTGACGTGCAGGTGGGCGGGCCCCTCGGGCGTGTCGCGAGTGCTTCTACTGGTTCTGGTTCTCGCCCCGGTAATACTCGAAGACCCAGCCGAAGAGGCCGATCAGGATCAGCGGTGCCGAGAAGAACAGCAGCCACCAGCCCAGAGCGACACCCAGGAAGGCGAAGGCGCCTCCGACGGCCAGCGAGAGCGGCTGCCAGCTGTGCGGCGAGAAGAAGCCGACGTCACCGGCCTCGTCCGCTACATCGGCCTCCTTGTTGTCCTGAGCCATGGCGTCGACACGCTTGGCCGTGAAAGCCAGGTAGTAGCCGATCATGATGCTCAGGCCGAAGGCCAGGAAGAGCGCCGTGGTTCCGGCGGGCTCCTTCGACCACACGCCATAGACGATCGCCATGGCGAGGATGAAGATGCTCAACCAGATGAACATCTTGCCCTGGATCTTCACTTGCCGGCCTCCTTGCCGCCGAGCAGCGCGGTGTCCTTCTGTCCGACGTTCTCGAGCTGGTCGAGAGCGGCGATCTCAGGGTGGTGCAGGTCGAATGCCGGGGATTCGGAACGGATCCGCGGCAGCGTGAGGAAGTTGTGCCGCGGGGGCGGGCAGGAAGTCGCCCACTCCAGCGAACGGCCGTAACCCCACGGGTCGTCGACCTCGATCTTCTTGCCGTACTTCGCGGTCTTCCAGACGTTGTAGAAGAACGGAAGGATCGACATGCCCAGCAGGAACGAGGCGATCGTCGAGATCGTGTTCAGCAGGGTGAAGCCGTCGGCGGCGAGGTAGTCCGCGTACCGGCGCGGCATGCCCTCGGCACCGAGCCAGTGCTGCACCAGGAACGTGCCGTGGAAGCCCACGAACAGCGTCCAGAAGGTGATCTTGCCCAGGCGCTCGTCCAGCATCTTGCCCGTGAACTTCGGCCACCAGAAGTGGAATCCGGCGAACATCGCGAAGACCACGGTGCCGAAGACGACGTAGTGGAAGTGCGCGACGACGAAGTACGAGTCGGAGACGTGGAAGTCCATCGGGGGCGACGCCAGGATGACACCGGTCAGACCACCGAAGGCGAAGGTGATCAGGAAGCCGACCGTCCAGAGCATCGGTGTCTCGAAGGACAACGAGCCCTTCCACATGGTGCCGATCCAGTTGAAGAACTTCACCCCGGTCGGTACCGCGATAAGGAAGGTCATGAACGAGAAGAACGGCAGTAGCACGCCGCCCGTGACGTACATGTGGTGCGCCCACACCGTGACCGACAGGCCCGCGATCGCGATCGTCGCGCCGATCAGGCCGATGTAACCGAACATCGGCTTGCGGCTGAAGACCGGGATGATCTCGGAAACGATTCCGAAGAACGGCAGGGCGATGATGTACACCTCTGGATGGCCGAAGAACCAGAAGAGGTGCTGCCACAGCAGTGATCCGCCGTTGGCCGCGTCGAAGATGTGCGCACCGAATTTACGGTCCGCCTCCAGCGCGAAGAGCGCGGCAGCCAGCACCGGGAAGGCGAGCAGGACCAGGACACCGGTCAGCAGCACGTTCCAGGTGAAGATCGGCATCCGGAACATCGTCATGCCGGGTGCGCGCATGCAGATGATCGTGGTGATGAAGTTGACCGAACCGAGGATCGTGCCGAAGCCGGAGAAGGCCAGACCCATGATCCACATATCGGCGCCGACGCCGGGCGAACGGACCGCGTCCGACAGCGGGGCGTAGGCGAACCAGCCGAAGTCGGCCGCACCCTGGGGGGTGAGGAAGCCGGCCACGGCGATCAGCGAACCGAAGAGGTACAGCCAGTACGCGAACATGTTCAGCCGCGGGAACGCCACGTCGGGCGCGCCGATCTGCAGCGGCATGATCCAGTTCGCGAATCCGGCGAACAGCGGCGTCGCGAACATCAGCAGCATGATCGTGCCGTGCATCGTGAACGCCTGGTTGAACTGCTCGTTCGACATGATCTGAGTGCCGGGCCGGGCCAGTTCGGCGCGCATGAAGAGCGCCATCAGGCCGCCGACACAGAAGAACACGAACGACGTGATCAGGTAGAGCGAGCCGATGGTCTTGTGGTCAGTGGTGGTCAACCACTTGATGACGACATTTCCCGGCTGCTTGCGCCGTACCGGCAGTTCGTTCTCGTAGTACGAGTCGTCTGCCGCCGCGGCACCCTTGGGTTGATTGAGGATGCTCACAGTTTGTTCGTCTCCGCATTCCTGGCCGGGTCGGTCTGCTCGATACCGGACGGGATGTAGCCGGTCTGGCCCTTCTCCGCCAGCTCCTTGAGGTGCTGCTGGTACCGCTCCGGGGAGACGACCTTCACGTTGAAGAGCATCCGGGAGTGGTCGACACCGCAGAGTTCGGCGCACTTGCCCTTGAAGGTGCCCTCACGCGTGGGGGTCACCTCGAAGGCGTTGGTGTGGCCCGGGATGACGTCCTGCTTCATCAGGAACGGCACCACCCAGAAGGAGTGGATGACGTCGCGCGAAGTCAGGATGAAGCGGACCTTCTCGCCCTTCGGCAGCCACAGGGTCGGACCCGGGTTGCCGTTCTGCGGGTTCCGCTCACCCGGCGTGCCGACCGCGTAGACGCCTTCGGCGCCGGCGGGGAACTGCTTGGTGTAGCTGTCCGGGATGGCGTCGAGCTCCTTGGGGGGCTTCACGCCCGTGGCGGCGTCGCCGTCCACGTTCTCCACGTAGTTGAAGCCCCAGCTCCACTGGAAGCCGACCACGTTGACGGTGTGGGCCGGCTTGTCATCGAGCGCGAGGAGCTTCGACTCGTCGCGCGCGGTGAAGTAGAAGAGGACCGAGACGATGATGAGCGGAACCACGGTGTACAGCGCCTCGATGGGCATGTTGTACCGGGTCTGCGGAGGTACTTCGACCTTGGTGCGGCTACGCCGGTGGAAGATGACGCTCCACAGGATCAGGCCCCAGACCAGGACGCCCGTGATGAGCGCTGCCGCCCACGAGCCCTGCCAGAGGGAGAGAATCCTGGGAGCCTCTTCGGTGACCGGGGTAGGCATCCCGAGGCGGGGGAAGTCTTCCCATGTGTACGAGCAACCAGAGGCGGTCGCCAGGACCACGCCCGCGGTCAGCACCTGGAGCAGCTTCCGCCGCATCGGGCGCCGCGACGAGCGGTCGGAGCCGTTGGGACTCACGTAGCGCCTTCCCGAGAGTCTCGCCCGCGCGGTTGGTTGCGGCCGTCTCGCTGGTCGGTCGCCGGCCCTGACGCGGGCAGGGGTTTGGATGTTTATGCGGACCAAACCCTACTGGACGCTATTTGGGGTCGCGCGGGGAGGGTGCCCAACGCGCCGTACCCCTCCCCGAAGGGGTGGCTTCTCGGCGGAATCCCGGGCTCCGCCCGCCATCTGACCGGGCATCCGGCCAGTGCCGCCACGGCTCCACTTCGGTGGTGGGGCGCGGACGCGCCGGGCCGGGGATTAGCGTGGCGGTGTGCCCTACTTCGACACCGCGTCCTCCGCCCCGCTGCACCCCGTCGCCCGGCAGGCCCTGCTGGCCTCGCTCGACGAGGGCTGGGCCGACCCGTCCCGCCTCTACCGCGAGGGGCGGCGCGCCAGGCTGCTGCTCGACGCGGCCCGGGAGGCGGCGGCGGAGGCCGTGGGGTGCCGCCCCGACGAGCTCGTATTCACCTCTTCCGGCACCCGCGCGGTGCACTCCGGGATCGCCGGCGCGCTCGCCGCTCGTCGGCGTGTCGGCCGCCACCTGGCCGTCTCCGCCGTCGAGCACTCCTCGGTGCTCCATGCAGCCGCCGAGCACGAGGCCACGGGCGGTACGACGACGCAGGTCGCGGTGGACCGGGCGGGCCGGGTGGACCCCGGGACGTACGCGCGGGCGCTGCGCGAGGGCACCGCGCTGGCGTGCCTGCAGTCCGCCAACCACGAGGTCGGCACCGAGCAGCCGGTGGCCGAAATCGCACAGGAGTGCCGGGCGGTGGGTGTGCCGCTGCTGGTGGACGCGGCGCAGTCGCTGGGATGGGGGCCGGTGGAGGGCGACTGGTCGCTGCTCACGGCGAGTGCGCACAAATGGGGCGGTCCGGCGGGCGTCGGGCTGCTCGTCGTACGCAAGGGCGTGCGGTACGCCCCTCAAGGGCCCGCCGACGAGCGGGAGTCCGGTCGGGCGGCCGGCTTCGAGAACCTCCCGGCCATCGTGGCGGCGGCCGCCTCGCTGCGGGCCGTACGGGCGGAGGCGGCGGGGGAGGCTGCGAGGCTGCGGGCGCTGGTGGACCGGATCCGGCTCCGGGTGCCCGAGCTGGTACCGGATGTGGAGGTCGTCGGCGATCCGGTGCGGCGGCTGCCGCACGTCGTCACCTTCTCGTGCCTGTACGTCGACGGGGAGACGCTGCTGCACGAGCTGGACCGGGCCGGTTTCTCCGTATCGTCCGGTTCGTCGTGTACGAGCAGCACGCTCACGCCGAGCCATGTGCTGCGGGCGATGGGGGTGCTGACGGAGGGCAACGTCCGGGTCTCGCTCCCGCCGGGGACGACTGCGGAGGACGTGGACCGGTTCCTGGAGGTGCTGCCGGGGACCGTGGCGGGGGTGCGGGAGCGGCTGGGCGCTCCGGTCGCGTCGTCGGGGCCGGCCGATGTGGAGTCGCTGGTCGTGGACTCGCTCGGCAAGCGGTGCCCGATCCCCGTGATCGAGCTCGCGAAGGTGATCGGCGATGTGCCGGTCGGCGGGACGGTGACGGTGCTCTCGGACGACGAGGCGGCCCGGCTGGACATTCCCGCGTGGTGCGGGATGCGGGGGCAGGAGTACGTCGGGGAGCGGGCGGCGGAGCGGGGCGTGGCGTACGTCGTGCGGCGGCTCGCCTGACGGGTGCGGCCACACCCCGGACGGGCTGGGCTCGGCCGCTGAGCGGGAATGCCTTCCCGCTCAGCGCCAAGCCTTCGGTTCAGGACAGGTGGGCGCGGACCTCTTCCGCCGCCGCGTGGCCGTACGCCTTCGTGAAGCGGTCCATGAAGTGGGCGCGGCGCAGCGTGTACTCCTGGGTGCCCAGCGTCTCGATCACCAGCGTCGCCAGCATGCACCCGACCTGTGCGGCGCGCTCCAGGCCGACGTTCCAGGCGAGGCCGGAGAGGAAGCCCGCGCGGAACGCGTCGCCGACGCCGGTCGGGTCGACCTTGCCCTCTTCCTCCGGGCAGCCGACCAGGACCGGCTCGTCCCCTACGCGCTCGATCCGCACACCGCGCGAGCCGAGCGTGGTGACGCGGTGGCCGACCCTGGCGAGGATCTCCTCGTCGGTCCAGCCGGTCTTGGACTCGATGAGCCCCTTCTCGTACTCGTTCGAGAAGAGGTACGTCGCGCCGTCGAGCAGCGTGCGGATGTCGTCCCCCGACATACGGGCGATCTGCTGCGAGAAGTCCGCGGCGAACGGGATGGAGCGGGTCTTGCACTCCTCCGTGTGGCGCAGCATCGCCTCGGGGTCGTCGGCGCCGATCAGCACCAGGTCGAGTCCGCCGACGCGCTCGGCCACCGCCTGGAGCTCGATCTGGCGTGCCTCGCTCATCGCGCCCGTGTAGAAGGAGCCGATCTGGTTGTGGTCGGCGTCGGTCGTGCACACGAAGCGGGCGGTGTGCAGGACCTCGGAGATGCGCACCGAGCCGGTGTCCACTCCGTGCCGGTCGAGCCACGCGCGGTACTCGTCGAAGTCCGAGCCGGCGGCGCCGACCAGGATCGGCGCCGTGCCGAGCTGGCCCATGCCGAAGCAGATGTTGGCGCCGACACCGCCCCGGCGTACGTCGAGGTTGTCGACCAGGAAGGAGAGGGAGACCGTGTGCAGCTGGTCCGCGACCAACTGGTCGGCGAAGCGGCCGGGGAAGGTCATCAGATGGTCGGTGGCGATGGAGCCGGTGACTGCGATACGCACGACGAGGACGCTCCTGCGGGCGGTGAGTGTGAGGACAGTTCACGCTACCCGGTCGTAGCCCTCTCGCACTAAGCGGCAAAACTACCCGATAGTAGGGCTTTTTTCGGCCCGTCCCAGCTGCCTACGGTGCCAGCACAGGGTCCGCAGCGTGGCGGGCCCCAGAGCTACGGGAGCATCCCGCATGCAGAAGCACAGCGTTACGTCGCCGGCCCGGGCCGAGCAGGACGGCGGCCTGGAGGAACTGCGCGGGGACTGCGCACGGATGGTGCCGCACTGGGCGGTGCCCGCCGCGACGTCGTCCGGGCCCGTGCCCGCCTCGCTCATCCACGGCGTCACCGTGCCGCCCGCGTCGGCGCGGCTGGTGGGCGGGATGTCCGAATACGGGGGCTGAGCCCGGCTCCTGAGGCGCACGAGGGAAAGCGTGAAGGGAACCGCGCGCCCCCCTGCTCCGTCCCACCGGTGTCCCCCGTAAAGGGATAAGACATACGGCACAGGACGGCAGAGCAGCCGAAGGAGCGATGCGGTGAGCACCGAGCGACCGGAAGAGGACGGGGTCAGCGTCCACAGGCGGCGTTCCCCGCTGGTCGCCGCCTCAGTGGCCGCAGCGGTGCTGCTGGCCGGGGGCGGCGCCGCCTACTGGGCGTCGACCGCCTCGGGCGGCGGCAGCGGCGCGGCGGCGGGCGACGGCACTCCGCCGCCGCTCAACCTCGACGGCCATTCGGACGGCGACTCGCCGGGCATCGCGCCCGGCGAGCCCGACCCGAACGGCGGCGTGACCTACCGCGCCGACGGCAAGCTGCCCAAGGGCCCGCGCTCGGCCCCGGTGTACCGGGCCTCGGGCACGGTCACCGAGGCCGAGGTGGCACGGCTGGCCGAGGCGCTCGGCGTACCGGGCAAGCCGCGCGTCGAGGGCGAGGCCTGGAAGGCCGGCGTCGTCAAGGACGGCTCGGGCCCCGTGCTCCAGGTCAACAAGCAGGCACCGGGCACCTGGACGTTCGCGAAATACGGCCCCCGCGGCAGCGACAACTGCGCCAAGGGCAAGGAGTGCGCCGACGCCTCCCTCCCGCCGGGCGGTGAAGGGCCCGCGGTGAGCGAGAAGGCCGCGAAGGAGGCGGCGGCGCCCGTCCTGAAGGCCCTGGGCCAGGAGGACGCCGAACTGGACGCCCGCCAGCTGATGGGCGCGGTACGGGTGGTCAACGCCGACCCGGAGGTGGGCGGGCTGCCCTCGTACGGCTGGGCGACCGGCATCCAGATCGGCTCCGACGGCGAACCGGTCGGCGGCAGCGGGCAGTTGAAGAGCCTCAAGAAGGGCGCCGAGTATCCGGTGATCAGCGCGGACGCGGCGCTGAAGGAGCTGAACAAGGCCGGGCAGGGCGCCGGCAAGATCGGCATCGGAGGGTGCGCGACCCCCGTGCCGCACGGCGACAGGGCCGAGGAGGGCGACCGGACCGAACCGCCGTGCGACACGGACGGCGGGCAGTCGCCGGCCGCGCCGGAGCCCGTGACGGTGGGCGGGGCGGTCTTCGGGCTGGCCGCGCAGTACGTCGACGGGCGCCAGGCCCTCGTACCGTCGTGGCTCTTCGAGGTGAGGCCCGGCGGCGGCGCGCAGCCGTTCACCATCACGCACCCCGCGGTCGATCCCGACTACCTGGCCAAGCCCACCGCCCCGCCGGCCCCGCCCGAGAGCGGCGAGCCCTCGGAGCAGCCGCGGCAGGTCGAGTCGTACAGCGCCGACGGTCGCAAGCTCACCCTGCACTTCTGGGGCGGCGCGTGCAGCGACTACGCCGCGAAGGCGAGCGAGGAGAACGGTGCGGTCAAGGTGAGGATCACCGAGACCAATCCGGATCCCGACCGGGTCTGCATCATGATCGCCAAGGACCTGAAGGAGACCGTGACGCTCGACAAGCCGCTGGACGGCCGGAAGGTCGTCGACGCGCGGAGCGGCGAGACGGTGCCGCGCGCGTAGGTACGTACGGGCACACCAAAGAGGGCGGCGGTCCCGTCGGGGTCCGCCGCCTCCTTCGTGCGCGCTTCAGGCTTAGCTGAACGAGTCGCCGCAGGCGCAGGAGCCCGTGGCGTTCGGGTTGTCGATCGTGAAGCCCTGCTTCTCGATGGTGTCGACGAAGTCGATGGAGGCACCGCCCAGGTACGGGGCGCTCATGCGGTCGGTGACGACCTTGACACCGTCGAAGTCCTTGACGACGTCGCCGTCGAGCGAGCGCTCGTCGAAGAAGAGCTGGTATCGGAGGCCGGAGCAGCCGCCGGGCTGGACGGCGACGCGGAGTGCCAGGTCCTCCCGGCCTTCCTGATCCAGCAGGGCCTTGACCTTGGAGGCGGCGGCGTCGGACAGGAGAATGCCGTCGCTCACGGTGGTCTTTTCGTCCTGAACGGACATCTACATCTCTCCCGGGTTGTACGGACTGCTTGCCGACGTTTGCAACCGGCGCGACCGCGGATTCATTCCGGGCCTGAGCGCTTGTCTTCCCATTCATGCTCGCACACCCCGTTCCACAGGAGTACGGGACGGGCGCGGGCGGCAATTCGTCACATCGACGACATCGGCATCGTCAAAGTGACATGAAGCGGTTATGATAGATAACGTCAAATCGACGAAAAGCGTGTTCGCAGACAAGAAAGGGTGCGTGTCGTGACCACCGCCCAGCCACTGGATGTCCAGCCGTCGCCGCTCGCTCTGCTGCTGCTCGGCCGCGAGGCCGACGCCAAGAGCGAGCGGGGTGTGGACTGCCCCGGCGACCTGCCCTCGCCCTCCGACCCGGACCTGGTGGAGCGCGCCCGCGCCGCCAAGGAAAAGCTCGGGGACAAGGTCTTCATCCTCGGTCACCACTACCAGCGCGACGAGGTCATCCAGTTCGCTGACGTCACCGGGGACTCCTTCAAGCTGGCCAAGGACGCGGCCGCCAAGCCGGAGGCCGAGTACATCGTCTTCTGCGGTGTGCACTTCATGGCCGAGTCCGCGGACATCCTGACGTCCGACGACCAGAAGGTGGTCCTGCCCGACCTGGCGGCGGGCTGCTCGATGGCCGACATGGCCACCGCCGAGCAGGTCGCCGAGTGCTGGGACGTGCTGACCGAGGCCGGCGTGGCCGAGCAGGTCGTGCCCGTCTCGTACATGAACTCCTCCGCCGACATCAAGGCGTTCACCGGCAAGCACGGCGGCACGATCTGTACGTCGTCGAACGCGAAGCGCGCACTGGACTGGGCCTTCGAGCAGGGCGACAAGGTCCTCTTTCTGCCCGACCAGCACCTGGGGCGCAACACCGCCGTGCGGGACATGGGCATGTCGCTGGACGACTGCGTGCTCTACAACCCGCACAAGCCGAACGGCGGCCTGACCGTCGAGGAGCTGCGGAACGCGAAGATGATCCTGTGGCGCGGGCACTGCTCGGTGCACGGGCGCTTCTCGGTCGAGTCCGTCAATGACGTGCGCGAGCGCATCCCGGGCGTCAACGTCCTCGTGCACCCCGAGTGCAAGCACGAGGTCGTCGCGGCCGCCGATTACGTCGGCTCGACGGAGTACATCATCAAGATGCTGGAGGCGGCTCCGGCCGGCTCCAAGTGGGCCATCGGCACCGAGCTGAACCTGGTGCAGCGCCTCGCCAACCGGTTCGCGGCCGAGGACAAGGAGGTCGTCTTCCTCGACAAGACGGTCTGCTTCTGCTCGACGATGAACCGCATCGACCTGCCGCACCTGGTGTGGACGCTGGAGTCGCTGGCGGAGGGCAACCTGGTCAACCGCATCGAGGTCGAGCGCGAGACCGAGCAGTTCGCGAAGCTCGCGCTGGAGCGGATGCTGGCTCTGCCGTAGGCCGCTCGTACGCCGTGCCCACCGCACCCCCTCACGCCGACGCGTCAGGGGGTGCGGTGGTTCCTCGCACCTGCCACGGTGGAGAGCGAGGAAGGGTGATGACTATGGAGTACATGATCCAGATGAACGTGCCCGCCGACGAGTGGGACGGGCTGATGTCGTCCTTCTCCAAGGACGACATGCTGGCCATGTTCGCGCACATGGACGCGCTCAACCAGGAGATCGGCGCGGCGGGCGAGCTGGTCGAGGCCCGGGGTCTCGGCGGGCCCGCGCGGGTCAAGACGGTACGGGCGACGGACGACGGCCGGGCGAAGGTGACCGACGGGCCCGCGGAGCCCGGGCGCATCCTGGCCGGCTACTGGGTGGTCGACGTCAAGAACGAGGAGCGGGCTCTGGAGATCGCCGCGCGGGCCTCGGCCTGCCCCGGCCCCGGTGGCAAGCCCGGGAACGATCCGGTCGAGGTCCACGCCATCCCCGAGGGGCCGCCCGAGGTGCCCGAAGCCTGAGAACGGGGCGAGCCCCGGCCCTCCTTGTAGTGAGGGGGGCCGGGGCTCGCCGCTGTGCGGTCGCGCGTGCGTCGTACGTACGCCGGTCAGACCTTCGCCGGCTCCTCGGCCTGCGCCGCGCCGGACTCGTCCGGGGAACCCGCCTTCGCCGCGCGCTTGGCCGCCTTCCTCTTGGCGCGGCGCTCCTTGCGGAGCTCCACCATCGCGTACAGCGTCGGCACCAGGAGAAGCGTCAGCAGCGTCGACGTGATCAGGCCACCGATCACCACGATCGCCAGCGGCTTCGAGATGAAGCCGCCCTCTCCGGTGATGCCCAGTGCCATCGGCAGCAGCGCGAAGATCGTCGCCAGTGCCGTCATCAGGATCGGCCGCAGGCGGTGACGTCCGCCCTCCAGAACCGCCTCGACGACGCCCAGGCCCTGGGCCCGGTACTGGTTGATCAGGTCGATCAGGACGATCGCGTTGGTCACCACGATGCCGATCAGCATCAGCATGCCGATCATGGCCGGGACACCCATGGGCGTACCGGTGACGAGCAGCAGGCCGATCGCGCCGGTCGCCGCGAACGGGATGGAGACCAGCAGGATCAGCGGCTGGACGAGCGAGCGGAACGTCGCGACCAGCAGCATGAAGACGATCGCGATGGCCGCCAGCATGGCCAGGCCGAGCTGGGCGAAGGCCTCGTTCTGGTCCGAGGAGACACCGCCGATCTCGACGCTCGCGCCCGTCGGCAGCTCCTTCTCCAGCTCGGTGATCTTCGTCTGGAGCGCGGCGGTCACCGCGCCCGTGTTGTCGGCGGTCGGCTTGGCCGTGATCGTCGCCGCGCGGGCGCCGTCGATCCGGGTCATGGAGACCGGGCCGGCGACCAGCTTCACCTCGGCGATGTCGCCGAGCTCGACCTGACCGAGGTTCAGCTTCCTCAGCTCGTCCATCGTGGTCGCCGGCCTGGCCGACTTCACGACGACGTCGCGCTCGGTGTCGTCGAGGACCGCCTTGCCCGAGGTGGTGCCGCGCACCGCCTGGGTGACGGCCGCGCCGAGGGTTTGCTGGTTGAAGCCGGCGGCGGCCGCCTTGTCGTTGGCCTTGACGGAGATCCGCGGCACGCTCTGGGCCAGGTCGCTCTGTACGTCGGTGACGTCGTCGAGCTTGGCGACCGCGTCCCGTACCTGCTCGGACGCCTTCTTCAGCACCTCGCCGTCACCGGCCTTGACCACGACGCTCAGGTCCTGGCTGCCGAAGCCGCCGCCCGCGCCGATGGTGGTGTCACCGATGCCGTCGAGCTTGCCCAGCTCCTCGTCGATCCGCTTCTGGGTGGCCTCGGAGTCGGAGGCGTCCTCGAGGGTCAGCTGGTACGTCGCCTGGTTGGCGCCGGTGCCTCCGCCGAAGGCTGCCGCGAACCCGGAGGAGCCGACCGTGACCTGGTAGTCCTTGATCGTGTCGATGGAGTCGAGCGCCTTCTCGACCTTGAGCGCGGCCCGGTCGGCCGCCTCCAGGCTGGTGCCCGGCTTCAGTTCCTGCGTGACGGACAGGGTGTCCTGCTCGCCCTCGTCCAGGAAGTTGGTCTTCAGCAGCGGCGCCATGGCAAGCGTACCGATGAGGACGACGACCGCGATGGCCAGGCTCGTCAGACGGCGGCGGGTCGCGAAGCGCAGGACCGGGACGTACATCCGCTGGAGCGGGCTGCGCGCCTCCTTCTCCTCCGCCGTGCGGCGCAGTTCGGCCGCGTCGACGCCCTCGGAGCCCTTCGGGGCGCCCAGGAACCAGTACGAGAAGACCGGCACCACGGTGAGGGACACCAGCAGCGAGGCGAGCAGGGCCGCCGTGACGGTGAGCGAGAACGAGCCGAACAGCTGGCCCACCATGCCGCCGACGAGACCGATCGGCAGGAAGACGGCGACCGTGGTCAGCGTCGAGGCGGTGACCGCGCCGGCCACCTCCTTGACGGCGGTGACGATCGCCGAGTGGCGCTCCTCGCCGTACGCCAGGTGACGCTTGATGTTCTCCAGGACCACGATCGAGTCGTCGACGACGCGGCCGATCGCGATGGTCAGCGCGCCGAGCGTGAGGACGTTGAGCGACAGGTCGCGGGTCCACAGCACGATCAGCGCGAGGACCACCGACAGCGGGATGGAGACGGCGGTGACGAGCGTCGAGCGGACCGACGCGAGGAAGACCAGGATGACGACGACGGCGAAGACCAGGCCCAGGGCGCCCTCGGTGGTCAGACCGGAGATCGACTTGGAGACGGCCGGCCCCTGGTCGAAGACGACGGCGATCTCGCTGCCGGAGCCGATGCTGTCGCGGAGCTCGGGGAGCTTGTCCTTGACCGCGTCGGAGATGGCGACGGCGCTGCCGTCCTGGTCCATCGTGATGGCCAGGGACAGGCTGGGCTTGCCGTTGGTACGCGTGATGGAGACCGCGGTGGCGGGCTGCTCCTTGACGGTGGCGACCTCACCGAGGCGTACCGGCTTCGGCGGCTTGCCCTGCCCGGTGGGGGCGGCGGTGACGCGCAGGTCCTCGATCTGCCGCAGCGACGTGTAGCCGCCGCCGACCTGGACCGTGCGGCTCTTGCCGTCCTCGGCGAAGGAACCGGCCGGGACGGTGGCGCCGCCCGCCTGGAGCGCCTGGCCGAGGGCCGCGGCGTTCAGGCCGGCCGCCGCGAGCTTCTTGTCGTCGGGGGTGACGGCGACCTGGAGGTCGCGCACACCGTCGATGGTGACCTGGCCGACGCCGTCGATGTCCTCGAGTACGGGGACGACGCTGTTCTCCAGCCGGCCGGCGAGCGCCTGCTGGTCCTGGCCCGAGGTGACGGCGAGCAGGACGGTCGGGATGTCGTCCGTCGAGCCGGCCACGACCTGCGGGTCGACGTCGTCGGGGAGCTGGGCACGGGAGCGGTTCACGGCCTGCTGGACGTCGGCGACGAGCTGCTTGGTGTCGTTGCCGTAGTCGAACTGGGCCATGATCACGGCGTTGCCCTCACTCGCCGTGGAGGTGACGCCGGTGATGCCGTCGACTGCCTTGATGGTGCTTTCGAGCGGTTCGACGACCTGCTTCTCGACCACGTCGGGGGACGCGCCCTGGTAGGGCGCCAGCACGGACACCATCGGGAACTCGATGGTGGGCAGCAGTTGCTGCTTCAGCTGCGGTATCGCGATGGCGCCGAAGACGATCGCGATGATCGACATCAGACCGATCAGCGCCCGCTGAGCGAGGCTGAACCTGGACAGCCAGGACATGGGTGAGTCTCTCTTCTGTGGCGTGCGAGGCAGGTACGGCAGTCGAGCACAGTGGCCCGTCTATACGATCAGCCATGCGAAGAGAGAGTTCTCTCGCTCCCAGGTCCCTTTCTTATGCGCCGCATACCGCACTTGGAGTACGCGCCGCTACACCTTCACTCCACCCTCGGCCGTACCAGGCCCGATTCGTACGCGATTACCACCAATTGCGCGCGGTCGCGGGCGCCGAGCTTCGCCATCGCCCTGTTCACATGGGTCTTCACGGTGAGCGGGCTGACGACGAGCTGCTCGGCGATCTCGTCGTTGGAGTGGCCGCCGGCCACCTGGATCAGGACCTCGCGCTCGCGCACGGTCAGCGCCGAAAGCCGTTCGGTACGGGCCGCCGAGGCCTCGTCGTCGTCCGAAGTGCCGCCCTGTGCGAGGAATTTGGCGATCAGGCCCTTGGTCGCCGCGGGCGAGAGCAGCGCCTCGCCGGCCGCGGCGATGCGGATGGCGTTGAGCAGTTCCTCGGGCTCCGCGCCCTTGCCGAGGAAGCCGGAGGCTCCGGCGCGCAGCGACTGGACGACGTACTCGTCGACCTCGAAGGTCGTCAGCATCACGACGCGTACGGCGGACAGTTCGGGGTCCTCGCTGATCATGCGGGTGGCGGCGAGGCCGTCCGTACCGGGCATGCGGATGTCCATCAGGACGACGTCGGCGCGCAGCGAGCGGGCGAGCTCGACGGCCTCCGCGCCGTCCGCGGCCTCACCGACGACCTCCATGTCGGGCTCGGAGTCGACGAGGACCCGGAACGCGCTGCGCAGCAGGGCCTGGTCGTCGGCGAGCAGGACCCTGATGTCGACCGTGGCCGCCGTCATGCGTTCTCCACCGTCTTCTCCCCCGTACGCACCTGGAACGGCAGGATCGCATGAACGCGGAATCCGCCGCCGTAGCGGGGTCCCGCGCTCAGGGTGCCGCCGAGGGCGGTGACGCGCTCGCGCATGCCGGTGAGCCCGTGGCCGCCACCGGCTTCGGGTCCGTCGTCCGCGCTCCGCTTCCCGCCGCCGTTGTCGATCACGGTGACTTCGGCGGACGAGCCGACGCGCACGACGCTGACCTCGGCCTTCACGTGCTCGCCCGCGTGCTTCTGCACATTGGTCAGGGCCTCCTGGATGATCCGGTACGCCGCGAGGTCGACGGCGGCGGGCAGCGGCGCGGCCGCCTCCTTGTCCGGCCTGGCCACCTCCACCGGGAGGCCGGCGTGCCGGAAGGTGTCCAGGAGCTGGTCGAGCACCGCGAGTCCGGGGGCGGGCTCGGTCGGGGCCTCCGGGTCGCCGGACTGGCGGAGCAGGCCGACGGTGGCGCGCAGCTCGTTCAGCGCCGAGCGGCTGGCTTCCCGTACATGCCCGAGGGCTTCCTTGGCCTGGTCCGGGCGCTTGTCCATGACGTGGGCCGCGACGCCCGCCTGGACGTTGACCAGCGCGATGTGGTGGGCGACGACGTCGTGGAGATCCCGCGCGATGCGCAGCCGCTCCTCCGCGACGCGGCGGCGCGCCTCCTCCTCGCGGGTGCGCTCCGCTCGTTCGGCGCGTTCGCGGATGGCGTCGACGAAGGCGCGGCGGCTGCGCACGGCGTCTCCGGCGGTCGCCCCGATACCGGTCCAGGCGAAGATCCCGAGGTTCTCCTGGGAGTACCAGGGGCCGCTGCCGAAGCACATCGCCGCGCCGGTCAGGCCCGTCATCGTCAGCAGGCCGACGCGCCAGGTGGTGGGCCGGTCGGTGCGGGAGGCGACCGTGTAGAGCGCGATGACGGCGCTCATCGCGACCGGGGCCGGCGGGTCGCCCGAGACGAGCTCGGCCAGCGTGACCACGCCGGTGAAGGCGAGTACGGCCATGGGCCTGCGGCGGCGGAAGACCAGGGCGGCAGAGCCGAGCACCATCAGGACGAGGCTGGTCACGCCGGGGGTCCGGGTGCCGAAGGTCGGTCCGTTGGGGCCGCCGTGCGGGTCGGCGAAGGAGCCGAGCACGATCGTTACGAGGACGGCGAACGCCAGGGCGGCGTCCAGCGCGAGGGGATGCGCGCCGAGCCAGCACCGGGAGCGGGTGAGTCCCGTACCGAGGGCAGTCATGTCACGCAACGGTACGGCGTGCGGGGACGGAGCGATGCCCCGCACGCTGCGGGCAAGGCCGCGGCGGCGGGGCAGCACGTGGCTGGAGGGGCCCGGGCCCGGCCGGAGCCGGCACGGGGCAGGGGCCGGCCCGGGTACAGAGCCGACCCGGGGAGCAGAGCCCGGGGAGCAGGCCGACCCGGGCTCGGGGCTGCGCCGGCGCCGGCCCGGATCGGCGCTAGCCCGGGATCGGCGCTAGCCCGGGATCAGGCCGTCGTCGGTCAGCATCTCGCGGACCTCGTCGAGGGTCGCGTCCTCGGACGGGAGGATCAGCTCGGAGGGTTCGAGGGATGCGTCCGCCAGTGGCTCCCCGAGGCGGCGTACCGCTTCGAGAAGCGCACCGAGCGTGCGCCGGAAGCCGGACTCGTCACCGCTCTCCATTTCGGCGAGCAGTTCGTCGTCGAGCTTGTTGAGCTCGGTGAAGTGGCTGTCGGCCACACTCACCTGGCCCTCCCCCATGATCCGTACGATCACGACGTGCTCCTTCGCGGAGTGAGGCGCGCGGAGTGAGGCGGCCTACTGCTTGTCGAACTTGTGGCTCTGCGGCGCCTGCGCACCGTCCTGCTGGCCGCCTTCGAGCGCCTGCTGCTGAGCCGTCGGGCCGCCCGCCAGCTCGGCCTTCATGCGCTGGAGCTCCAGCTCTACATCCGTACCACCGGAGATGCGGTCCAGCTCGGCGGCGATGTCGTCCTTCGCCATCCCGGACGAGTCGTCCAGGGCGCCGGACGCCAGAAGCTCGTCGATCGCGCCGGCCCTCGCCTGCAGCTGCGCGGTCTTGTCCTCGGCCCGCTGGATCGCCAGGCCGACGTCGCCCATCTCCTCGGAGATGCCCGAGAAGGCCTCGCCGATCCGGGTCTGCGCCTGCGCGGCGGTGTACGTGGCCTTGATGGTCTCCTTCTTCGTACGGAAGGCGTCGACCTTGGCCTGGAGGCGCTGCGCGGCGAGCGTCAGCTTCTCCTCCTCGCCCTGGAGCGTCTGGTGCTGCGTCTCCAGGTCGGTGACCTGCTGCTGCAACGCGGCACGACGGGACAGCGCCTCGCGGGCGAGGTCCTCCCGGCCGAGCGCGAGCGCCTTGCGGCCCTGGTCCTCCAGCTTGGAGGACTGGCCCTGCAGCTGGTTGAGCTGCAGTTCGAGCCGCTTGCGCGACGTCGCCACGTCGGCGACACCGCGGCGTACCTTCTGAAGCAGCTCCAGCTGTTTCTGGTACGAGTAATCGAGGGTCTCGCGCGGATCCTCGGCCCGGTCAAGGGCCTTGTTTGCCTTCGCGCGGAAGATCATCCCCATACGCTTCATGACACCGCTCATGGGCTTCGCGCGCCCCCTTCTGACGGACTACGGAACCAGCTCCAGCACTTGAACCCACACTACGGGCCCTGCATCCATTACCGCACTGTTCGCGGGCCGATGCGCTCCTCCTCCAGGACGACTGCCGTCCGCCGGACTCCAGCCCAGGGAGTAGGTGAAGGTCGGGGAAACCGACCGTTGCGGGATCGTTCCCCTCCGGGCTGGGGTCCATGCGCCGTACCCCGTACCCTTGGTCTTTGTGTTCCGTAGCCGTTCCTCCAAGGAAGAGAAGGCCCCCGCCGACAAGGTGCAGGTGGACCTCTCCAAAGCGTCCCGTGATCCGCAGGCCCCGAAGGGCCGCCCCACCCCGAAGCGCGCTGTCGCACAGTCGCAGCGCCGCAACGGTGCGGTGGCTCCGTCGAACCGCAAGGAGGCGATGAAGCGTCAGCGCGAGGCCCGCCGTGCGGACCTGGCAAGGCAGCGGGAGGCACTGGCGAGCGGAGACGAGCGCTACCTGCCGGCCCGCGACAAGGGCCCCGTCCGCCGCTTCGTGCGCGACTTCGTCGACTCCCGCTTCTGCGTGGCCGAGTTCTTCCTGCCGCTCGCGGTGGTGATCCTCGTCCTGAGCATGATCCGCATCAGCAACATCCAGAACATCGCGCTGCTGCTGTGGCTCGGTGTGATCGTGATGATCGTGATCGACTCCATCGGCCTGGTCATCCGCCTCAAGAAGCAGCTGAACGAGCGCTTCCCGAACGAGCCGAAGCGCGGCGCCGTGGCCTACGGCCTGATGCGTACGCTCCAGATGCGCCGCCTGCGTCTGCCGAAGCCCCAGGTCAAGCGCGGGGAACGGCCCTGAGCGCGGACGAATCCACGGGCATCTCGCGGTTCGAGGGCGCGGCGGCCGACTGGCTGAAGGGCGTCGGCACCCTGCGTGACACCGTGCGCCAGGAGCTGGTCGCGCGCCAGCTCGACGAGCAGATATCGGCCCGCTTCCCGGTGGGCCGGCGGCTCTCCGTGCTCGACGTCGGCATGGGCCAGGGCACGCAGGCGCTGCGCCTGGCCCGGGCCGGTCACAAGGTGACCGGCCTGGAGTCCGACCCCGACATGCTCGTCGCGGCGCGCGAGGCGCTCGCCGGTGAGCCCGAGGGCATCCGCGAGCGGGTGCGCCTGGTCGAGGGCGACGGCCTGGAGACCGGGGTGCACTTCCTGCCCGGCAGCTTCGACGTGGTGCTGTGCCACGGCGTGCTGATGTACGTCGAGGAGCCCGACGCCATGGTGGCGGGCCTGGGCCGGATGCTGGCGCCCGGCGGACTGCTGTCCCTGCTCGTACGCAACGCCGACGCGCTCGCGATGCGGCCCGGGCTGGCCGGGGACTGGGCCGGGGCGCTCACCGCGTTCGACTCGGACGCGTACACCAGCCGGCTCGGCCTGCGGGTGCGCGCCGACCGTCTCGACGCCCTGACGTCGACTCTCGCCGGGATCGCCGCCCCGCTGCACACGTGGTACGGCGTCCGGGTCTTCACCGACAACGTCGAGGGCGACGCCAACGACGCCTCACGGCTTCCCGCCGAGGAGCTGGAGCGGATCCTGACCCTGGAGGACCGCGCGGGGCGGACCGACCCGTACCGTCAGGTCGCGGCGCTGCTGCACCTGTGCGGCGTACGCGGCTGACGCGTCCCTCCGCCACTCCCCCGGCGCCCCTCCGACGGACCTTCTCCACGGGCCCTGGATTCCCCCGAACGGGACACTCCAGGCATGGATGGAACACGTGACCCCGGCCGAGCGGCCCGGGTGGCCGTCGCGCATCCCGGCCACGCGGGCCGCTTCGGCGCGCACCCCGGCCCCGCGGGCCGCGGACGGGCACGCCACCCGCTTCCGCTGTCCTTGACCGCCGCGGCCTGTGCGGTCGTACTGGCCTGCCTGAGCGGGTGTTCCGGCACCGGAGCGGCGTCCGCACCGCCGAAGGCCACCGCTGAGGCGGGGGCGCCGGTGGCGCGGCAGGACCTGGCGAGCGACTACCAGAGGGTCATCAGGGACGTTCTCTAGGGCGAGCGCCTGCTGTCCCCGGCCGCCGGACGGACCCGATGCGGGGCCGTCCGGCGGCCGGGGACACGTGCTCAGACCGTCAGGCCTCTTCCGCGTGCAGGTTCATCGGGCCGTAGATCTTCGTGCCGTCGTCGAAGAGCACCACCTGGTCGGCGCCGCCTTCGACCAGGTCCTTCCAGACCTCGCCGATCCACGACTCCGCGTCGCCCTGCGTGGTGAACTCCTCCGGCACCACCGCCGGCTGGACCTCCGTACCGTCGGCCTTCTCGAACCGCCACGTCCACGCCATGTTCGCCTCCCGGGTCCCAGCCGTGCCTTTGTCCAGCACAGCCTGCCCCGCAGAGTAGCCGGGCGCGCATCACCGGCGGGGACGCGGGAGGATCGTGCTCGTGGAACTCACTCTCCTCGGCACCGGGGCTCCGGCAGGCCTGCCCCGACCCGACTGCCCCTGCGCCTCGTGCGCCACCGCCCGCGGCGGGCTCGCCAGGGCGGCGACCGCGCTGCTCGTCGACGGCGCGCTGATGCTCGATCTGACGCCGGGGGCCGCGCTGGCCGCCGCCCGGGCCGGGCACTCGCTCACCGGCGTACGGCAGGTGCTGCTGACGCACCCGCACGACGGGCCGCCGATGGAACTGCCGGCCGGGCTGCCGGCGGCCGGGCGGGTGCCGGACGGGAGGGAGCTGACGCTGATCAGCGGGCACCGGGTGCGGGCCGTCCCGATGGACTCGCCGGGCACGGGGTACGAGGTGACCTCGCCGGACGGCGAGCTGCTGCTGTACCTGCCGCCGGGCGGGGCGCCCGCCGGGGGGACGACGGACGGCCGTACGTACGACATGGTCGTCGCCGACGTCACGGGCCGGCCGGACGCGCTGGCACGGCTGCGGGCGACGGGGGCGGTCCGGGCGACCACGGATGTCGTCGCCGTACACCTCGATCACGATGTGCCGCAGGGCCCCGAGCTGGAGCGGCGGCTCGCCGCGGCGGGCGCGCGGGCCGTGCCGGACGGGACGACCGTGATCGTCGGCGAGTACCACGCGGTGCCGGACGTGCCACGGCGGACGCTGGTGCTGGGCGGGGCGCGGTCGGGCAAGTCGGTGGAGGCGGAGCGGCGCCTGGAGACGTTCCCCGAGGTGGTGTACGTCGCCACCAGCGGCACCCGGGAAGGTGACGGGGAGTGGGCGGAGCGGGTGGGCCTGCACCGGGAACGCAGGCCGGGCGCCTGGCGCACGGAGGAGACGTGCGAGCTGGCTCCGCTGCTGGCGGCGGAGGGCCCGCCGCTGCTGATCGACTGCCTTGCGCTGTGGCTGACCGACGCGATGGACCGGGTCGGGGCGTGGGACGACGCGAAGTGGGCGGCGGACGGGCGGCGGGCGCTGGGGGAACGGGTGACGGAGCTGGTGGAGGCGGTGCGCGGGACACGGCGGACGGTGGTGGCGGTGAGCAACGAGGTCGGCTCGGGCGTCGTACCGGCCACGGCGAGCGGGCGCCGCTTCCGGGACGAACTGGGGCGTCTGAACGCGGCGTTCGCCGGGGAGTGCGAGCAGGTGCTGCTGGTGGTGGCGGGGCAGGCTGTGGTGTTGCGGGGGTGAGTGGGGGCTTCCCGCCAGGGTCCGCCACCGCTGACTGGGCGTCAGTGACGCTGCCGGTACTGTTCGGCGAATGAGCTCGCTTAACCTCGACGACTTCTCCGACCTGATCGAGCGCCCCGACGGCGGCGTCCGGCGCGATGCCGAAGAACGCCGGGAGCGGCTGATCGTGCCGCCCGGCGCACTCGGCCGGCTCGACGAGCTGGGTGAGTGGCTGTCGGCCGCGCAGGCGTCCGCACGCGTCAAGCCCATCGAGCGGCCCCGCGTGGTCCTCTTCGCCGGCGATCACGGGGTCGCCGGGCTGGGCGTCTCGGCCCGGCCGGCGGGAGGCGCACACCGGCTCGTGCGTTCCGTGCTGGACGGCGAGAGCCCCGTCGCCGTGCTCGCCCGCCGTATGGGCGCGACCGTGCGGATCGTCGACGCCGGGCTCGACTGCGATCCGGCGCTGCTTCCCGACGAGGTCGTACGCCACCGCGTGCGGCGCGGTTCCGGGCGCATCGACATCGAGGACGCGCTCACCCCGGAAGAGGCCGAGCAGGCCGTACGCCTCGGCATGGCGATCGCCGACGAGGAAGCCGATTCCGGCACCGACCTGGTCGTACTCGGCGATCTGAGCGTCGGCGGCACCACCGCCGCCGCCACCCTGATCGCCGCCCTGTGCGGCACGGACGCCTCGGTGGTCACCGGCCGCGGCGGCGCCCACATCGACGACCTGGCGTGGATGCGCAAGTGCGCCGCCATCCGCGACGCGCTGCGCCGCGCGCGGCCCGTGCTCGGGGACCAGCTGGAGCTGCTGGCGGCCGTCGGCGGTGCCGACCTCGCCGCGGCGACCGGCTTCCTCCTCCAGTGCGCTGTGCGGCGTACGCCGGTGATCCTCGACGGCGTGGTCTCCGCCGCCTGCGCCCTGGTGGGCCAGCGCGCCGCCTTCCGGGCGCCGGACTGGTGGCTCGCGGGCCAGGTGAGCGGCGAGCCGGGACAGGCGAAGGCGCTGGACCGGATGGCACTCAACCCTCTGCTCGACCAGGGCGTCACTGTGGGGGAAGGAACCGGGGCATTGCTCGCGCTCCCGCTCGTACAGGCTGCCGCCGCCCTCGCGGCCGAGCTGCCCGAGCGGGCGCCGGACGAGGACGGGGTGGCCGTACCGGAGGCCGGACGGACGGACAACGGGACGGCCGAAGGGACGGCCGGCGGGACGGCCGTGGAGACCGAAGGCGCGACGGACTGACCGCGTGTGCGGCCGGCGGCCACCGGCCGCACACGCCCACTCTGCGTACCGCGGTGCCCCATATCATCGCGTTTCATGGGAGAAGTCCGCTTGGCCACCGAAGGAACGAACCGAACGAGCCCGACGAGCAGGCGCGGCACCCTCCGCTCGCGCCGCGGCGCGGCCTTCGCCGTCTGGTATCTGCGCACCGTCACGTTCATCAACTTCCTGAGCGCCGTATGGGTTTCGCTCGGCCAGGATCTGCGACGCCACAACACCGACGACTTCTTCACCCCCTACCTGTTGACGGCGGGCTTCGCCTCCGGCGCCTTCACGCTCTTCCTCGCGGTCACCATGCGCCGTCGCAAACGCGCCGCCTGGATCCTCAACTTCGTACTCGGCGGGCTCTTCCTGCTGCTCTTCGCCCTCGTGATGCTCTTCCCCGAGGTACGGCAGTACTGGCAGAACTGGGTCTCCCTGGTTCTCACCGCCGCCTTCGTCCTGGCCCTGCTCCTCGGCCGGCGCGAGTTCTACGCGAAGGGCGACCGCTCCAACCCCGCGCTGGCCGCCGTCGTGGCCCTCGGCGGGCTGCTCGTCACCTCCCTGATCGCCACCCTCCTCGTCACGGTCAGCAACACCGCGCCCGACGACGACCGGTCCTCGTTCCTGGACCGCTGGCGGTACGGCGTGATGCGGCTGGTGTCGCTGGCGCCGGACGACGCCCGCTTCCAGGGCATCACCACACCGGGCTGGGTCAACGTCACCATCAACGTCATGAGCACGCTGCTGCTCCTGGCCGTCCTGTACGCCGCCTTCCGCTCCCGCCGGACCGTCGACCCGATCACCGAGGAGGACGAGACGAAACTCCGCGCCCTCCTCGACAAGTTCGGCGACCGCGACTCCCTCGGCTACTTCGCGCTGCGCCGCGAGAAGAGCGCCATCTGGTCCCCCACCGGCAAGGCCGCCGTCACCTACCGGGTCGTCGGCGGCGTGTCGCTCGCGTCCGGCGACCCGATCGGCGACCCCGAGGCCTGGCCGGGTGCCATCGAACCCTGGCTGGCGGAGGCGCGCGAGCACGGCTGGATCCCCGCCGTGATGGGCGCGAGCGAGGAGGGCGGCACGGTCTACGCCCGGCACGGCCTGGACGCGCTGGAGCTGGGTGACGAGGCGATCGTCGAGATCGACGAGTTCACGCTGGAGGGGCGCGCGATGCGCACCGTGCGCCAGGCCTACAACCGCGTGGAGCGGGCCGGCTACACGGTCCGCATCCGCCGCCACCAGGACATTCCCGACGACGAGATGACCGAACTGCTGCGCAGGGCCGACGACTGGCGCGACGGCGAGACCGAGCGCGGTTTCTCGATGGCGCTCGGCCGGCTCGGCGACCCGGCGGACGGCCAGTGCGTGATGCTCGAGTGCACCGACGGGGAGGGGCGGCTGAGGGCGGTACTGAGCTTCGTACCGTGGGGCCCCAACGGGCTCTCCCTCGACCTGATGCGGCGGGACCGCGACTCCGAGAACGGCCTGATGGAGTTCATGGTCATCGAGCTGCTCCAGTCCGCCAAGGAGATCGGGATCACGCAGGTCTCACTGAACTTCGCGATGTTCAGGTCGGTCTTCGAACGTGGCTCGAAGCTCGGCGCGGGGCCGGTACTGAGGATGTGGCGTTCGCTGCTCAGCTTCTTCTCGCGCTGGTGGCAGATCGAGTCGCTGTACCGCGCCAACGCCAAGTACCGCCCGATCTGGGAGCCCCGATTCATGCTCTTCGAGAAGAGCTCCGACCTGCTGCGCATCGGTATCGCGTCCGCCCGCGCCGAGGGCTTCCTCGAAGCGCCCGGCCTGCCCGGGTGGATGCACCGCCGTCACCTGGAGACCCGACGGTGACGACCCTGACGACCCCGTCACCGGTGCGCGCGTTCGCGCGCCGCGAGTGGGGTCCGCTGTACGCCGGTGTGCGGACCGCGCTCGTGGCCCGGAAGTGGCGGGCCGTCCCGCTGACGCTCGGGGCGGTCTGCCTCACGGCGCTCCTCCAGGCCGTACAGCACCAGTCGTGGGGCTACGGCCCGGTCCACTGCATCGGCTTCGTCCGCGCCGAGGACCCGCTGTGGCTCGCACTGCTGCGCACCCCGCTGTCGCTGTTCGTGCCCGCGCTCGATCTGCCCGTGTGGGGCGCGCTCGCGCAGGTCCTGCTGGTCTTCGGCGTCGCCGAGATCTGCGTCGGGCGGCTGCGCGCCCTGGTCGTCGCGTACGTCGCGACGCTCGCCGGGACCCTGTACGCCCGCGTCGGCATCGCGCTGGGCCCCGGAAGCCCTCTCGGGCTGCCCGCCTCGGACGCGCAGGTCGTCGACACCGGCCCTTCGGCTGCGGTCGTCGGCCTCGCCGTCCATGTGTGCTTGCGGTACGGCGCGTACTGGACCGGGGGTCTGGTGGTCGTGGCGATGGTGGTGGAGGTGTGCGTCAAGAGCAACCTCGCGGGCAAGGAGCACCTGGCGGCGATCGCCGCGGTCCTGGCGCTGTGCGCGGTCGCTCACTTCTGCTCGGGCGACGGCGTCCGTTCCGGGGTCGGTGTCCCGCCGATCAGGTCCTGGAATTTCCGGCTGAGCCCGGACCAGCGCCGGTCGTGGTGCCAGAGGCGCAGCGCCGCTCTGGCCCGGGCCTTCGGACGCCGCCGGTAGACGCGCTTGGCCCACGGGGAGCCGGGCTTGGCCAGCCGGATCGCGCCGACAAGCGCCACGAAGGGCACGACGGCGCCGAAGAGCGCGGTGAGGAGCTTGCCCTTCGTGAGCGCCACCAGCGCCAGGAGGAAGTTGAGGCACACGTTGAGCACGAGTACGCCGCGGCTCTGCCGCTCGTCCGGCGTCAGCTGGTCGACCCCGAACGGGACCGATCCGATGAGGACCAGTCCGACCACGGCGGCGGTCACGACCACGACCTCCACACTCTGGCGCCCCTGCTCGGTCCAGTAGACGTCGTCGAGGTGCAGGACCAGCGCGAACTCGTCGAGGACCAACCCCGCGCCCATCCCGAAGATCACCGCGCAGATCGCCGAACTGACGCCGTGCGCGCCGGTGGCCACCGCCCCGAAACCGCCGATCGTCATCAGGATCACGCCGGGGACCACGTGGTGGATGTGCAGCCCGCCGGGCGAGACGTTCCGGAAGGGGCCCCGCCCCGCCCGGATCATCCGGGTGATGGTCCGGGTGATCAGGAAGGTGAGGACGAAGGACAGCAGGGCCAGCAGCAGCGGGAGCTTCCCCGGTTCGAGAATGTTGCGATACCACCAGTGACCCATGCCACTCGTCACCTCTCTGTGTACTTTTGCGCGCTATGCGCAACTTACCGGCCGTCTCCGGCGACTAGCGTGCGCGCCGTGACCTCTCTCCTCGGCGACGGCATACGTTTCGCCTTCGGCACGCTCACCGTGCTCCCCGTCCGCGTGACCCGATGGGACCGCGAGGCGGCGCGCGCCGGAATGCTGTGCGCCCCCCTCGCCGGTCTCGTCGTGGGCCTGTGCGCGGCGGCCGCCGGCGGCGTACTCCTGCTGCTCGGGTCGGGTCCGCTGCTCGCCGCCGTGGCGAGCGCCGCCGTACCGGCCGCCCTCACCCGGGGCCTGCACCTGGACGGTCTCGCCGACACCGCCGACGGCCTGGGCAGCGGCAAACCGGCCGAAGAGGCGCTGCGCATCATGAAGCAGTCGGACATCGGCCCCTTCGGCGTCATCACCCTGCTGTTCGTGCTCCTCGCCCAGGTCGCCGCGCTCGCCGAGCTGTACGCCGCCGGGTGGGCGCACGGCGCGGCCGGCGCCGCCGTCTCGGCCGTCGCCGCCCGCCTCGCCCTGACCCTCGCTTCCCGTACGGGAGTCCCTCCGGCGCGCCCCGAGGGCCTCGGCGCGGTGGTGGCGGGGACGGTTCCGGTCCGTCCGGCGGCGGCCGTCACGGTGGTGGCGGGCGCCGCCTGCGCGGCCGCGGGTGCGCTCTTGGGCCCGTACGCCGCCCTGCGCCACGCCGCCGCCGTGCTGGTCGCGCTCGCCGCCGCGCACCTCCTGCTGCGTCACTGCGTGCGCCGCTTCGGCGGGGTCACCGGAGACGTCTTCGGCGGCCTGGCGGAGACCGCGGCGACGGCCGCACTGGTGGTCCTGGTGCTGCAGTGACAGATGGACAGTGGAGGTGACGGGCTCCGGGGACAGCACGCGGGCTACGCGCAGGGTTCGCGCCACACCCCGAGGTCGTACTTCTTCCGCATCGAGCTGAGCCTCAGCTCGCGCGCCCGGGGGCAGAAGCGGCTCGTCGCCAGCTCGTACTCCACGTGGAAGACCGCCTTGCCCGCCCGGACGAACGGCGTGAGCTTCTCGCATTCGTCGTACTGGGCGCACTGCTCGTTGACCGCGAAGTCGAAGTCGCCCACGAGTTCCGGGATCTGGTCGAGGTCGTTCTTCAGGCCGACGGCCAGGCCGCGCTCGTGGGCGAGGCGGGCGATCAGGCGGTTGTAGTCGAGCTGGTGGGCGGCGGTCAGCGGGAAACCGGTGCGGTTGCGGTAGCCGTCCATGTTGTCGGGCTCGACCGCGTCGAAGCCCTTGTCGCGGCAGAGGTCCATACGGTGTGCCATCAGGGGTTCCAGGACGTCGGTGCGGCGGATGTCGAGCCAGCGCTCGCCCTTCCAGCCGTTCCCGCGGCCCAGTACGGACGTGGGGAATTCGCCGGCGTCCGGCCTGAAGTCCTCCCAGGCGCCGGTGGAGAGGTAGCAGATGACCTTGCGGCCGCGGCGGTGCAGGTCGGCGACGGCGGAGGCGGGGTGGTCGAAGCCGTCGATGTCGTACACCGGTACGTCGACGGCCGGGTCCAGTGTGCCGCTGAGCTGCCACTGCCAGGCGAGCCCCGGCTCCGGCTGCCAGCGCGCGGATGCCTCCCGGTCGTCCGGTGCGGAAGGGCCGCCGCCCGTGCACCCGGCGAGCAGCAGCAGCGGAAGCAGGAGGAGCAGCACGTTCCTGGGCCTCACCGGGCCGCCTCCAGCGCGTACGGCAACGTCCCCCACGGGTGCGGCGCTTCGCCCGGCACGACGCAGCCGATGCCGGCGGTGAACGCTGCGGTGGCGGGCGCCGCGTACACGAGGTGGCAGAAGCGGTCGTGGGTGTGCGCCGCTGTCCAGGGCGGAGCGTCCGGGGCGTCGCGGTACGTGTCCCAGGTGCCCTCGAACGTGACGAGGACGTCGGCGAGTCCGAGGTAGCGGGGGTCGGGGTGGACGCCGTGGTTGAGCACGAGGGTCACCGCGCCGGCCACGCGCGCGGCGACGGCGAGACGCTGACAGTGGGCCAGCGCCTCCGGTCCTGCCGTCACCTGGTCCAGGAACGCGCCGTCCGCGCCGTACCAGTCGCGGTGGCGCAACAGGTCCTGGACCACGTCGTCGTGCGGGCGGCGCGCGTAGTCCGTGTCGGCGTACCCGAGGACGCGTACGCCCGCCGCGCGCAGCCGCGTCGACACGGCGGCGAACGCGGGGTCGGGCGCGGCGCCCGGGCCGCTGTCGGGGTTGAGCACGACGCCGTACAGCCGGGGGGCCGCCCGGATGACGGCCTCCCAGGCGTCCGGGCGTTCGGCGGGGTGCTCGTAGAAGGGCACGAGCAGGTTCTTCACGTAGGCATCCTCAAGGACGGTGAGCCGTCGCGCGACCGAGGAGTACGCAGACCAGGGCTGCCAGGACGGCGGACGCGACCCCGGGGACGGCGAGCACGACGGTACCGGCCACGGGCGGGTCCGCGAAAAGGGCCGCCGTCTGGACGAGCGCGGCCACGCCGCAGACGGTCGCCGCGGCGGTCGCCGCGCCGAACGACTGGAGCAGCAGCCCCGTCCACAGCATGACGCCGATGAGCAGCAGGCCGGTCGCGCGGCCGGTGTCCGGCACGGGTGCGCCGATCCACAGCAGCGTCGTCGCGGCCAGGAGGACGAACAGCACGGCGAGGTAGGCGCCCAGGCACCGGCCCAGCGTGAGGGTGGCGGCGCGCCGGAAGGCCCGGGGGGTGGTACTCCTGCGCAGCCCAGCGTCGCAGTCGCGCCGGAACCGGTACAGGAGCCACTCGGCGGGCCCCATGCTGAGCGTGAGCGCGACGGCGCCGGGGGCCGCGACGACCCCGGAGGCGGCCCCGCCGAGCGTGTTCTGGAGTACGGCGTGCAGTACCAGGGTTCCGGTGGCGAGGCCGAAAACGCCGTACGGGAGGGACCGGATCAGCGAAGGCCCGCGCGACGCGCGCGGCGCCTCGGCGGGGGGCGCCGAGAGCCCGGCACGCAGCACCTCGCGGGCCGCCAGGGTCAGCACCGCCGCCCCCGACACGAGCAGCGGCGCCGCCCTCCCCGCGTCCGGGACCTCGTGCAACAGCGTCACCCCGGCGCCCGCCGCCAACGGGGTCAGCGCGTACAGCAGCAGCCGCTCGCGGCCGAGCACCAGCAGCGCCGTCGCGGCGCCCTGGTACAGCGCCTGGGCGGTGGCGAACGCCGCCACCGCGCCGTCTCCCGGCCCCGCGACGGCGACGGCGGCCGCCGTGCCGAGCAGGGCGCCCGCCGGGCCCCCGATGAGCAGGGCGCGGGCCGCGGACCGGCGCTCGCCCATGCCCAGCCAGGCGTACGCGCGATGGGCCAGCGCCTGGTTCCACGCCCAGCCGACGAGCGTTCCCACGAGCAGGACGTCCGTCCCGGCGGGCAGGCCCCGCCCGTCCTCCGCCGGGACGGACAGAAACGGCGCCCCCAGGACGTACGCGAGCCCCGGCAGGGCGAACACCAGCCCGCGCAGCAGACATCCGGCGAGGCCGATGTTCCAGGGCCCCGCCGACGGTGGCGTCTCCGGTTCCCGGCAGGCGCGGGGCACGCGCGCGAACAGGTCCTCGGCCAGGGCGAAGGAACTCTCACGGCCGTAGGTCAGCCGGATGTGATCGTCCGTCATGCCGTCGGACTCGAGGATCGCCGCGATCTCGTCGGGGTGCACGGCGGCCGCCGCCAACGGCCCCAGACGTTCGGCCAGTTCGTCGACGGGATCGGCCGCCCAGCGCGGTCCCGGTTTCGGCGCGCGCGGCCGCGCGTCACGCCGTACGGCCTCGCCCGCGCCCGTCCACAGGGAGCCGCTCATCAGGCCGCCCCGTGCGACGACAGATCATTCCACCAGGGGTCTTTGAGCTCGGTCGTCCAGTGCGCCGGGAGAACGGCGAGGCCTGTCGGCTCCGGTACGCCGTCCAGTTCGCGGTAGATCCCGCGGAAGCCCTCGACCGAGCGGCGCAGCGTGAACAGGTCGATCACCCGCTGCCGCGCGAGCCGCCCCAGTTCCATGCGCCGGGCGTCGTCGCGCATCAGCTCGAGCACCGCCCGCGCCATCGCCTCGGCTTCGCGCGGCGGCACCACGATTCCCGTGTCGCCGACCGCTTCCCGTACACCGCCGACATCCGTCGACACCGTCGTCCGGCCGCACGACATCGCTTCGAGGATGCTGAACGGAAAGCCCTCACTGATGCTGGAGAGCATGACGACGTGCCCCGCCCCATAGGCGCGCGCCACGTCGGATATGCGCCCTTCGAAGGTGATGCCGTCGGCAACCCCGAGCTCGGCGGCGAGCTTCTCCAGCCCCGTGAGGTACTCCTCCCCGCCGTCCGGCACCCCGCCGAAGAGCCGCAGCCGCAGCTCCGGCAGCCGGGCGCGGGCGAGCGCGTAGGCCCGTACGAGCGTCTCCAGGTCCTTGATCGGGTCGATGCGGCCGGTCCAGGTGAGGGTGGGAACGTCCGGTTCGGGGCCCGCGTGCGGGAAGAGGTGCGGGTCGACGCCGTTGTAGACGGTGCGGATGCGCTCGGCGGGCGCCCCGCCGCGCTCCTCCCAGCGGCGGTTGTACTGGTTGCAGGGTGTGATCAGGTCGGCCTCGCGGTAGCCGAGCGAGTTCAGCTCGCGGTAGAAGCCGAGCAGCAGCGCCTTGACCGGCCAGCGCTGGGTGGCCGTGCGGTGCCCGAGGTAGCGCTCGCGCAGGTAGATGCCGTGCTCGGTCAGGAGGAACGGCGCACCGTCGAAGTGCTTCGCGGTGAGCGCGGGGAGGGTGGCGAGCCCGCTGCTGACGGCGTGCGCGACGCTGTCGGCGGGGATGCGGGTGGCCAGCGGACGGAGCAGGTGCTCCAGCAGGTCGGTGGCGGTGAGCGCGTCGTGGATCGTCGGCTCGGCGCGGGCCGTCGCCAGGTGCCGCATGGTCCAGATCCTGGTGAGCGTCCGCAGCGCCGCCTCCGAGCGCAGGGCCGGGGTCAGCCGCCCCTGGCGGGAGAGGGCGGCGAGGACGTACAGCTCATGGCCGAAGTCGCAGCCGGCCTCCGGGTCGAGCACGGCGAGCAGGAAGCGTTCGTACGAGGCGAGGAAGCGGCGGCGCTCGCGGCCGAGGACAGGGCGCGCGGCGCGCAGCGCGTTCCGTGCCCCGGCCTCCGCTCCCCACAGCGGGACCGTCGTGTGCCGGTAGACGTTGTCCGGCAGCTCCCAGGTGACGGGCTCGAGGCCGCTGCCGGTGAGCGAGACGACGTGGAAGTCGACGTCCGGCATTCCGCGGACGAGCTGGTCGCACCAGGTGCTGACACCCCCCTGGACGTGCGGGTAGGTGCCCTCGGTGAGCATGCTGACGTGGAGCCCGCGGCTCATGTTCGTGTCCCCCCAGGACGGGTGCGGTGTGCTGTGCCCGGTCTGCTGGTCGGGCAGACCGGGCGGGGCCGGGCGGACCGGGCGGGGCCGGGCCGGTCAGACGGGAAGCCGGAGCGTGACCGCCTGCTGGAGCGATTCGGGCGCCGTCCAGGCCGAGCGCTGTCCCGCGTATGCCGTGCCGAACACGCCGGTGCCCAGGAGTAGTTGTTTCCGCGTGCCCTCCGGTGCGGTGACGGGCGCCGCGACCCCCGCCGGCGCCTTGACGGTCACGGTAGTGCCAATGCGGTACGCCGTGACCTTGCCGTCCGCGAGCGCCTTGTCCCAGGCAGCGCGGCGGGAGAGTTCCGAACCGACGTCCCGGTGACGCGGGTTGACCACCGGGGTGTTGTCCGCGAAGAGGGAACGGTAGTCGCCGAGGACCTTGTCCAGGACGGGGTAGAGGATCCGCCCCTCGGCCAGGTTGGACTGGTGGACGTAGTGCGGGCGCGGGTCGTTGGCGATGACGTGACCGAGCGCGGTGCGCGCCTCCTGCGGCGCGATGTGCGTCGCGTAGCCGGTGGCCGGGTCGAGCGGTTCGCCCAGGCAGGTCGACCCGGGGTTGGTCTCGCAGACGCCGCTGCCGCCGTCGGCGCTGCTGCTGTAGATCCAGTTGTACTCGTCCGTCATCTCGGCGGCGGTGCCGACGTTGTAGTACACGTTCATCGGGTGGCGCGGCACGGTGAGCGCACCGCCGACGGCACGCTGGCCCGGCTCGCGCGAGTTGTCGCTCGCCACCCACTTCACGCCGCTGTCGGCGAACGCGCCCGCCAGGTTCGGGTTGTCCGCCGGCTGCTGCGGAAGGGTCTTCAGACCGGAGTGCTCACCGGTGACCAGCTCGGCCCGGTCGACGGCGATGCCCTTGCCGACCGCCCAGCTGTGGTTGTTCCTGATCTGGGCGGCGATCTCGGCGCGGCTCATCCACAGCGTGCTGCCCGTCGCACTCTTGGCGCACTGCCACGGCACGGTCGAGGTGTCCTGGACGCAGCCGAGGAAGGGGTGTGTGTACGTGTGGTTCACCCAGCGGTACTTCGCCCGGTCGGCCAGCAGCTGCGCGGTGAGCGGGTCGCTGCCGCCGTTCTCGCTCTTCCACGCCTCGCCGGAGCCCGCGTTGTAGACCATGTCGAGGGTGAACCCGGCGCTCTGCTGCCACTGCGCGGCGTACTGCGCGTCCGCCGGATTCATCCGGATCGGCGTGGTGCCCTGGCCCTCGCCGTCGCCGCAGTCGAAGTCGCCGGGGGTGCAGTTGAGCTCGGTGTCCCAGCGGCTGTCGGGCGCGAAGACGTCGTCGACGTGCACGGAGAAGTAGTTGCGGCTCTGCCCGAGGTGGACGCCCTGGGTGAGCCATTCGACAATGCCGCGGGCGAGCAGCCGGAACTGCCGCTGGTGCCGGTTGTAGGCGAAGGTGACCACCAGTTCGCGGCGCCCGTCGTGGGCGTACTCGCCGACGAGGCTGGCCCGGGCGCCGCTTTCTCCGGCGACCGGCATGTCCAGGTAGCTGGTGTAGCCCTCGCGGGGCCGGCCCGCGTACCCGTAGCTCTCGTCGACGGACGCCGAGTTGTCCTCGAACGCGACAGCGCCGTCCAGGTAGCCGAAGGGCCCGGCCTTCCCGGCCGGGGTCACCGCCGCGGCCACGCCGTCGAGCGGCCCGGCGTACCCGCCTTCGTTCGTGTAGTCGAGCCCGACGCCGGGATGCGCCCAGTTGTACGCGTCGACCTGCCGGACGCCGAAGGCCTTCTCGTACGCGGCCAGGGCCTCCGACTCCGCGGAGCCGGCCCCGAACGGGTCGGCGCTGGGCAGGACGACCCCCTGGTACTTGGCGCGCGGCCGCCCGTCCACCGTGTCGGAGAGGAAGGCCGCGTCGATCACCGGCCTCCCCGGCCGGTCCAGCCGCACCACGGTGTACGGGACGCCGGTGCCGCGCAGCTCCGACTCGACCGCGTCCACGGCGTTGCCGCCGTCGTCGACGACCAGCACCTTCAGGTCGATACGTGGTACCGCGGCCGCTCCCGCACCGGTCGGCGGCACCGCCACCGTGAGCAGACCGGCCACCAGCAGTGCCGCTCCGGTTCTGCCCATACGCGTCCTGTACGCCACGGCGCACCCTCCCCCTTGTCGAACGCCCTGCGCAGAAATAGCGGGCGATCTGCGGAAATCCTGCGAAGCAAGGCCATTGCCCCTTGCCGGATTGCCACGAGTGTGACTCAGGCCTCACCACGCGCCCCATAAACGCGAAAAGGACACCTCTGATGAGTGAACTGCTCGCTGCTGTGATCGAAGGGGGCAACCGCGCGTAGGCTCGTTCCCGGCGCATCCGGCCGGCCGCCGGGCCACCGGGTCACGGACGCGCCGGGCACGGCCGGCCCCACCCCATCGGCCGAAGAACTCAACGGAAGCGAGATTTCACCACCGTGACTGCTCTCACTCTCAGCACTTCCGGCGCGGCGGCGCTGCGCGCCGACGCCATCGTCGTCGGCGTGGCGAAGGGCGCTGGATCCAAGTCCGGGGCCCTGGTCGTCGCACCGGGCGCCGAGGCCGTGGACAAGGCGTTCGACGGAAAGCTCGCCACCGTCCTGGAGACCCTCGGCGCCTCGGGTGCCGAGGGCGAGGTGACCAAGCTGCCCGCCCCGTCGGGCTTCAAGTCCCCTGTCGTACTGGCTGTCGGCCTGGGCGCGGCCCTGGACAAGGACGACGCGTACAGCTCCGAGTCACTGCGCCGCGCGGCCGGTGCGGCCGCCCGCGCGCTGAACGGCTCCAAGAAGGCCGGCTTCGCCCTGCCCGTCGAGGCCGTCGAGGACGCCGCCGCGATCGCCGAGGGCGCGCTGCTCGGTGCGTACGCCTTCACCGCCTACCAGGGCGGCGAGACCGCCGGGAAGGCCGAGAAGTCCGGGGGCAACGGCGCGAAGCAGCCGCTCGCCGAGATCACCGTGCTCGGCGGCAAGCCGCGCGACAAGGCGTTCAAGGCCGCCGCGGAGCGCGCCCTGGCGCTGACCGAGGAGATCAACCGCGCCCGCGACCTGGTCAACACCCCGCCCAACGACCTCTACCCCGAGTCCTTCGCCGCCGTGGCCTCCGCCGCCGGCAAGGAGCACGGCCTCAAGGTGCAGGTGCTCGACGAGAAGTCGCTCGCCAAGGGCGGCTACGGCGGCATCCTCGGCGTCGGCCAGGGCTCGGAGCACGGTCCGCGCCTGGTCAAGCTCGCCTACACGCACCCCAAGGCGGAGAAGAGCCTGGCCTTCGTCGGCAAGGGCATCACCTACGACTCCGGCGGCATCTCGCTGAAGCCGGCCGGCCACAACGAGACGATGAAGTGCGACATGGCCGGCGCCGCCGCCGTGTTCGCCGCCGTCGTCACGGCCGCCCGCCTCGGCCTGAAGGTCAACGTCACCGGCTGGCTGGCGCTCGCGGAGAACATGCCGTCCGGCAGCGCCACCCGCCCCGGCGACGTGCTGCGCATGTACAGCGGCAAGACCGTCGAGGTGCTCAACACCGACGCCGAGGGCCGTCTCGTCCTGGCCGACGCCCTGACCCGCGCCTCCGAGGAGCGCCCGGACGCGATCGTCGACGTGGCGACGCTGACCGGCGCGATGGTGCTGGCGCTCGGCAGCCGCACCTTCGGCATCATGGGCAACGACGAGTCGTTCCGTACCGCGATCCACGAGATCGCGGAGGAGGCCGGCGAGCAGTCCTGGCCGATGCCGATGCCGGCCGAGCTGCGCAAGGGCATGGAGTCCGCGACGGCCGACATCGCCAACATGGGTGAGCGGATGGGCGGCGGCCTGGTCGCCGGTCTGTTCCTCCAGGAGTTCGTCGGCGAGGACATCGCGTGGGCGCACCTGGACATCGCGGGTCCCGCCTACAACGACGGCGGCCCGTTCGGCTACACCCCCAAGGGCGGCACCGGCTCCGCGATCCGCACCCTGGTGGCGCTCGCCGAGCGCACGGCCGCGGGCGACCTCGGCTGATCGGCGCGATTTCCTCGTAGGTACGGTCGTACGGTCCCGGGCACGTGCCCGGGACCGTACGCACGCAGGAATACCTACGTCCGATTTCGCCTTCAACGAAATCCGCACATCCGTACGCCCCAGTAACCCGAGCCGGGCGCTCCCGCGACCGTCTCGGACCCCGGCCCCGCGTCCCGCCGTCCGTCAACAAGTGCGAAGATGGGTTCTCGGCAGGACAGGGCCCCCACCACAGGGCCGAATAAAAGCGGCCGAACACCAGCCGCCGCCCGGTCGAAGACCGGCGACCGGCGCACATGCATGGAGGACGTGACGTGGCGAACGACGCCAGCACCGTTTTCGACCTAGTGATCCTCGGCGGTGGCAGCGGCGGTTACGCCGCGGCGCTGCGCGGAGCGCAGCTGGGCCTGGACGTCGCCCTGATCGAGAAGAACAAGCTCGGCGGCACCTGCCTGCACAACGGCTGCATCCCGACGAAGGCCCTGCTGCACGCGGGCGAGATCGCCGACCAGGCACGCGAGTCCGAGCAGTTCGGCATCAAGGCGACCTTCGACGGCGTCGACATGGCGGGCGTCCACAAGTACAAGGACGACGTCATCGCCGGCCTGTACAAGGGACTGCAGGGCCTGGTCGCCTCGCGCAAGGTGACGTACATCGAGGGCGAGGGCAGGCTCTCCTCCCCGACCTCCGTCGACGTGAACGGCCAGCGTGTCGAGGGCCGCCACGTCCTGCTGGCGACCGGCTCCGTGCCGAAGTCGCTGCCGGGCCTGGAGATCGACGGCAACCGCATCATCTCCTCGGACCACGCGCTGACGCTGGACCGCGTCCCGAAGTCGGCGATCGTGCTGGGCGGCGGCGTCATCGGCGTCGAGTTCGCCTCCGCGTGGAAGTCCTTCGGCACCGACGTCACCATCGTCGAGGGCCTCAAGCACCTCGTGCCGGTCGAGGACGAGAACAGCTCGAAGCTGCTGGAGCGCGCGTTCCGCAAGCGCGGCATCAACTTCTCGCTCGGCGCCTTCTTCGAGAAGGCCGAGTACACGAACGACGGCGTCAAGGTCACCCTCGCCAACGGCAAGGAGTTCGAGGCCGAGCTGCTGCTCGTCGCCATCGGCCGCGGCCCCGTGTCGCAGGGCCTGGGCTACGAGGAGCAGGGCGTCGCGATGGACCGCGGCTACGTCCTGGTCGACGAGTACATGCAGACCAACGTGCCCACCATCTCGGCCGTCGGTGACCTCGTCCCCACGCTCCAGCTCGCGCACGTCGGCTTCGCCGAGGGCATGCTGGTGGCGGAGCGGCTGGCCGGCCTGAAGACCGTACCGGTCGACTACGACGGTGTGCCGCGCGTGACGTACTGCCACCCCGAGGTCGCCTCCGTCGGTATCACCGAGGCCAAGGCCAAGGAGATCTACGGCGCGGACAAGGTCGTCGCACTGAAGTACAACCTCGCGGGCAACGGCAAGAGCAAGATCCTGAAGACCGCGGGCGAGATCAAGCTCGTCCAGGTCAAGGACGGTGCCGTGGTCGGCGTCCACATGGTCGGTGACCGTATGGGCGAGCAGGTCGGCGAGGCTCAGCTGATCTACAACTGGGAGGCGCTGCCGGCCGAGGTCGCGCAGCTCATCCACGCCCACCCGACGCAGAACGAGGCGATGGGCGAAGCCCACCTGGCCCTGGCCGGCAAGCCTCTTCACTCCCACGACTGATCCAGTCCGGGCGCGACGACCACTTCCGCAATTCGTAAGGAGCAACAGAAACCATGCCGGTTTCCGTAACCCTTCCGGCGCTCGGCGAGAGCGTCACCGAGGGCACTGTCACCCGTTGGCTCAAGGCCGAGGGCGAGCGCGTCGAGGCTGACGAGCCGCTGCTCGAGGTCTCGACCGACAAGGTCGACACCGAGATCCCGGCCCCCGCCGCCGGCATCCTCGCGTCCATCAAGGTCGCCGAGGACGAGACGGTGGAGGTCGGCGCAGAGCTGGCCGTCATCGACGACGGCACGGGTTCGCCCGAGGCCGCTCCCGCCCCGGCCGCCGCCGAGGCACCTGCCGAGGCCCCGGCCCCCGCCGCCGAGGCTCCGGCCGCCCAGCCCGAGGCCGCTCCGGCCCCCGCCGCCGAGGCTCCGGCCGGTGGCGCCTCCGGTACCGACGTCGTACTGCCCGCGCTGGGCGAGTCGGTCACCGAGGGCACCGTCACGCGCTGGCTGAAGGAGGTCGGCGAGGAGGTCGCGGAGGACGAGCCGCTGCTCGAGGTCTCGACCGACAAGGTCGACACCGAGATCCCCTCCCCGGCCGCGGGCACGCTGCTGGAAATCCTGGTCGGTGAGGACGAGACCGCCGAGGTCGGCGCGAAGCTCGCCGTCATCGGTGCCGCGGGCGCGGCCCCGGCCGCCGCCCCGGCGCAGGAGGCCCCGGCCCCCGCCGCCGCTCCGGCTCCCGAGCCGGCCGCCGCTCCGGCACCGGCCCCCGCGCCGACGCCGGCTCCGGCTCCCGCTCCGGTCCAGGCCGCTCCCGCCGCTGCCGCTCCGGCTCCCGCGGCTCCGGCCGCCGCCGCTCCGGCCGCCGCCGCTCCGGCCGCTCCCGCCCCCGCCGCCCCCTCCGCGGGCGACGCGGACGGTGCGTACGTGACCCCGCTGGTCCGTAAGCTCGCCGCCGAGAACAGCGTCGACCTGGGCTCGGTCAAGGGCACCGGTGTCGGTGGCCGTATCCGCAAGCAGGACGTCGTCGCCGCCGCGGAGGCCGCCAAGGCCGCCGCCGCTGCCCCGGCTCCGGCCGCCGCCGCCCCGGCCGCCGCTTCGAAGGCTCCGTCCCTCGAGGTGTCCCCGCTGCGTGGTCAGACGGTCAAGATGACCCGCATGCGCAAGGTCATCGGCGACAACATGATGAAGGCGCTGCACACGCAGGCCCAGCTGACCTCGGTCGTCGAGGTCGACATCACGAAGCTGATGAAGCTGCGGAACAAGGCGAAGGACGCGTTCGCCGCCCGCGAGGGCGTCAAGCTGTCCCCGATGCCGTTCTTCGTCAAGGCCGCGGCCCAGGCGCTGAAGGCCTACCCGGTCGTCAACGCCCGGATCAACGAGGACGAGGGCACGATCACCTACTTCGACACCGAGAACATCGGTATCGCGGTGGACGCCGAAAAGGGTCTGATGACCCCGGTCATCAAGGGTGCGGGCGACCTCAACCTCGCCGGTATCTCCAAGAAGACCGCCGAGCTGGCCGGCAAGGCCCGCTCCGGCAAGATCAGCCCGGACGAGATGTCCGGTGCGACGTTCACGATCAGCAACACCGGTTCGCGCGGTGCGCTGTTCGACACGGTCATCGTGCCGCCGAACCAGGTCGCCATCCTGGGCATCGGTGCCACCGTCAAGCGCCCGGTGGTCATCAACCACCCGGACCTCGGCGAGACCATCGCGATCCGTGACATGACCTACCTGGCTCTCTCCTACGACCACCGCCTGGTGGACGGCGCCGACGCGGCCCGCTACCTGACGGCCGTCAAGGCGATCCTGGAGGCCGGCGAGTTCGAGGTCGAGCTCGGCCTGTAACGCTCGTCTCACCAGCGTCTGCGCCCCCGTCCGGACTTATCCGGACGGGGGCGCCGCCGTATGGTCTAGAGGACCGAACACGGCTTGAAGGAGCGCTTCATGACCCCGCCCGTCGTCCACTCGCTGCGCGAGCAGATCCGCGAGCACATCGTGGAGGGGATCGTCAGCGGGCGCTGGAAGCCGGGTGAGCGGATCGTGGAGCGCCGGATCGCCACCGAGCTGGAGGTCAGCCAGACCCCGGTGCGGGAGGCGCTGCGCGAGCTGGAGTCCCTGCGCCTGATCGAGTCGGCGCCGAACAAGGGCGTACGGGTACGGAATCTCACGGCGGCCGACCTGGAGGAGAGCTATCCCGTACGGGCCGGCCTGGAGCAGATCGCGGCCGAGCTCGCGGCGTCGGCCCTGGCGGAGGACTGCTCGGCGCTGGAGCCGCACGTGGCGGCGCTGTACGAGGCGGACCGCACGGCGGACGGGACGGCGCAGGTGCGCCACACGGTCGGCTTTCACCGCGAGCTGGTCCGGGCCGCACACAACAGCGTCCTGCTGCACACGTGGGAGGGCCTGGGCATCGAGGTCTTCACGGCCCTGTCCATCCGCTGGCTGGGCACGGTCCAGAAGTCGTACGCCGAGGAGCACGAGGCGCTGGTGCAGGCGTTCCGCCGCCGCGACCCGGACATCGGCAGCCTGGTCAAGGCCCACGTCCTGGGCTGCGCGCCGAGGGCCTGACCGCCGCCGCGCGCGGGTGCGCCCGCGTGCCCCGCAGGGCTGTTCCCTACCCGCCCGCGCCCGAAATGCCGCATAAGGTCTCGGCACCCCGTGCCCCATTTCACGGCACGGAATGCCAATTTCGTTGTACGGAGAAGTTTTTCGCCCCCAGGCTTTGATCGATCATCGATCAGGGACTTACAGTCGACGGCGGGTCCACCGACCCCGTCGCCCTGTCCTGCCAGACAAGGCCCCCCTTTTCTCCACCCCCCTCCTGTCCGGAAGGCGGCCATCATGACCGACCCCGTAGGCATTTCTCCGAGTGAGCTCGACCAGCTCCCGGACCGTGACACCGAGGAGACCGCCGAATGGGCGGCCTCCCTCGACGCCGTCACCAAGGCCGCAGGCCCGCAGCGGGCGGCCTACCTGATGCGCCGCACGCTCCAGCACGCCGAAGGCGCCGGTGTCGCGCTGCCGAAGCTGCTGGAGACGGACTACGTCAACACCATCCCGACCTCCGCCGAGCCCGCCTTCGACGGCGACGAGGCGATGGAAGCCCGGATCACCGCCTGGAACCGCTGGAACGCCGCCGCCATGGTCACCCGCGGCTCCCGCTTCGGCGTCGGCGGCCACATCGCCACCTTCGCCTCCGCGGCCTGGCTGTACGAGACCGGCTTCAACCACTTCTTCCGTGGCAAGGAGGGGGACGGCTCCGGTGACCAGCTCTACATCCAGGGCCACGCCTCCCCCGGCATCTACGCCCGCGCCTTCCTCGACGGCCGCCTGAACGAGGGCCAGCTCGACCGCTTCCGCCAGGAGGCCGCCGGCGACGGACTGCCCTCGTACCCGCATCCGCGGCGGCTTCCCTGGATGTGGGAGTTCCCGACCGTGTCGATGGGCCTCGGGCCGCTCTCCGCGATCTACCAGGCGCGCTTCAACCGCTACCTGCAGAACCGCAGCATCAAGGACACGTCCAACTCCCACGTCTGGGCGTTCCTCGGTGACGGCGAGATGGACGAGCCCGAGTCGACCACCGCGATCACCCTCGCCGCCCGCGAGCAGCTCGACAACCTGACCTTCGTCATCAACTGCAACCTCCAGCGCCTCGACGGCCCGGTCCGCGCGAACTTCCGCGTCGTCCAGGAGCTGGAGGCCCAGTTCCGCGGTGCGGGCTGGAACGTCATCAAGACGCTGTGGGGCTCCGCCTGGGACGAGCTGTTCCAGCTGGACACCCAGGGCGCGCTGGTACGCCGGCTGCGCGCGGTGCCGGACGCGCAGTTCCAGACGTACGCGACTCGTGACGTGGCGTACATCCGCGAGCACTTCTTCGGCGCCGAGCCCGCGCTGGCCGAGCTGGGCAAGCTGCTCACCGACGCCAAGATCGCCGAGTGCTTCCACAGCTCCCGCGGCGGCCACGAGGCCCGCAAGGTGTACGCGGCGTACCGGGCGGCCGTGGAGTTCAAGGGCGCGCCGACGGTGATCCTCGCGCAGACCGTCAAGGGCTACACCCTCGGTGCGGGCTTCGAGTCGAAGAACGCCAACCACCAGATGAAGAAGCTCTCCGGCAAGGAGTTCCGCGCCATGCGGGACCTGCTGGAGCTGCCGATCCCGGACGCGAAGCTGGACGAGGAGCTCGTACCGTACGGGCACCCCGGCGCCGACTCCCCCGAGGTCCGCTACCTGCAGGAGCGCCGCGCCGCCCTCGGTGGCCCCGCCCCGGCCCGCCGGGTGCACGCGGTGGCCCTGCCCGAGCCCGCCGACCGCGCCTTCAGCGCGCTCCTCAAGGGATCGGGCAAGCAGGAGATGGCCACCACCATGGCCTTCGTACGCCTGGCCAAGGAGCTGATGCGGGACAAGGAGACGGGCAGGCGCTGGGTGCCGATCGTCCCCGACGAGGCCCGCACCTTCGGCATGGAGTCGCTGTTCCCGTCGGCCGGCATCTACTCGCCGCTGGGCCAGACGTACGAGCCGGTCGACCGCGACCAGCTCATGTACTACAAGGAAGCCAAGGACGGCCAGATCCTCAACGAGGGGATCACCGAGGCCGGCGCCATGGCCGACTTCATCGCCGCCTCGACGTCGTACGCGACGCACGGCGAACCGATGATCCCCTTCTACATCTTCTATTCGATGTTCGGCTGGCAGCGCACCGCCGACCAGATGTGGCAGCTCGGCGACCAGCTCGGCCGCGGCTTCATCGTGGGCGCCACCGCCGGCCGTACGACCCTGACGGGTGAGGGCCTCCAGCACGCGGACGGCCACTCGCACCTCATCGCGTCCACGAACCCGGCGTCGCTCAACTACGACCCGGCCTTCGCGTACGAGGTCGCCGTCATCGTCAAGGACGGTCTGCGCAGGATGTACGGCCCCGAGGCCGAGAACGTCTTCTACTACCTGACCGTGTACAACGAGCCGAAGCCGCAGCCCGCGATGCCGGAAGGCGTCGAGGAGGGCATCGTCAAGGGCCTCTACCGCTTCAAGGAGGCGGCGAACGCCACCGCCGAGACCCCGCGCGTCCAGCTGCTCGGCTCCGGCACGGCGATCCACTGGGCCCTGGAGGCGCAGGAACTGCTCGCCGCCGACTGGGACGTCGCGGCCGACGTCTGGTCCGCCACCTCCTGGGGCGAGCTGCGCCGCGACGCGCTGGAGTGCGACGAGGCGCTGCTGCGCGGCGAGTCCCGTACGCCGTACGTCACCCGCGCGCTCGAAGGCGCGCCGGGCCCCGTCCTCGCGGTGAGCGACTGGATGCGTCAGGTTCCGGACCAGATCAGCCAGTGGGTCGAGCAGGACTACTCCTCGCTCGGTACGGACGGCTTCGGCCTCTCGGACACCCGCGAGGCGGCCCGCCGCCACTTCGGCGTCGACGCCCAGTCGATCGTGGTCGCCGCCCTGGCCCAGCTCGCCCGCCGTGGCGAGGTGCCGGCCTCGGCGGTCAAGGAGGCGCGGGAGCGCTACGGCCTGTGAGGGGCTGAGTCCCGAACGCCGGACGGGCCGGATTCTCCCTGGCGGGAGGGTCCGGCCCGTCCGGCGTTCGGGGACCGGGTCCGGGAGGGAGCCGCAGTTGGGGGCCGCACGGCACAATGTCCGGCATGCGCGCAGCCCGGCTCATCAAGATGGTGCTTCTGCTCCAGTCCCGCCCCTCCATGACCGCCGGCGAACTCGCCCGGGAACTGGAGGTCTCCGAGCGGACCGTCACGCGGGACGCGCAAGCGCTTTCGGAGGCGGGTGTTCCGGTGTACGCCGACCGTGGCCGGAGCGGGGGCTACCGCCTGATCGGCGGCTACCGCACCCGGCTGACCGGCCTGGCCCGCAGTGAGGCCGAGGCGCTCTTCCTCTCCGGACTGCCGGGCGCGCTGCGGGAGATGGGTCTCGACGACGCGGCGTCGGCCGCCCGCCTGAAGGTTTCAGCGGCGCTGCTCCCGTCGCTCCGGGACGCTTCGGACACAGCCGCGCAGCGGTTCCATCTCGATGCGCCCGGCTGGTACCAGGAGCCCAAGACGCCCGAGCTGCTGCCGACGATCGCGGAGGCGGTCTGGGACGACCGGATGATCACGGGCCGCTACCGGCGCGGCCAGGACGGCGAGGTCGAGCGGGAACTGGCACCGTACGGCCTCGTGCTCAAGGCCGGGGTCTGGTACTTGTGCGCCCGCTCGGGCGACGATTTCCGGGTGTACCGGATCGACCGCTTCGCCGCGGTGGCCGTGTCCGAGGAGCGTTTCGTGCGGGACGAGAGCTTCGTACTGCCGGAGTTCTGGGAGGAGCGGGCGGCGGACTTCGCCCGCTCGATCCTGCGGTCCGAGGTGGTGGTGCGGCTGTCGGAGACGGGCGCGCGGCGGCTGCCGTACGCCGTGGACCGCGCCGCGGCGACGGAGGCGCTGGCCGTGGCCGGGCCGCCGGACGAGCTGGGGCGTATCACGGTGACCCTGCCGGTCGAGTCGTACGAGGTCGCCTTCGGCCAGCTCTTCTCCGTCGGGCCGGAGCTGGAGGTCCTGGGGCCGCCCGACCTCCGCGAACGCTTCGCGGAGGCGGCGGCCCGTACGGCACGGCTCTACGACTAGGCGTGCAGGCGGCGTTCAGCGGTAGTCGCTCGCCGGGGCATCCTTCCCGCCCTGCGAGACCTCCATGATGTACGGCCAGGCGTCCGGCCGGCTGCCGTCGGTGTCCGTGAAGCCGTACTCCTTCGCGAGCTGCCCGCTGGACAGCGACCGCCCGTTCCAGCGCGCCCGGTCCGGGTCTGCGGCGATGGCCACGACCGCCCGGCCGACGTACACCGGCGACTCGGCGATCACGAAGTCGGGGACCTTGGCGATCGCGTCGCGCCAGTTCTCCTCGGTGACACCGAAGGCGTCCAGCATTTCCTCCGAGCGCAGGAACCCCGGGGTGACACAGACCGCCGTGCCGCCGACGTCCGCCAGATCGTGCCCGAGGGCGAACGCCATCCGGATGGGCGCGTTCTTGGCGAGGTCGAAGTAGAAGTTCTCCCGGAAACGGGTGCGGTTGTACTCGTCCGTTCCGTCGGTCACCTCCACCACCAGGCCGCCACGGTTGCGCACCAGCAGGGGCAGCGCGAAGCTCAGCGTGATGGCGTGGGTCTTCACGCCGAGTTCCAGCATCCGCAGCCCGATGGCGAGTTCCGTGTCCCACATCTTCTTGCCGAACTCCAGCAGGTGCTCGCCGCCCCAGACGCTGTCCACGAGGATGTCCAGCCGTCCGTGCTCCCGGTCGATCCGCTCGACGAGCGCCCTGACCTGGTCCTGTTCGAGGTGGTCGGTGGGTACGGCGATGCCTTCGCCGCCCGCGTCGTTGATGAGTCCGGCCGTCTGCTCGATGGTCTCGCCGGGACGGCCGACCTCGCTGACGTGCTCGCGGGTGGTGCGCCCGGTGACGTACACCGTCGCTCCGGCCGCCCCCAGCTGCACGGCGATCGCCCGCCCCGCGCCCCTGGTCGCGCCGGCCACCAGCGCGATTCTGCCCTTGAGTGGTGCGTCCTGCTCGCTCATAGCTGCTCCTCGGGTGCCGCTGCTCCGTGCCGTGCATCACCACACTGGCACCCAAAGCCGACATCTTCTGTCGTGATTACCGCGCCGCGCCGCGCGCCCGGTAACGACACAGCCGCATCCGGGGTACTCCGCGTGCGCGGGCCTGTGGCAAGGCCGATGCTTGTCCCGTGATGGACGAGACGGAATTCTGGGAGATCATCGACCACACCCGCGAGGCCGCCGAGGGCGACCCCGAGGATCACGCCGACCTGCTGGTCGACGCGTTGCTCCAGCTGGACCCCGACTCCGTGCTCGACTTCGCCAGACACTTCGAGGCCCGATACAACCGCGCGTACCGCTGGGACCTGTGGGGCGCGGCTGCCGTGCTGCTGGGCGGCGCGAGCGACGACGCCTTCGACTACTTCCGCTGCTGGCTGATCGGCCAGGGCCGGGAGGTCTTCGAGGGCGCCCTGCACGACCCGGACAACCTGGCCGACCTCCTCGGCGACTTCGACGAGGAGGTCGATGGCGACGCCGAGGAGCTGGGGTACGCGGCGGACGAGGCGTACGAGCAGCTCACCGGCGCGGTCGCGCCGGACCTGGGCGTCCCGGCGCAGGCGCCGGAGCCGTACGGGGCGCCGTTCGACTTCGAGGACGAAGCGGCCCTGGCCGACCGGTTCCCCCGGCTGTGGGAGCGGTTCGGAGGGTAGCCCCGACGTCGGCGGGCCCCGCTCACGGGCGGGGTGCGGCTGCCGGCTCCCGGTCGCCGATCTCCTCGTGCCCGAGCGCGAGCAGGGCCACGTCGTCCTTGACGTTCTCCGCACTGCCCGCGAAGCGCACCAGGTCCTCGCGTACGGCCTCGTTGAGGGCCATCAGGTCGTCCTCCGGGACGGAGGCGGTCAGCGCGGGCAGCCGCTGTGCGAGCGGGTAGAAGGTGCCGGAGGCATCGCGCGCCTCCGTCACCCCGTCCGTGTGGGCGAGGACGCGGTCCCCTCGCTCCAGCGGTACGGAGGTCACCGCGACCGGCACGGTCCCGGCCAGGCCGAGCCCCAGGGGCGGCGCCGGGTCCAGGGTGATCTCACGCGCCGTCCCGCCCCGCAGCAGCAGGGGCGGCGGGTGGCCGCAACTGGCCACGCGCAGTACGGCTGCGTCGGCGGGGAACTCCAGCACCACGGCGGTGGCGAAGAGCTCAGCGTGCTCCACGGCGCGGGAGTCGACGACCAGCCGCCTGTCCAGCCGCGCCGCGACCCGCGCCAGGTCCTCCTCGTCCAGCACGGCCTCGCGGAAGGCGCCCAGCAGCGCGGCGACCGTCGCCACCGCCTCCAGACCGTGCCCCTGTACGTCGGCCACCAGCGCCCGTACGCCGTGCGGACCCTCGCGTACGTCGTAGAGGTCCCCTCCCACCAGCAGCCCACGCTGCGCGGACCGGTACAGGCCCGCGCACCGCACCTCGCCCACAGCGGTGGGCAGCGGCGGCAGAACGGCCAGCTGGGCGGCCTCCGCCACCGTGCGGACCGTCACCAGCTGTTGCTCGCGGCGGGTGCGGACCCAGGAGATGACCACGCTGAGCACGACGACCACCACCACCGCCAGCAGGTCGGGGGTCTCGACGTCCCAGATCCGGCGGCCGTACGGCAGGCTCAGCGTCAGGAGCGTGAGGCAGCCGAGCACCGCGACGCTGAGCGGGCCGTAGGCGAGGGCCGCCACCGGTGTCACGGCGACCACGAAGTAGCCCAGCTGGAGCGTCTGGGGCGTGACGATCTGCGCGACGGTGAGGAGTCCGAGGATGATCGCGGGCAGGGCTTTGAGCCAGCGCGGCTGCGGCGTTCCGCGCAGCCAGCCGGGGGCTTCTTCCGCGCCCCTGGCCCGCGCCGAACTCATCGGGCGAAGGGCCCGCGGCTCATCGCGCGGGTCGCTGACGTGGGCGGCATCGGGAGGTTCTTCATACCCCTCCCACTATGGCTCAGGGAGTCACCGCACGCCCGTCAGCCCAAGCCCGGTCCGCGCCCCATGAGCACGTCGTCGACGTACTTCCCGTGGAGGTGGAACTCGCCCGGCAGTACGCCCTCGACGACGAAACCCTCGGCCTCGTACAGCGCTCGCGCGGGCGCGTTGTGGCCGAGCACCCGCAGCGTGATGCGCACCGCTCCCTGGCGCCTCGCCGCCTCGAAGGACGCGCGCAGCAGGGCGCGTCCGATCCCGTGCCCGCGCGCCCGTTCCGCCACGGCCAGGCCCTGGATCTGCCGCACGTGCGCGTTGCTCGCCAGGGGGGTGGGCGGGACCAGCCGGATGTATCCGACGATCGCACCGTCCAGTTCGGCCACCAGGATGTCCTCGGGCCGGTGCCTTTCGTCGAAGAACGGGCCGTACGGGGGCTGTGGCCTCGGCTGTACGGAGTGCACCGGCGACCAGGTCTCCCGGTCGAGCGCGGCCAGCTCCTTCTCGTCGGCCGTCGTGGCGGGGCGTATCACGTGGGCGGGGGCGGGCTCCGGCATGGCCGCCACTGTGCCATCCGGTCCCGGCTGGCCGGAATGCGGGGCAGGATGGGCGGCATGCGGATTGCGGTCACCGGCTCGACCGGTCTCATCGGTACGGCGCTCGTGCGCTCGCTGCGCGCGGACGGACACGAGGTGCGCCGCGTGGTGCGGCGCCCGGCGCGCAGCCGGGAGGAGGTGACGTGGGACCCGAAGCGCCAGTACGTCGACGCCCACGCGCTCGCCGGGTGCGAGGCGGTCGTCCACCTGGCGGGGGCCGGCGTCGGCGACCACCGCTGGACCAGGACGTACAAGAAGGAGATCCGCGAGAGCCGCGTCCTCGGTACGGCCGCGATCGCCGAGGCCGTCGCTTCCCTGGAAGCCCCGCCGAGGGTTCTCGTGTGCGGTTCGGCCATCGGGTTCTACGGCGACACCGGGGAACGCGCGGTGGACGAGGAGGCACCGCCCGGGGACGGTTTCCTGCCGTCCGTGTGTGTGGACTGGGAGGAGGCCGCCGCTCCGGCGCAGGAGGCGGGCGTACGGACGGTGTTCGCCCGCACGGGACTTGTGGTGGCGCGCGAGGGCGGCGCCTGGGGAAGGCTGTTCCCGCTGTTCAAGGCGGGACTCGGCGGGCGGCTGGGGTCCGGCCGCCAGTACCAGAGCTACATCTCGATGCACGATCAGATCGCGGCGCTGCGCCACCTGATCGACACCGAGTCGCTCTCCGGTCCCGTGAACCTCACGGCGCCGCGGCCGGTCACCAACCGGGAGATGACGGAGGCGATGGGGCGGGTGCTCAAGCGGCCCACCCTCTGCACGGTGCCCGCGCCGGCGCTGCGGCTCGCCCTGGGTGAGTTCTCCGCCGACGTGCTGGGCAGCCAGCGGGTGCTGCCGCGGCAGTTGGAGGAGTCGGGCTTCTCGTTCGCGTTCCCGGGGATCGACGACACACTCCGGGCGGCGCTGGGCTGACCCGGCCGCACGGCGCTTCGCTGACCCGGCCGCACGGCGCCGCTTGACCGATTCTGATCGCATTCTGTCTGTCGTTCGACCATTGGTCTCCGGTTGTGCTCCGGTTGTGCTCCGATGCCCCGGTCGATGCGCGACTGTGCCCGCCCTGCGTCCGCTTCTACGCTGCAACCCGAACTCGGGTATTCCGTGAACCTGTTGAGGGCATGAGACCCGCACAGTCGCGCCGACCTCGGGGAGGGCCACGTGCTCACCACCGCACACCACGCGGACGTCGTCATAGTCGGGGCCGGGGTCGCCGGTCTCTCCGCAGCCCATCAACTGACCAGCGCCGGAGTAACAGTCGGCGTCCTGGAGGCCGCCCCTCACGTCGGCGGAAGGATGGCCACCGAGGAGGTCGACGGTTTCCGGCTCGACCGCATCGGCCAGGTCCTCAGCACCGCGTACCCGGAACTGCTCCGCACGCCGGGCCTCGAAGGGATCGCGCTGCGTACCTTCTCGCCCGGCGTCCTCGTGCACAGCGAGGGCCGTCGCTATCGCGCGGGGGAGGCCGGGAGCGCCCGCGGCGCACTCAGTGCCGCGCGCGCCCTGGCCGGCGCTCCCCGCCCGCCGTTCGGGGGCGCGCTCGACCAGGCCCGCCTCGGCGCGGCGCTCGGCCGGTTCGCGGCCACACCGGCGCACCGGCTGATGGCCCGCCCCGAACGGACCGCCGCCGAAGCCCTGTCCGGACGCGGACTGCCCTCCCGTACGGTCGACGGCTTCCTGCGCCCGCTGCTCTCGGCGCTGCTCAGCGACCCCGAACTCACCACCTCCAGCCGGTGCGCCGACCTCGCGTTGCGCGGCTTCGCGCGGGGCAGACTGTGCGTGCCCGAGGGCGGGGCCTCGGCGCTGCCCGAGCTGCTGGCGGCCACACTGCCGCCGGGAACGGTACGTACGGGAGTACGGGTGACCGCCGCTTCCACGACCTCGGTCACCACCGAGGAGCACGGCGAATTCGGCTGCCGTTCCCTGCTGTTGGCCACCGGCGCCCGTGCCGCCGCCGGACTGCTCCCCGGGCTGCGGGTGCCGCCCTTCCACCAGGTGACCGTCCTGCATCACGCCGCGCCCGCCTCTCCGCTCGCGGACCCCGCCCTGCTGCTGGACGCCGACCGGAGCGGCCCGGTCTCGCACACCGCCGTACTCAGCGAGGTCGACCCGTCGCGCGCGCCGCGCGGCCGGGCGCTGGTCTCCTCCACCGTCCTGGGCACGCCCCCGCCCGACACCGACCGTGCGGTACGCGCCCACCTGGCCCGGCTGTACGGCGTGTCCACGCGCGACTGGGAACTCCTCGCGGTCCACCACGACCGGGAGGCGGTCCCGGCCATGCCGGCGCCGCACGACCTGCGCCGTCCCGTACGGCTCCTTTCGGGCCTGTACGTGTGCGGCGACCACCGGGAGACGAGCACGGTTCAGGGCGCGCTCCACTCGGGCCGCCGGGCCGCGCACGACATCCTCCTCGACTTCGGCATCCAGCCCGGTTACGCGGCCGGTGCGCTGCGCGAGGCGGCCTGAGCGTCGCCGGCCCCGGACGGGCCGGATTCCCCTGCGGCGAGGTCGCGGGCGCGGCGGTCCAGGGCCGGGCAGGGTCCGCGCTCGGGATCGACCTCCTGGGCGGCTCCGACCCCTCCGGCCTTCGAGGGGCGGGGGCCGGGGCGGAGCGGCGAAGTGCCGCACCCGCGAAGGGCGCCGTCACCCCAGTGCCGCAACCCGGTCCCGGTAGTTCCGGACCGCCGCCGCGTCCCGGTACGGCTCGAGCCGCTTCTCGAAGTCGCGTACGTACTCCAGCGCCCGCGCCGACCGCATCTCCGAAGCCTGCTGCGCGGCCTCCGCCCCCAGCGCGCACGCCTGGTCCAGCTCCCCCAGCCCCAGCCGTGCGCTCGCGAGCACCACCCGGCAGAACAGCCGGCTCCGCGCATAGCCGGGCGCGCGCAGCTGGAGCGAGCGCTCCGCGTGCTGCGCCGCCGCGCGGTACTGCTGAAGGTCCCGGTGGCAGTGCCCGAACTCGTCCGCCAGCTGCGCCTCGTCGAAGAAGCGGGCCCAGTGCGGCAGCTCGTCCCCCGGCCGCGCCGCCTCCATCGCCCGCTCCGCCCGCACGAGCGAGGCCGTGCACGCCCGGACCTCTCCCAGCACACCGTGCCCCCGCGCCTCGACCGAGTGCAACAGCGCCTGCACGACAGCCGGCGCCGCGCTCCCCACGCCCTGCTGCGCTACCCGCGCCAGCTGTACCGCCTCGCGCCCGTGGCCGAGGTGGACCGCCTGTCGGCTCATGGTGACCAGGACGTACGAGCCGTACGGCCGGTCGCCCGCCGCCTGGGCGAGGCGCAGTGCCTGGACGAAGTACCGCTGGGCGAGGCCGTGCGCCGCGATGTCGAACGACGTCCAGCCCGCCAGCCGGGTCAGATCCGCGGCGGCCGCGAAGAGCCGCCGCCCCGTCGCCTCCCCGTACGTGCCGCGCAGCATCGGCTCCGTCTCGTGCTCCAGGTAGCGCACCAGGGCCTGCCGGGCGTGCCCGCCGCCGTAGGCGTGGTCCAGCGTCCGGAACAGTTCGCCGACCGAGCGCAGCGCCGCGATGTCGCCCATGGTCACGCGCTGCCCGGGCCCGCGGTCGGTGTGGCGCGGCCGGGGCACGGCGGGGCGTCCCTGCGCGGGCACCCGGGCACCGTTCACCGGCGGGGGGTCACCGCGGGCGACCCGGTCGTCGGCGCGCCCGATCAGCCAGTCCCGGCTCGGGACGACGAGCCCGGCCGGGGTGAACGCGATCTTGCGCAGCTCGGCGTGGCTGCCGGAGTCCTTGCGCCACAGTCCGCTGACGATGTCGACGGCCTCCTCGGGACCGGCCGCGAACTCCAGCCCCGCGTAGACGGGGGCGCAGGCGTCGAGCCCCAGGTCCTGGGCGGTCAGCCGCCGCCCGAGGCGCCGGGTGAAGACCTCGGCGATCAGCGCGGGCGTGGTGCCGCGGGGCTGCTGGCCGCGCAGCCACCGGGTCACCGACGTCTTGTCGTACCGCAGGTCGAGGCCGTGCTCCAGGCCGAGCTGGTCCACCCGTCGGGCGAGGCCCGCGTTGGAGAATCCCGCTTCCGCGATGAGCGCGGCGAGCTGGCGGTTGGGCGTGCGCTGCGGGGGTCGTTCCGTCATCAGCTGTGCGGTCTCCTGCCTTCTGGGCTCCGGGCAGCAGCCCTCATGGAACGGCGCGAATTTAGCGGCACATGCCGCCCGCCCCGGCCGCATCGACTCGCATTCATCCGATCGTGTGAGGATTCGTTGGAACGCTGACGAACACTGACGAAAACGACCTGCCCGGTGGCCTCGAACGCCGCGGCCGTACAGTGGCTGAGGCGCGCACAACGCGCCGGATGTTGGTTCTAGGGAGGCGTTGCCGTGAGTGACCTGCGGTTTGTCCGACTGGGGTTCGGCGAGGAAGCGGTCGAGTACCAGGAGGCCTGGCAGAAGCAGCGCGAGGTGCACGCGGCGCGGTTCGCGGACGAGGTCCCGGACACCTGCCTGCTCCTCGAGCACCCGCCGGTCTACACCGCCGGACGACGCACGCAGGACAGCGAGCGCCCGCTGGACGGCACCCCCGTGGTGGACGTGGACCGCGGTGGCAAGATCACCTGGCACGGCCCCGGCCAGCTCGTCGGCTACCCGATCATGAAGCTGCCGCGCCCGGTCGACGTGGTGGCGCACGTACGCCGCCTCGAGGACGCCCTGATCCGCACCTGTGCCGGCTTCGGCGTCGAAACGAGCCGGGTCGAGGGCCGCAGCGGCGTCTGGGTGCTGGGCGACCCGGTGGAGCGGCGGCCGTCGCTCGGCAGGCTCTCCCTGGATTTCGACCCGCGACTCCAGGACGACGAATTCGACCCGAGGCTGAACGGCCCCGAGTACGCCCCGTCCAACGCCGGCCAGCGCCGTGAGGACCGCAAGCTCGCCGCCATCGGCATCCGCGTCGCCAAGGGCGTCACGATGCACGGCTTCGCGCTGAACGTGAACCCGGACAACACCTGGTTCGACCGGATCGTGCCGTGCGGCATCCGCGACGCGGGCGTCGCCTCGCTCGCGGGCGAGCTGGGCCGTGATGTCACCATCGACGAAGTCCTGCCGGTCGTCGAGAAGCATCTGCGGGACGTACTGGAGAACGCGGATCCGGCCCCTCGCCCCGTCGAGAAGGCCACCGTCCAGCCCCGGGGAATGCAGACCGCTGGCCATGGGTTGGCGTGACGTAATCCCCATACAAATATCGGGCGTACCCTGGTGGGCGCCGAAGAATCGAAGTCGTAGGGAGCCGGACGTGTCCGCAGTCGCACCCGACGGACGCAAGATGCTGCGCCTGGAGGTCCGGAACAGCCAGACCCCCATCGAGCGCAAGCCCGAGTGGATCAAGACCCGGGCGAAGATGGGCCCCGAGTACACCAAGATGCAGGCGCTCGTGAAGAGCGAAGGCCTGCACACGGTGTGCCAGGAGGCCGGCTGTCCGAACATCTACGAATGCTGGGAGGACCGCGAGGCCACCTTCCTCATCGGCGGTGACCAGTGCACCCGGCGCTGCGACTTCTGCCAGATCGACACGGGCAAGCCTGCCGCGCTCGACCTGGACGAGCCGCGCCGCGTGGGTGAGTCCGTCGTCACGATGGACCTGAACTACGCCACCATCACGGGCGTCGCGCGCGACGACCTGGAGGACGGCGGCGCCTGGCTGTACGCGGAGACCGTGCGCCAGATCCACGCGATGACGGCGGAGCGCGAGGCCGGCCGTACCAAGGTCGAGCTGCTCATCCCCGACTTCAACGCGGTTCCCGAGCAGCTGGCCGAGGTCTTCTCGTCCCGCCCGGAGGTGCTCGCGCACAACGTCGAGACGGTGCCGCGCATCTTCAAGCGCATCCGTCCCGGCTTCCGCTACGAGCGCTCCCTCGAAGTGATCACGCGCGCCCGCGAGGCCGGGCTGGTCACGAAGTCGAACCTCATCCTGGGCATGGGCGAGGAGCGCGAAGAGGTCAGCCAGGCGCTCCAGGACCTGTACGACGCGGGTTGCGAGCTCATCACGATCACGCAGTACCTGCGCCCCTCGCCGCGCCACCACCCCGTCGAGCGCTGGGTGAAGCCGCACGAGTTCGTGGAGCTGAAGGAGGAGGCCGAGGAGATCGGCTACTCCGGTGTGATGTCCGGGCCGCTGGTCCGTTCCTCGTACCGCGCGGGCCGGCTGTTCGGCCAGGCGATGGAGCGTCGCGAGAAGCTGGCGGCCGCACCGACTGTGTGAATCCCGGCACAAGTGATTACCGGCCAGTAATGGCCGAGAGGGCGCGGCCCGTGCAGTCCCCGCAGGTGGGGGGAGCGCACGGGCCGCACTTTCGTTTCACCCGTACGAGTTAAGGGTTCATGGGTGTTTGACCGCCCGGTCATGCGCTGGTAACACCAATCAGTGACCCTAGGTTTACGCACAGCTGCACTTCCGCACCCGCCCGTTCCCGAGTCACCACTCCGAGGGGGGACCCACACCATGCAGGCCGCGACACCCGTCCGCGCTACCGCCATCCCGTCCGTCACCGACGCCCTGCGCGCCGTCGAGTCCCTGCTCATGGGCGGCGGACAGCGCACCGCACGCCGCAACGCATGGACGTCGGTGCTCGAAGACCGGCGCAGGGCCAAGGACCGGGTCGAGGCTCAGCACGTACTGGAGGCCGTGGCGGGCCGGGCTTCCCGGGCAACGTAAACTTCACAGCATGGCGAGGAAGGAACACGCAGACAACGCGGACACTGCGAACCCCGGGCGACTCAAGCAGATTGCCCTGACCTACAAGATGACCCGGCGGGCCGACTCCAGGATCGGTCTCGTTCTCGCGGGCGTGGGCATCGTCACCTTCGGTGTCTTCCTCGCGATCGGCTTCTTGATCGATCACCCGGTCTATCTGGGCATTCTGGGCTTCCTGCTGGCCTTCCTCGCGATGGCGATCGTCTTCGGACGCCGCGCCGAGCGGGCGGCGTTCGGACAGATGGAGGGACAGCCGGGCGCTGCGGCCTCCGTGCTGCAGAACGTGGGCCGCGGCTGGTCGACGACTCCGGCGGTGGCGATGAACCGCAGCCAGGACGTCGTGCACCGGGCGGTCGGCAAGGCAGGCATCGTCCTGGTGGCCGAGGGCAACCCGAACCGGCTGAAGAGCCTGCTGGCGGCCGAGAAGAGGAAGATGGCGCGGATCGTGGTCGACGTACCCGTCCACGACATCGTCATCGGCAACGACGAGGGTCAGGTGCCGCTGAAGAAGCTGCGCACCACGATGCTCAAGCTGCCGCGCGTCCTCACCGGCCCCCAGGTGACATCGGCCAACGACCGGCTGCGCGCGATGGGCGACCTGATGTCGAACATGCCGCTGCCGAAGGGGCCGATCCCCAAGGGCGGGCGGATGCCGCGCGGAAAGATGCGCTGACCTCTCCACTCCCGTACGACACACGCTTGGACATACGTCGAAGGGCGGCCCGGAACCTCATCGGTTCCGGGCCGCCCTTCTTTTCTCTTCGCCGGGTCCGGTCTCTTCGCTAGATCCGGACCTGGACGGCGCGCGCGAGGCGGTCGTGCAGGCCGCGGCCGTCGCGGTCCCACACCAGGGCGGGGATCGCGAGGCACAGCAGGACGCTGCGCACGAGGACACGGAAGAGGCCGAGGCGGCCGCCGTTCTCGGCGACGACACGCAGGCGGAAGAGGCGCTTGCCCGGCGTGGAGCCGACCGTGCCGACGGTGAGCACGCTCAGGACGAGCAGAACGCCCAGCGCCCAGTTGCCCGAGGCCTGCCAGTCACCACCCGTGAGCAGCCCGTATGCGATGAGCATGCACAGGGCCCAGTCGAGGAAGAGGGCGCCGAAGCGCCGGCCGAGCGGGGCGACGGCCCCGGGTCCCTGCTCCGGCAGTCCGAGCCGCTCGCCCCGGTACCCGCTGTCGGCACCCATCTCCTTGGCGGCTTCGCCCGGCCCGGAGAGCCACGATCCGATTGCTTGCCTGTTGTCCACCCGTACAAGGTACTGCGACCGCTTTCGTACCCTGGAGGTCGGGCCCTTCCCAACCGGTGCGGAGCCGGTCCGGTTAACTTGCGCGAAACAAATGGGTCATGCTTGAGAAATCCGGTCTGCCTATGGTCGGGTCCAGCGTGTGCCACCGCACTGGCCGCACGGAGAGCTGCAACCCCATCCCTACCGGGTGGGAGTAGGAGGAGTTGGATGTTCCAGAACGCCGACGACGCGAAGAAGTTCATCGCCGACGAAGACGTCAAGTTCGTCGACGTCCGGTTCTGCGACCTGCCCGGAGTGATGCAGCACTTCACGATCCCGGCCGCGGCGTTCGACCCGAACGAGGAGCTGGCCTTCGACGGATCGTCGATCCGCGGCTTCCAGGCCATCCACGAGTCCGACATGGCGCTCCGTGCGGACCTGTCGACGGCGCGTGTCGACCCGTTCCGCAAGGACAAGACGGTCAACATCAACTTCTTCATCCACGACCCGATCACGGGCGAGCAGTACAGCCGTGACCCGCGGAACGTGGCGAAGAAGGCCGAGGCTTATCTCACGTCCACCGGCATCGCCGACACGGCGTACTTCGGCCCCGAGGCCGAGTTCTACGTGTTCGACAACGTGCGCTTCCAGACCTCCGCGAACGAGTCCTTCTACCACATCGACTCCGAGGCCGGCGCCTGGAACACCGGTGCGGTCGAGAACAACCGCGGCTACAAGGTCCGCTACAAGGGTGGCTACTTCCCCACCCCGCCGGTCGACCACTTCGCCGACCTGCGTGCCGAGATCTCCCTGGAACTGGACAAGAACGGCCTCCAGGTCGAGCGCCAGCACCACGAGGTCGGCACGGCCGGCCAGGCCGAGATCAACTACAAGTTCAACACGCTGCTCGCCGCGGCCGACGACCTGATGCTCTTCAAGTACGTCGTGAAGAACGTCGCCTGGCGCAACGGCAAGACCGCGACCTTCATGCCGAAGCCGATCTTCGGTGACAACGGCTCGGGCATGCACGTCCACCAGTCGCTGTGGTCCGGCGGCAACCCGCTGTTCTACGACGAGCAGGGTTACGCGGGTCTCTCGGACATCGCCCGCTACTACATCGGCGGCATCCTCAAGCACGCCCCCTCCCTCCTCGCCTTCACGAACCCGACGGTGAACTCGTACCACCGCCTGGTCCCCGGCTTCGAGGCCCCGGTCAACATGGTGTACTCGCAGCGCAACCGCTCGGCTGCGATGCGTATCCCGATCACGGGCTCGAACCCGAAGGCCAAGCGCGTCGAGTTCCGCGCCCCGGACCCGTCCTCGAACCCGTACCTCGCGTTCTCGGCGCTCCTGATGGCCGGCCTGGACGGCGTGAAGAACAAGATCGAGCCGGCGGAGCCGATCGACAAGGACCTGTACGAGCTGGCTCCCGAGGAGCACGCGAACGTCCAGCAGGTCCCGACCTCGCTCCCCGCTGTCCTCGACGCCCTCGAGGCGGACCACGACTACCTGCTGGCCGGCGGTGTCTTCACCCCCGACCTGATCGAGACGTGGATCGACTACAAGCGCGTGAACGAGATCGCCCCGATCCAGCTCCGCCCGCACCCGCACGAGTTCGAGCTGTACTTCGACCTCTAAGTCGCGCGGGACAGCACGGAACAGCACGGAGGGCCGCCACCCGGTTTCGGGTGGCGGCCCTCCGCGTTGGAGCGGGTCAGGCCCCCGGTGCCAGGAGGTCGCGCAGCTCGGCGACCGCGCGGCGGAGTTCGGTGGCGAAGGTGTGCATCTGGGGGGCCACCGGGCGTGGAGTGCTCAGGTAGAGGTTGAAGCGGGTGGGGAGCAGGACGTACGCGACGCCGATGCAGCGGGGGCTGGTGGAGCCGAAGCCGAAGTACTGGATGTTGGCGGAGGGGGCCGAACTCGTGCTCAGGTAGTCGTCGCGCATCTTCAGCCAGCCCGGGCTCCGGTAGAGGGCCGGCTGTTCGGTGACTCCCAGGGCGGCGCCCCGGCGGCGCTGGATCAGTTCCAGTTCCCACAGGTGCTGCTCGGGCACCTGGCCGGCCTGGCACTCCTTCGCGCGTGCGACGTGCTGCTCGGCCGCGGCGCGGAACGCGGTGCGTCGCGTCGCGGCGTCCGCCGCCCGGTCGTCCATCGCCGTGACGAAGGCCTGCATCTCGGGGGTGACCACGCGCATCGCCTCGGTCCGGCCGTGCCGGTACTGGCGTGTGGCGATCGACTCGTACGTCGCGCCCAGGTGTCCCTTCGCGCGCTGGTGGGCCAGCTGGTAGGCGACCTGGACGAACGCGTCGGGCGAGACGCCGAGTGCCTTGGCGGTGCCTGCGCCGAAGTCCTCGAAGGAGACGGTGCTGGTGGCCGTGTCCTCCCCGTACTGCGCGAAGGCCTCCGCGGCGGAGCGCACCTGGGAGCGCAGTGTGTCGTTCAGGTCGAACGTGACGGGTTCCGGGACCGGCGGGCCCTGGGTGCGGGCTCCGGACCGGCGGGAGTGCTCCTCGGCGGGGGTGCTCAGGAGCGCGTCGGTGAAGCTGAGGATGGTGGTGCCGTCCAGCTCGCAGTGTTCGACGTTGATGCCCGCGCGGCCGTCGGCGAAGACGACGAAGGACACGGCCTTGTCGAACCAGCGGTTGCCCCGGTCGCCGTACAGCAGCTCGTCGCAGGCCGCCTGGGTGTCCGCCGGTGCGAAGTCCTCCAGGCAGACGCAGAAAAGGGCGGTCTCGATGGTGTCCAGTGCCTCCCCGTTGCGGGGGTGGCGGGCGAGCAGGGACTGCCGGGCGGCCGCCCACTCCGCCCGGGCCGTCGTCGTGAGGTGGCCGACCGATGTGCCGGGGGCGGGCGGTTCGGCGCCCGCCTTCATGACGGCGTGCAGGCCCGTCCGCAGGTCGTCCAGGCTGTGCGGCACACCGTCCGCGCCGATGACGTCCAGCCGGAACATGGCGCCCCGGAAGAACACCACGATGTGCCGGGCGTCGGACGGGCCGGGCCATGCCTCGGAGTGGGGGCTGCGGACGGTGTCCAGTTCCGCTCCGGGGATGCGGGTGGTGGAGAACAGGTACTTGTTCTGCACCATCGACTGCGGCCGCCCGCGCTGCGTCACCGGCGGGATGCTTTCCTGATCGAGGCGGCCTTTGTAGTGGAGGGCCCCCGCGACGAGGCCGGCCGCCCGTTCCACCTGCTCCTCGCCGGAGTCCTGGAACAGGAAGGAGAAGTTGGCGTTCAGGGCGATCCGGTCCCGGCGGCCCAGGTAGCGGTACGGCCAGAAGGTGTCGAGCCAGCTGTGTACGCCGTCGGTGGCGTCGTACTCCTCCAGGGCTCGGTGCAGGACCCGGCCCGGTCCGTCGGGGCGGAGGAACGCGGCCACTTCCGCCTCCGTCGCCGCCCGTTCCCCGTCGCTGAGCAGCGGCGCGCACCAGGCGAGGAACCTCTCGCAGCTCGCCTCCAGCGCGGGCAGCGGCACCCGCGGGAGGCTGTCCTCCTGGGAGAAGGTCGTGACGGCGGCCGCTGTTGCCTGACTCGTGTTCACAGCTGTTCTCGATTCGGTTCGTGGGGGCCTGGCGCCAGCTCGTCGGCGGGCCGGGAGAGGTAGAGCTGTGCGTACAGCCAGCCGTCCGTCTCCAGGCCGTGCGGATCCACGCCGGCGGCCGACATCTTTTCCAGTACGAGCGACTGCTCCTCGGGGGAGGCGAAGCGCCGCTGTTTGAAGACTCCTTCGACGCGGACGGTCCGGTATCCCAGGCCGTCCAGCGCGTGCTCGACGGAGTCGAAGGGGAACATCCGCAGGACGAAGTGCGCCATCCAGGGGCGGTGGCCGCCCTGCGCCCGCACGACGCGCGTCAGGGTCCGCTCGGTCACGTATCCGAGGCAGCCCGTCGAGATCACCAGGTCCGTGCCGGCGAACTGGGCGCGCTGGTGGGCCGTGGGCTCGTTCCTTTCCAGGTCGGCGTTCACCGCGTCGTCGAGGAACCCCGCCTCCAGTGCGTAGGAGAGGGCGTTCGTCGAGGTGTCCAGGCCGGTGAAGCGGATGCCGCGCGCGGGGCGGCGGGAGCGCGACAGCTCGCGGTCACGGGCGAGCAGGGCCTGGCGGGTGGTGCCCCGGCCCGGTTCCGTGCCCTGCGCGCCGCCGTAGCGCGCGTACAGCTCGTCCATGGTGGCGTCGTACTTCAGCAGCGCGGCGTTGATCCCGTACGAGCAGCCGATGTCCAGCACCTTCGGCACCGCTACCTGCCGGGTCTCCGCGTACTCCTCGATGAGCTTGGCGAAGTAGGGCTTGGCCAGCTGCGGAACGCAGTAGCCGAGCGGGCGCAGCACGCTGAAGTACGCGCGGGGGTCGGGCTGCGTGTAGATGTGGTCGAGCGTTACTTTTCCGGTCGCGTCGAAACGCACAGGGCTTGCTCCTCCGTGGATCGGCAGAGTTGCGGAGTGCGGAACCGCTAATCCAGCAGCCGGTCACCCCGGACGGCCCGGCCCTCGGACTCCAGGTGCTCGGGCAGGACCCGGCCGAAGAGCTGGCGGGTGCGGGCGACGCTCCCGATGACGCCGGGGCGCTCGCTGTAGGCGAATATCGCGGAATGGCGCGCGGCCTCGCCGCCCACGGGGCTCACCCGGTGCAGGGAGTACCGGCCCTTGAACAGCTGCAGGTCGCCCGGTTGCAGGGGAAGGCGCCGGATCAGCCGCTCGCCCCGGCCGTCCAGTACGGCGCGGACGTCGTCGAAGCTCTCGTCCTGTGCGGACCTGATGTTCGGGCAGTACTCGAAGTCTCCTCCGGACTGCGGCTGCTGGGTGAGCATGCTCACGGTGAACTCGTTGGTGTCGAAGTGCCAGGGGTGCTCCATGCCGGGCGCGACGACGTTGAGAACCAGCCCGGAGAGCGGGTCCGCCAGCTCGTGGAGCTTCGGCAGTCCGAAGCAGCGGGCGACGAACTCCTGGAACTCCGGGTGGGAGTAGAGCCTGCTGATCAGGGAGTTCGCGGGGATGCGGTCGCGGGCCACGAAGGCGTTGCCCCGCTGGAAAGTCCGGCGGCCGGGGTGTTCCGCCGGCAGTTCCGAGTCGACCGCGATGTTGTATACGTTGACCGTTTCGACGTCGGAGTGCGCCCGGGGGGCGATGGCCGAGCACTCCTCCCTGAGGACCTCGCGCAGCGACGGGCGGACGAAGTCCGGCAGCACGGTGCAGCCGACAGCGGCCAGTTCGCGCCGGGCACGGGAGATGACGTCCCGTCCTCCGGCGCTGTCGGGTTCCGACAGGGGGTACCGGGCTGTGTCGACCACCTGGTCGAGCGTCGTGTCTTCCAAAGTGCTCATTCGATCCTCTCCGCACAGGGGCAGACCGCGTTGCCGGGCAACTGTACTGAGCAGTAATGAAGTTGGGGGCGTCTGTGACACGTCACACGGCGGCGGCCCGTCTCCCCGGCGGTACTGCGGCTCCAGGCGGAGCCGAAGGCGGCAGTAGTCGTCATCAGCACATGATGGGGGTGCCGGCCGGGGGTCCGGGAGGGTGCTTTTCCGGCCAGGCGTCGAAGTGCCGGACATGCCGGGAGGGGCGCGCCTTCGCTCGTTGCGAGGACGCGCCCCCGGTCGGCCTCGGTCAGCGGCCGTAGCGGATCAGGGCGCGCACCATCCGGCAGGTCGTGTCCGACGGCGGGTGGATGCCGATGAGCTCCGCGGTGGTGCGTATCGTGCGGTTGGGTGCCTGCGCCGGGTGGTACACACCCGTGTCGAGCAGTGCGATGGCCAGGCGCATGGCCTTGAGGCGGCGGTTGTGCGTCTCGTACCACGCGCGCGGCCGCCCGGCCGGCAGTGGGGTCTTCGACAAGGACTGCGGAGCGATCGAGAACAGCGCGGCTGCGGCCATGGGCATCCTCCTGGGGCGGTCGGGAACCCTCTCTGACTCCTTCGATTTTACTGCCCACCACTGACAATCGGCCCTGGCCAGAGCGTGTTTGGGGGGGCTGCCTGGAGGTACGGTTGGGGCCATGGAGATCTGGATCAATCCCGCGTGTTCGAAGTGCCGCAGCGCGCTGCATCTGCTGGACGAGGAGGGCGCCGACTACACCGTGCGCCGCTACCTGGAGGACGTACCGACCCAGGACGAGATCCGTGCGGTGCTGGAGCGGCTCGGGCTCGAGCCGTGGGACATCACGCGCACGCAGGAGGCGGCGGCGAAGGAGCTGGGGCTCAAGGACTGGGCTCGGGACGCCGGTTCGCGGGACCGGTGGATCGAGGCGCTGTCCGAGCATCCGAAGCTGATCCAGCGGCCGATCATCACGGCGGAGGACGGTACAGCCGTGGTGGCGCGTACGGACGAGGCCGTGCGCGACGCCATGTCACGGTGACCGAGTTCCTGACCTCCGGGGCGATTTGAGCATTTCGTTACTCGGCGGGACCCGGGCGGTGCATCGCTGCTACCCTCCGCGGCCATGAGTTCTGGTGATCATGGTCCGTACGGTTCCTACCCGCCCCGGTTTCCCCCTCCCCCGCCACCGGCCCCGCAGTCCGCACGCCGGACCTGGCTCATAGCGGGCGGCGCGGTGGGCGTGCTGGCCGTGGTCTCGGCTGTGGCGGTGGGCGCGGTGCTGTACGTCGGCCAGGGCGACGACTCCGGCGCCGACAAGGCCGGAACGGCCGGCCCGCCGTCCTCGGCCTCCGCCTCGGCCGCGCCCGCCCCCTCGGTCGACGCCGCGCTCCCCTCCGACGCGCCCACCGCGCTGCCCTCGCTGCTGTCGCGCCCCGTCGTACGCGCCGCCCGCGCCTTCCCCGAGAAGACCGTGCGGCTCGCCGACGGCACCGTCTACCACCGGGTCGACGTCGCCACCACCACCGCGTGCGAGCACGGTATGTCCCAGCAGCTCGCCGGCCTCGTGGCGCAGGGCGGCGGCTGTCTTCAGCTGACCTCCGCGCTGTTCACGGACGCGGAGCGGCGCTCGCAGGTGACCATTGGCGTACTCAGCCTCAAGCGGGCGCAGGACGCGGCCTCGGTCTTCGGGATGGCCTCCATGGACCCGGTCACCTACCAGGTCGTCTCGCTCGACCCGCCGCCCGAGGCGGACCTGCCGACCGTGCCGCCCGGTTCCGCGGGGGTGTTCCGGCGGCTCATGACGGTCAGGTCGGTGGTCTTCTCCAACGCCCAGTGGGCGGACGGGTCGGAAGCCCGCGAGGCGGAGCTCACGAAGCAGGGCACCGACCTGCTGGCGTACGTCAACGAGAACGTCGCGGCGTACGAGGAGGGGCTCGAGGCGCCGCGCACCGGGTGAAGCGGGGGGGCGGGGCGGGTGCGCGCCACCGCCGGATCAGGAGACTCGCTCGTCCTCGCCCGCCGTCTTCGCGGTGGCCAGCGCTATGCGGTTCCAGGTGTTGATCGTGAAGATCAGGGCCAGCAGCTGAGCCAGTTCCCTGTCATCGAAGTGGGCCGACGCCCGGGCGTACACGTCGTCCGGAAGTCCGCCGTCCGCGATCAGTGTCACGGCGTCCGTGAGCGCCAGGGCCGCCTGCTCCTTCTCGGTGAAGAAGTGCTTGGCTTCCTTCCAGACCGCGACCATGTGCATCCGCTCCTCGCTCTCGCCCGCCTTGCGCGCGTCGGAGGTGTGCATGTGCAGGCAGTACGCGCAGTGGTTGACGTGCGAGGCACGGATCTGGACCAGTTCCACCAGCGTCGGGTCGAGCCCCTCGCGGGCGGCGGCGTCGAGACCGATCACGGCCCTGAACGCCTTCGGGGCGGCCTTGGCGAAGTTGAGGCGGGTGGAGGTGGCGGGCGTCTGCTTGATCTCTGTCGTCGTCATGGATACGAATCTAGGCGTACAGGCGACCGGAGAAGGGGTGCATTCGAATGGCGGAATCATGGGTCAATTCGGCGGAGGAGCTCGGCAGCGATCTGCATCTGGAGCTGGAGACCGCCGGCTCGGGCAGTCGGCGTGCCGTGCTCATGCGCGCACTGCGTGAGGCGATTCGCGGCGGGCGGCTCGCCCCGGGAACGCGGCTGCCTCCGTACCGTTCACTCGCCGCCGACCTGGGAATCGCCCGCAATACGGTCGCCGACGCGTACGCCGAACTCGTCGCCGAGGGCTGGCTGACGGCCAGGCAGGGCTCCGGGACCCGCGTGGCCCAGCGGGCCGCGCCGGCCGCGCCCCTGCCCCGGTCCCGCACACCCGCGCGGGAGTCCCGTCCGGCGTACGACCTCGTCCAGGGCAGACCGGACCCCTCCGCCTTTCCGCGCGGCGCCTGGCTCGCCTCCGCCCGCCGGGCGCTGACCGCCGCGCCCCACGACGCGTTCGGGCCCGGTGATCCGCGGGGCAGGGCGGAGCTGCGGCAGGCGCTGGCGGAGTACCTGGCGCGCGTGCGTGGGGTGAGGGCGGACGCCGGGCGGATCGTGCTGTGCTCCGGGGCCGCGCACGCGCTGCGGCTGCTGGCCCGGGTGGTGGGCGGGACGTGGGCGGTGGAGGCGTACGGGCTGCCGTTCCATCGCGCGCTGCTGGCGGGCGAGGGGGTGCGTACCGTGCCGGTGGGGGTCGACGAGGACGGGGCGCGGGTGGGCGGACTGGGCGGGCCAGGGGCCGTACTGCTCACTCCGGCGCACCAGTTCCCGACCGGGGGGCCGTTGCTTCCGGAGCGGCGGGCGGCCGTCGTGGACTGGGCGCGGGCGACGGGGGGGCTGGTCCTGGAGGACGACTACGACGGCGAGTTCCGTTATGACCGGCAGCCGGTCGGCGCGGTGCAGGGGCTCGATCCGGACCATGTGGTGCTGATCGGGTCGGTCAGCAAGAGCCTGTCGCCGACCCTGCGGATCGGCTGGATGGTGCTGCCGGAGCGGCTCATGGACGGCGTCGTGGCGGCGAAGGGCGAGCGTGAGCAGTGGTCGAGCGCGACCGAGCAGCTGACGCTGGCGGACTTCGTCGCATCGGGCGGTTACGACCGTCATGTACGCCGGATGCGGCAGCGTCACCGGCGCAGGCGCGACCAGTTGGTCGCGGTCCTGGCCGAACGGGCGCCGCACGTGCGTGTGACGGGGATCGCGGCGGGCCTGCACGCCGTGCTGGAGCTGCCGCCGGGCACCGAGCGGGCGGTGGTGAAGGCGGCGGCGTGGCAGGGGCTGGCGGTGGAGGGGCTCTCCGACTACCTGCACCCGGAGTGTGGGCCCGGGGGCCGTGGGGCGGGTGATGCCGGTGATGACGGTCGCGGGCGTGACGGGCTGGTCGTGGGGTATTCGACGCCGCCCGAGCACGCGTACGCGGGGGCGCTGGACGCCCTGTGCCGGGCGCTGCCGCCCGCCTGATACAGAAGTTGTTGGTGGGGTGATTGAGACGGACGCGGTTGCTACTCGTACGTAACGGCACACGGAAACCCATGCGGCCCTGGTGTACACGGCCGCGGACAGGAGTCACACGTGTCGCGCAAGAAGTCCCTCACCCGCAAGAAGAAGATCGCCCTGCTGGCGGGCGCCGCCGCGCTGGTCGCGGGCACCGCCGTCGTGATGACCGGTACGAGCCAGGCCTCGGTTGCCTGTGACGGGCTGGCCACCGCGCTGAGCAACAACGAGCAGTTCATCGCCGGACAACGGGCCAACCCTGACGCGCAGTCGGATGCGCGGATCGCCAACCGCGAGGCCGTCATCGAGCAGATCAAGCGCCAGCAGGCGGCGTCCGGGTGTGGCGAGGCGGCTCCGCCGGACGACGCGGCGGCCCCGCCGGCGGACCAGGCCGCGCCGCCCGCGGACGAGACGGCTCCCCCGGGCGAGGAAACGGCGCCGCCGGCGGAGGGCGGCGCGGGGGACGGGGCGGGCGCGGGGGACCAGGCGGGTGCCGGTGGGGGTGACGGGGCGGCCGGCGAAGTGGTCTGCGCCGGGTCCACCGTCACGCTGTCCGGTGAGGGCGGCGCACCGGCCGCCTCCAGCGGGGAGTTCCCTGTCGGTACGAAGCTCAAGGTCACCAACCTGGACAACTCCAAGTCGACCACCGTTGAGGTCACTTCGACTTCCGGGAGCTGTGCACTGCTGAACAACGCGGCGTTCGAGCAGGTACGGGAGCCGGGCAAGTTCCTGATCCGCAAGGCACGGATCGAGCGCGTGGGCTAGGCGGGGCGGGCGGGGCTCACCTGTTTCCCCCCACCCCCGCCCCTTCCCGTGACCGGTGTTCCGCTCCGGCCCGGCCCTGTACGTCGGCCGGGCCGAAGTGCTCAGCGTCCCAGCTGGGTCTGCGCGTCGGCGAGGATCTCCGTCAGGCGCAGGCCGAACACCGCGTCGCAGGGGTGCGGCTCCCCGGTGCGTACGGCGGCCAGCAGTGCGTCGACCGCCGTGGTGAAGGCAGTGACCGCGTCGCCCCACGGCGGCAGTTCGGCCACGCCCGCCGCGCCCCGCAGCTCCACCGCCGCGCCCGCCGCGCCCACCGGGGCGCTCAGGCTCAGCGTGAGCGTGCTCGACGCCTCGGAGGTGTGGCGCAGTACGAGGTGGGCCGTGTCCCCGGGGCCCGGCGCCGCGGTCGTCGACGTAACGTCGCCGAGGACCGGCAGGAGTACGGACAGCGCGTGCGGTCCCACGTCCCACAGGGCGCCCTTCTCGCGGCGCCACGGCGATGCGGCGTACGGACTGTCCGCACCCGGCGAGTAGAGCGCGCCGAGCCACCGCGCGTGTGCGGTGAACCAGCCGCCCGCCGCCGCCTGCTCGGCGATCCACTCCGTCGTGCCCGTCGCGAAGCGCAGGGTGCAGAAGACCACCGACGACACGCCCGCCTTCGCCGCCGCCCCGACGACCTCCCGCGCCCCCGCCACAGTCGTCGCGGGCGGCTTGTCCAGCAGCAGGTGGCATCCGGCGCCCGCGGCCCGTACCGCCAGCGGAGCCTGGACGTCGGGCGGCAGGGCGATCGCCACGGCGTCACACGCGGCGAACAGGTCGTCGACGTCGTCGTACGCCGTGGTCCCGTGGGCGGCGGCGATCGCGGCGGCCGCCTCGGGCCTGCGGCCCCACACGCCCGCGAAGCCGGCGCAGGGATGCGCCGCGAGCGCCGGTGCGTGGGTGCCTCTGGCCCAGGGGCCGGTGCCGAGAAGTCCGATGCGCGGCCTGGTCAACGGTTCGCTCATGCCCGCCAGTGTGTCGTCCGGGAGTAGCGGACGGTCGCGATACGCACTCGTGATACGCCGGAAACCTGAGTAACACGGGGTTCACAATCGGGCAACGGACGGGAAATCAGCGCTTGCGAAGCTGCCCTCACAAGCCGCAGTACCGCAGCAGCACCGCAAAGGATGGCGTCCGTGACCTTCAAGGCCGAGTACATCTGGATCGACGGCACAGAGCCGACCGCCAAGCTTCGCTCGAAGACGAAGATACTGGCCGATGGCGCCGAGCTGCCCATCTGGGGCTTCGACGGATCCAGCACGAACCAGGCCGTGGGTCACGCGTCCGACCGGGTGCTGAACCCCGTCTTCTCCTGCCCGGACCCGATCCGCGGCGGTGACGACGTCCTCGTCATGTGCGAGGTCCTGAACATCGACATGACGCCGCACGAGTCCAACACGCGTGCGCTGCTGCGCCCGGTCGCCGAGCAGTTCGCCGGCCAGGAGCCGATCTTCGGTATCGAGCAGGAGTACACCTTCTTCGACGGCTCGCGCCCGCTCGGCTTCCCGGTCAACGGCTTCCCGGCCGCGCAGGGCGGCTACTACTGCGGCGTGGGCGCCGACGAGATCTTCGGCCGCGAGATCGTCGAGAAGCACCTCGACCACTGCCTCGCCGCCGGTCTGGGCATCTCCGGCATCAACGCCGAGGTCATGCCGGGCCAGTGGGAGTTCCAGGTCGGCCCGCTGGCGCCGCTGGAGGTCGCCGACCAGCTGTGGGTGGCCCGCTGGCTGCTGTACCGCACCGCCGAGGACTTCAACGTCTCCGCGACCCTCGACCCGAAGCCGGTCAAGGGCGACTGGAACGGCGCGGGCGCGCACACCAACTTCTCGACGAAGGCAATGCGCGAGGGGTACGACGCGATCGTCACCGCGTGCGAGTCGCTGGGCGAGGGCTCGAAGCCGATGGACCACGTCAAGAACTACGGCGCCGGCATCGACGACCGCCTCACCGGACTGCACGAGACCGCCCCGTGGAACGAGTACAGCTACGGCGTCTCCGACCGCGGCGCCTCGGTCCGCATCCCGTGGCAGGTCGGCCAGGACCAGAAGGGCTACATCGAGGACCGCCGCCCGAACGCGAACGTCGACCCGTACGTCGTCACGCGTCTGATCGTCGACACCTGCTGCACCGCCCTGGAGAAGGCCGGCCAGGTCTGATCGTGCGCCACAGGCAACTGGGGGCGTCCGCCGGTCCGGCGGGCGCCCCCTTCGCGTGCCCTCGGGGGCGGGCGTCTGCTTCAATAGGTCCCATGGCCAGCCACCAGGACACCGCGAGAGGTCGCAGCGACCTGGAGCCGTTCTGGCCTTCCCGTCAGCATCACGACTTCGACCGGGTGTGTTGTCGCGCGAGGAACGCGCGGGCCCTCTAAAGCCGTTCACCCCGGTCTTCGGTCCAGCGCGCACGACGCAGTACGTCCCTCGACGACTCCTCCGCGCGAAAGAAGCTGACCTCTCATGGCGAACACCCGTACCTTCTCCGCCGCTCCCCAGGCCCAGCCCCAGGCACCCGCTCACCTCGGCCGGCACCGGCTGCGGGCCGTCGACCGGGACGAGGTGGTGCGTACCGGCACGACCCTCGACGTGGGCGACTTCCTTCCGCCGGGCGCCACCTGGCTCCCGGCGCCCCAGCACACGCTGCCCGCGCTGCCGGGGCGGCCGCCGATGATCGGCTACCTGGTGCTGGTACCGGCCGATCAGCAGCCGGCCGTGGTGCCCGTTCCCGGCACGGACGACGCGCCGGACGACGGTCCCGTGCGGATCGACGGGGCCGACCGCACCGCCGCCGTGGACGGGCGGCCACTCGACCTCACGTACCTGGAGTTCGAACTGCTCGCCCACCTGGTGACGCACCCCCACCGGGTGCACACGCGCGACCAGTTGGTGACCACGGTGTGGGGTTACGGCCATGTCGGCGACGGCCGGACCGTCGACGTCCACATCGCCCGCCTGCGCCGCAAGCTGGGCGCCGAGCACCGCGCCACGATCCAGACGGTGCGACGGGTCGGTTACAAGTACGCGCCCTGACCGCGAAGCACGGCGTTACCGCACCGGCTCGCTCGCCTCGCGCTGGTGCGGGAAGGCCGTCGGCATCGGCGGCTCACCACGTGACTCTCCCTGCGCCTCGCCCTGCTGTACGGTCACGGTCCGCTTGGGGGCGGGGACCCTGATGCCCTCGGCCCGGTAGCGCTGGTGCAGGCGCTTGATGAACTCGTGCTTGATCCGGTACTGGTCGCTGAACTCGCCGACGCCCAGGATCACCGTGAAGCCGATCCTGGAATCTCCGAACGTGTGGAAACGGACGGCCGGTTCGTGGTCGGGGACGGCCCCGGTGATGTCCGACATCACGGCCTCGACGACCTCGGTCGTGACGCGCTCGACGTGCTCCAGGTCGCTGTCGTAGCCGACTCCCACCTGGACCATGATCGAGAGCTGCTGCTCGGGCTGGCTGAAGTTGGTCATGTTGGTGCCGGCGAGCTGGGCGTTGGGGATGATCACCAGGTTGTTCGACAGGTTGCGCACCACGGTGTTGCGCCAGTTGATGTCGACGACATAGCCCTCCTCACCGCTGCTGAGGCGGATGTAGTCGCCGGGCTGGACGGTCTTCGCGGCGAGGATGTGCACGCCCGCGAAGAGATTGGCCAGCGTGTCCTGCAACGCCAGCGCCACCGCCAGACCGCCCACACCGAGTGCCGTGAGCAGCGGCGCGATGGAGACGCCCAGAGTCTGGAGTACGACGAGGAAGCCCATGGCCAGCACCACGACGCGCGTGATGTTGACGAATATGGTGGCCGAGCCGGCGACTCCGGACCGGGACTGTGCCACGGACCGCACCAGACCGGCGATGACCCGGGCCGCCGTGAGCGTGCCGGCCAGGATGAGCAGCGCGGTCAGCGCCACGGTGACGTTGTGGCCGGTCGTGGGGGTCAGCGGGAGCACCGCGGCGGCGGCGGCCGCGCCGGCTGCCATCGCCGCCCACGGGACGAGGGTCCGCAGGGCGTCGACGATGACGTCGTCTCCGCCCCACCGCGTCCGGCTGGCGCGTTCGCCCAGCCAGCGCAGGGTCGCTCTCAGGAGCAGACCCGCGGCGACGCCGACGGCCACCGCGATTCCGGCGACGATCACGTCGTGCAGTGTGAGGGCCCGGTACATCAGTGATTCTCTCCCGTGGTCCGAGGGATGCGGCGCGGTCGCGTCGGGACGTACCGATGGCGTACGCGTGGCGTACGGGGCGGTCTGACGCGGACGTCATCCTGCCGCATGCGACCGGACCCGTCCCCTGTGCCCCCACCTGGCTCTTCATCGGGTCGGTGGTCCTGACGGCCACTCAGGCCCGCCTGTCCGGCGCCGAGTCGTACGGCGACAGGGAGGGCCCGCCCCGGGCCGGACGCTGTTGGTTAATTCGGCCCTTGCTGTGCCCCGCCGAGCGTCAGCTCGGCGGGGCACAGCGCTGCGAAGTGGCTGGTGCGGGTGAGGGCA